>DATLPI010000113.1:0-8492 GCA_035535815.1 Actinomycetota bacterium | reverse complement strand
GCTCGTGCACCAACTGACCGTGCGCTAGGCCTCAACATGCGCTAGGCCTCAACATGCGCTAGGCCTCAACATGCGCTAGGCCTCAACATGCGTCAGGCCTCGATCGACACCTCGTACCCGGAGGCGCGAACACCGGGCCGGAGTACCGTCCAGCCGCCGCCGGGGCCCGGCACCGGACGAGCGTCCGTCTCGAAGGCCAGCAGGGAAGGACCTGCGCCGGAGACGCACACCGGGATGCCGCCGCCGCGCAGTTCGTTGAACACTTCACGAACGGCCGGGACGAGCGCGAGCCGGGCGTCCTGATGCAGTCGATCCTGCAATGCCACCCCCAGGAGCGACGGGTCCTGCGTCAGCGCCTCCACCGCCAAGGCTGCGTGGGCGGCGTTGAACACCGCGTCCTCGCGGGACACCGTGGGCGGCAAGGCGGCCCGCGCCTGCCCGGTCGGCAGACGTACGGCTGGCACCAGGACCACAGGCCGCAGGGAAGGATGCGGGTCGAGTCGCCGCACGAACCCTTCGGAGGCCGCGATCGTGAACCCCCCCAGGGTGGCCGGCGCGGCGTTGTCCGGGTGCCCCTCGATGTCGGCGGCGAGCGACACGATCCGCTCGGGATCGAGCGATGGTGATGCCCCCGCCGCCAGGAGATGACAGGCGGCCACCACGCCGGCCACGGCGGCCGCGGATGAGGAGCCGAGCCCGCGTTCCAGCGGGATCCGGTTGATGCCGTACACCGAGATCGCGGGCACCGGGGATCCGTTCGCGGCGCACACCCGGGCGATCGTGGCGCTCACCATATCGGTCCCGTCGACGGGGAGTTCGTCGCCGCCTTCACCCTCCCACGTCACGCCGGGCCCCGCCTCGGTGTCGATCACCACCTCGTTGCATAGGTCGAGCGCCAACCCGAACGAGTCGAACCCGGGCCCCAGGTTCGCCGAGGTCGCGGGAACGCGAAGGCGGATGCGCATCGGGCTAGAGGCCCAGCTCGGCCGCGACCGCGGCCGGGTCCGGCTTGACCACGACCGGGTTCGCCGCGCCGGCGATCGCCCATTCCGGATCCTTGAGGCCGTGGCCGGTGAGGATGCACACGATGGTGGCACCGCTCGGGAGCTTGCCTTCGGCGTGGACGTGCAGCAGCCCCGCGACGCTGGCGGCGCTCGCCGGCTCGGCGAACATGCCTTCCCTCGCGAGCCGTCGGTAGGCGGCCAGGATCTCGCGGTCGGTCACGGCGCCGATCGCACCCTCGGACTGGGTGGCGGCGGCCACCGCCTTGTCCCACGACGCGGGGTTGCCGATCCTGATCGCCGTCGCGATCGTCTGGGGGTCCTTCACGGGCTCACCACGCACGATCGGCGCCGCGCCCTGGGCCTGGAACCCCATCAACTGCGGCGGCTCGGCGATCACGCCGTCGGCGAGGTACTCGGAATAGCCGAGCCAGTGACTGGAGATGTTGCCGGCGTTGCCGACGGGGACGAAATGCAGGTCGGGGGCGCGGCCCAGCGCATCGACGATCTCGAAGGCGGCCGTCTTCTGTCCCTGCAGGCGGAACGGGTTCACCGAGTTCACCAGGGTGACCGGGTAGCGCTCGGCCAGGTCCTTGGCCAGCTCGAGCGAATCGTCGAAGTTGCCTTCGACCTCCAGCACCCGGGCGCCGTGCACCAGGGTCTGGGCCATCTTGCCGACCGCGACCTTGCCCTTGGGTACCAGCACCGCGCACGTCAGGCCCGCCTTCGCGGCGTAGGCCGCCGCCGAGGCGCTGGTGTTGCCGGTGGAGGCGCACACGATCGCCTTCGCGCCTTCCTCGAGCGCCTTGGAGATGGCCAGGGTCATGCCCCGGTCCTTGAAGGAGCCCGTGGGGTTGGCCCCGTCGTACTTCAGCCAGACCTCGCAGCCGGTCTCGGCGGACAGCGGTTCGGACCGAACCAACGGGGTGCCACCTTCGCAAAGGGTGACCACCGGGGTGGCCTCGCTCACCGGCAGACGGCCGCGGTACTCCTCGATCAGCCCGCGCCACTGATGGGCCCCGGGCATCGGACCGTCGGGGCTCACGGCTCCTCCCCTTCGACGCGCAATACGCTCGCCACCGACCGGACGGCCGTGGACTCGCGCAGTTCCTGCAGGGTCTTCTGCAGCGCGCCCTCCTGCGCCCGGTGCGTGATGAAGACCAGGGTGGCTTCGTCGGCGAAGCCCTCCTGCCACACACGCTCGATCGAGACGCCGTTGTGACCGAAGTCGCCCGCGATCTCGGCCAGGACGCCGATACGGTCGGCCACGTGCAGGTTCAGGTAGTACTGGCCACGCGTGTCGTCCATGGGCCGGATATGGCGGTCGAGCGCGCAGGTGCACCCGATCGCGCGGCCGCCCGTGACGAGGTTGCGCGCGGCAGAGACCAGATCGCCGACGACGGCGGCCGCGGTGGGATCGCCACCGGCCCCGCGCCCGTACAGCATCAGCTGCCCCACCTTCGGGCCCTCGATGAACACCGCGTTGAACGCCTCCCGGACCGAGGCGAGCGGATGCGAGGCGGGGATCATCGCCGGATGCACCAGGGCGCTGATCTCACCGTCTTCGAGCTCGGCGATCGCGAGCAGCTTCACGACGTAGCCCATGCGTGCGGCGTCGGCGATGTCTTGCGCGGTGATCGCGGTGATGCCTTCGCGGTAGACGTCGTCGGCCACCACCCGCGAGTTGAACGCGATCGAAGCCAGGATCGCGCACTTGGCTGCGGCGTCGAAGCCCTCGACATCGGCGGTTGGATCGGCCTCCGCATACCCCAGCGACTGAGCCTCGGCCAGGGCCTGGTCGAACGACCACCCGTGTTCGGACATCTGGGTGAGGATGAAGTTGGTGGTGCCGTTCACGATGCCGAGCATGCGTGTGACGCGCTCACCGGCGAGCGATTCCTTCAAGGAACGGATCAGGGGGACGCCACCAGCCACCGACGCTTCGAAGAACAGATCGCGATCGGCGGCGTCGGCGGCCTCGAACAGGTCCGCGCCGGCGTTCGCGAGCAGTTCCTTGTTCCCGGTGACGACCGGCTTGCCGGCGGCGAACGCCTCCAGGAGGAGGCCCCGTGCGGGCTCCAGGCCCCCGATCAGCTCGCACACGACGTCGACGTCGGGATCGGTGACGACCGAGCCGGCGTCGGTCGTGAACGCCTCACGTGCCAGGGGAACGTCTCGGTCGAGGTCGAGGTCGCGCACGGCGACCTTGCTCACCTCGACGCGGCAGCCGGCACGCAACGCGATGTCGTCCGCGTGCTCGTCCAGCATGCGGACCACCGCAGCGCCGACGGTGCCGCAGCCCAGCATGCCCACCCTGATCGTGCGTTCGCTCATGCCCGGTCCGTTCCCTCGAGATCCTCGCCCGCGATCCAGGCCGCCATCAGTATCTCGTCCTCGTCACCGTAGGACTTGCGCGACTGCCGCGACAGCCGGCCCTCCTGCACGAAGCCGAACTTGCGGTAGAGGGCGATCGCCCCCGTGTTGTGCGGGTAGACGGACAGGACGAGCTTCTCCACGCCCACGCCGCGGGCCCACACGATCGCGTCGGCGAGGAGCGCGCTGCCGACGCCACGGCCCCGTTGGTCGGCGGCGACGGCGATCCCCAGGGTGGCGACGTGGTGGGTGACCGGGTGTCGTTCCCGCTGGATGTAGATGTGGCCCACGACGGTGCCCTGTGCGTCGACCGCCACGATCTGGGCTTCGTGATCGGTCCACGGCCGCCGGAACCGCGACCGGTACACCCGCTTGGAGTGGCTCACGCGCTCGGTGCGCACGTAGCGGCCCTCCGCCACGACGGCGGTCCAGAACTCGATGTAGGAGTCGGCGTCGCGTGGGGAGGCCGGCCGGATCGTGATGCCGTCGGGCGCTTCCGCGACGATGGCCGCCCGTGGCGCCGGAGCCTCGAGCCGGTCGAGGTCGGCGGCATCCTCCCGACGGAGCCAGAGGCGCACGAGCCCGTCGCGGACCCCCACCACCGCGGGACGGCCGACGCGGTTGTAGCTGCTCGCCAGCGAGTACGTGTAGGCGCCGGTCGCCGCGAAGGCGAGCAGGTCGCCGGGCCCGGCGTCGGCGGGCAGGTGCACGTCCTCGGCGAGGGTGTCCCCGGACTCGCAGTGCCGGCCGACGACGGTGAAGGTCGCGAGGTCGCCTTCGGCCGACGGTCGCACGTCTGCAACGGTGTAGCGCGCGTCGTAGAGCATGGGTCGGACGTTGTCGGACATGCCGCCGTCCACCGCCAACAGCGTCCGGCCGGTCCCCACCTGCTTGCGTGAGCCCACCCGATAGACCGTGAGGCCCGCGTTCGCCACGATCGAGCGGCCGGGTTCGACGATCAGCGACGGCACCGGCAGATGCAGGGCAGCGCATCGCTCGGCGAGCCGCTCGGTCACCGCGGCGGCGAGCGCGTCGGTGGCCAGGGGGGGTTCGTCCACGTAGGTGACGCCGAACCCGCCGCCGAGGTCGAGGACGGAGGCCGTCGCGTCTGCCCGGTCGCGGATGTCCGCGAGCGTCTGCACCAACCGGTCCAGCGATCGCAGGTAGGGCTCGAGGTCGAGCACCTGCGACCCGATGTGCGCATGGATCCCGTCGAACCGGATCCCCGTCATCGAGGCCGCCGCCTCGATCACGCCGGGCGCGTCGGCGAGTGCGGAGCCGAACTTCGATGCGTCGTGGCCGGTGGCGATCGCCTCGTGCGTCGCCACCTCCACCTCGGGCACCACGCGCAGCAGGACCGGCTGGACCCGGCCCTGCGAGCGGGCGACCGCATCCAGCCGTTCGAGTTCGGCCCGGTGGTCGACGACGACCAGCGACACACCCGAACCCACCGCGAGCGCCAGTTCCTCGTCGGTCTTGTTGTTGCCGTGGAGCACGATGCGGGATGCGGGCGCGCCCGCCCGCAGGCACGCCTCCACCTCACCGCCGGTCGAGGCCAGGAGGTCGAGGCCTTCGTCCAGCACGATCCGAAGCACGGCGTGGGCGGTGAACGCCTTCACGGCATAGAGCACGCGGGGGAACCGTCCGGCGATCGCGCGGGCGCGATCGCGGACCTCCTGCTCATCCAGGACGAGCAGCGGCGTGGCGAACCGGTCGGCGAGCTCGCTGAGGGCGAGGCCGCCCACCTCGAGCCCCCACGGCCCGCGCCGGGCTGTGGCGGGCCACGGCGGCGCGGGGAGGTCCTCGGTTGCCGATGGTCGCGGCGACGGCTCAGCCATCGCCGGTGCGCTCCATCGACTCCGGCGCCGAGACGCCGAGGATGCCGAGGAGGTTGGCGATGACCTGCTTCGTGCCGGCGGCGAGCCACAGCCGGGCGTGGGTCAGCTCGGGTTCGTCCACGTCGACCACCGTGCACTCGGTGTAGAACCGGTGGAACCGGCCCGCGAGATCCTGCGCGAGATGCGTGATGCGTTGTGGGGCGCGCAGGTCGGCCGCGGCGGCGATCTGGCCGGGGACGTCGGCGAGCGCCCGCAGCAGGTCGAGCTCTGCCTCGTGCCGCAGCAGGGACAGGTCGGCGTCGGCGATGGACGTGCGCGGGACGCCGACCGACTCGGCCTTGCGCAGGATCGAAGCGATCCGCGCGTGTCCGTACTGCACGTAGTAGACGGGGTTGTCCATCGACTGGCGCTTCACGGTCTCGATGTCGAAGTTCATCGCCGAATCGCCCGAGAACGACAGCAGCGTGAACCGTGCGGCATCGGCGCCCACCTCGTCGATCAGCTCGTCGAGGGAGATGAAGTTGCCGGCTCGCTTGCTCATCTTCACGGGCTCGCCGCCACGCTGGAACGACACGAACTGGTACAGCACGATCTCGAGCGCGTCCGGGTCATAGCCCATCGCGGAGGCGGCGCCCTTCATCCTGGCGACGTCGCCGTGGTGGTCGGCGCCCCATACGTAGACCACGTGGTCGAAGCCGCGCGCGAACTTGTCGACGATGTAGGCGCAGTCCGCGCCGAAGTACGTGTGCGTGCCGTTGGACCGGACGATCACCCGATCCTTGTCGTCGCCGAAGGCGGTCGAGCGGAACCACGTGGCGCCGTCGGCGTCGTAGGCGTAGTCGGCGGCGCGCAGCCGCTCCACGGCCGCCGCGATCTCGCCCTTGCGCTCGAGCTCGGCCTCGGAGAAGTAGATGTCGAACCGCACGCCGAACCGCTCGAGGGTCCGCTCCACGCCGGCGAGGATCCGGCGGGTGCCTTCGGCGAGCAGCCGGGCCTCGCGCTCGGGTTCGGGCAGGTCGGCGAGGGCGTCGCCGTGCTCGGCCACGATGTCGCGGGCGACCTCCACCACATACTCACCGTGGTAGCCCTCCTCCGGCAGCTCCGCGTCCTGTCCCAGCACCTGCAGGTAGCGCGCCACCACCGAGGCGCCGAACAGGTCCATCTGGCGGCCCGCGTCGTTGAAGTAGTACTCCCGCTCGACCGTCTCGCCGGCGGCCTCGAGCAGGCGCGCGAGCGCATCGCCCAGCGCGGCGTTGCGGGCATGGCCCACATGGAGCGGCCCGGTGGGGTTGGCGCTCACGAACTCGACCTGGACCCTGCGCCCCGTGGGTTCCGCGCGGCCGTAGGCCTCACCGAGGTCGGCGATCGACCGCAGCGCGTCGTGCAGCCACGTGTCGGCCGTGAAGATGTTGAGGAACCCCGGCCCGGCCACCTCCACCTTCTCGACCAACGGCGAAGCCGGCAGCGCGTCCGCGATCGCCTGCGCCACGTCGCGAGGGGGACGGCCGGCCCGTTTGGCGAGCGCCAGCGCCACGTTGGTGGCGAAGTCCCCATGACCCTTCTGCTTGGGAGCCAGCAACTCAGGCGTGGGCAGGGCGCCCTCGATGCCCAGCTCCGGGGCCGCCTCGCGCAGGCCCTCCTGGAGCCAGTCGACGAGCTGCGGTTCGATCACGGGGGGTTCCCTCGGCCGATCGCGATCTGCACGGCGTTGACCAGCAACTCGGGATCGAACGGCTTCGTCACGTAGTCGACCACGCCGAGCGCGTACCCGCGGGCCACATCGTCGTCCTGAGCACGCGCGGTGAGGAAGAACACGGGCACGGTTGCGAGCTCGGGATCCTCGCGGATGCGGGCACACACCTCGTAGCCGTCGAGCCCGGGCATCATCACATCGAGCACGATCGCGTCGGGATGCAGCGCGTGGGCCTTCTCGAGCGCTTCTTCCCCGCGGAAGGCGCCCTCCACCTTGAACCCGCCGAGCCGGAAGTTGACATCGAGAAGCCGGACGATCACCGGGTCGTCGTCGACGAGCAGCACGCAGGGCGCATCGGGGTCCGTCATCACCCGAGGATACCCGTGGGTCCGAACGCTCCCAGCATCGCGCCGGAGGCCGCAGAAGGAGGTGGCTGTAGACTCCCTGCCTGCCGCCCCCGTAGCTCAGGGGATAGAGCGCCGGCCTCCGGAGCCGGAAGCGCAGGTTCGAATCCTGCCGGGGGCACCGTGCGGTCGTACGATTCCCGGCCGATGACCGATCCCAGGGACATGCAGGCACCCACCGGGTTCCACGAGGACCGGTCGCTGGATCGCGACGACCTGTCCGACGATCCGATCACCCTGTTCCACACCTGGCTCGCCGATGCCGACGCCGCCGGGGTCCCGTTGCCGAACGCGATGGCCGTCGCGACCGCCGATGCGCAAGCCCGGCCGTCGGTTCGCCACGTCCTGCTGCGCGGCGCCGACGAGCGCGGGTTCGTCTTCTACACGAACTACGAGAGCCGCAAGGGGCGCCAGCTCACCGAGAACCCGTGGGCGGGGCTGGTGTTCCTGTGGAAGGAACTCGACCGCCAGGTGCACGTGAGGGGTCCGGTCGAACGGGTCGATCCCGTCGAGTCCGACGCCTACTTCGCCACCAGACCTCGCGACGCGCAACTGGGGGCATGGGCCTCGCATCAGAGCGAGCCGCTCGCCGATCGCGAGGAGCTCGAGGTGCGACTCGCGGCAACGGCCCAGCGCTTCCCCGACGACGTGCCCCGGCCGCCCAACTGGGGCGGCTTCCGGGTGACGCCCTCAGAGATCGAGTTCTGGCAGGGGCGCCGTCACCGGTTGCACGATCGCTTCCGGTTCACCGCCGCAGCGGACGGGTGGCTGATCGAACGACTCTCGCCCTAGTCGCGTCACGTCGGGAACTCGGCGCTAGGCTTGCCCGCCATGGAGACCACGACCTTGCGCGGGCGTATCGACGCCGGCCTGCCCCAGATGATCGCCGACCTGGAGCGGCTCGTCCGTATCCCCTCGATCGGCTACCCCGGCTACGACCCCGCGAACGTTCGCGCCAGCGCCGAGGCCACCGCCGAGATCCTCCGTGCCGCCGGCGTGCCCGAGGTGCGGCTGGTCGAACTCACGAGTGGCGAGCACCCGGGCCATCCCGCCGTCTACGGCGAGATCCCCGGCCCCGACGGCGCCCCCACCCTGCTGTTGTACGCCCACCACGACGTACAGCCTGAGGGCGAAGCCGCCGACTGGCAGAGCCCGCCGTTCGAACCGGAGATCCGGGAAGGAC
>DATLPI010000112.1:0-4748 GCA_035535815.1 Actinomycetota bacterium | reverse complement strand
GGCAACCTGTCGATCTCGAACTCTCCGGTCATCTGGGGCAGCGTGTACGTCCCGAACGGGACGTTGTCCATGAGCAACAGCAGCCAGATCAAGGGCAACGTCTGGGCCAACGGATCCGCGTCCCTGACCACGATCGGCGGGTGGGCCAAGTCCACGACCGGCAACATCTCCGGCGGCTCGGTGGCGGGGGACGCCACGGCGGCCGGCACGATCACGTCCTCGGTCGGGGGCACGAAGTACCCGGGCACGAACCCGGGCCCTGTGCCCACGCAGACCTTCCCGCAGATCGCAAACTCCACGACCGCCTGGACGAACGCCGGCTACACCTTGGTGGGGCCTTACACCGGCTCCTCGGCCTGCACGAACGCTTACAACTACATCCACAACACGGGGAGCGGAACGTGGGCCACGAGCGGGCTCACGAACATCGTGATCCAGATCAACGCCACGTGCGCGTTCTCGAACGGGAACAACGACACGAACACGATCCGCGGGAACCTCGCGGTGATCAGCGACGGCGGATTCACGTTCAGCCAGCAGTCCAACTGGAACGGATCGGGCACGGTGAAGAACGCCTACTTCATCAGCGGCTACACGTCGACGACCCCGTGCCCCTCGTCGAAAAACATCTCCGTCGGGAACAACACCAACTTCAACTCCTTCGTCAACGTGTTCTTCTACACCCCATGCACGGCGACCCTGTCGAACCAGAACAACTTCACGGGGCAGGCGTTGGCCGGTACCGCCAACATCGACAACAAGTTCACGATGACCTATAAGGCGGTCCTCGTGCCGGGCCAGGGAACCGTGACGGGTTTCAGCCAGGACATCGCGTACGTGCGCGAGATCTGAGCCTTCCGGGGTCTGGCTGGTGGAGCGGGGTAGGGTCGCGACGTGAGTGATGCCTGGCTCCGTGCACTCGTAGCGCTACCCTTCGGTCTGGCGATCGGCAGCTTCATGACCGTGGTGGTCGCCCGGGTCCCGGCGGGGGAGTCGGTCCTGCATCCACGATCGAAGTGTCCGAAGTGCGGCGCCGAGCTCCGCAATCGCGACAACATCCCCGTGCTGGGGTGGGCGCTCCTGCGAGGACGCTGCCGTGGGTGCGGCGAGCGGATCTCCGTGTCCTACCCCCTCACCGAACTCGGCACGGCCCTGCTGGTCTGCGCCGCGATGTACACCTACGAGCGCGTCTGGATAGGAGTCATGGTCGACGCCCTGATGGCGATCATGCCCGCGATCTCCATCATCGACATCCAGCACAAGCTGATCCCGAACAAGATCACCTACCCCGCCGCGATCGGGTTCGCGGTCTACATCGTCGTGGCCACCCTCTTCGACGGGGGGACCAACCTGGTCGGCGCCGGGCTCGGGCTGCTGCTCTACGGAGGGTCGCTCCTCATCCTGGCCTTCATCTCCCGCGGCATGGGCATGGGGGACGCCAAGCTGGGCGTGGTGATCGGCATGGTGTTCGGGGCGATCGGCCTTCGGTACGTGGGGGTCGCGGTCGCCGGGGCCATCCTGTTCGGGGGGATCGGCGGCATCGCCGCGCTGCTCATCGGCCGGGATCGCAAGAGCTCCATACCCTTCGGGCCCTACATGGCGGCCGGCGCCGTGATCGCCGCCTTCTGGGGCCAGCAGATCGCCGACTGGTATCTGCGGACGTTCGCCGGCGTCTCGAGCTGATCACGCCGAGCCGTCGCGACGGCTCCACTGCAGGTCAGGACCCACGAAGCAGTTCTCCCGGGGTGTTTGACTTGCCCTCCCAGCTGGTGTTTCGTGGCAACGCTCTAGGGGACAGAAGTGCTCTGATGAGCGTGGTGTGACACATGTGCCTCATGTGACGCATGTGCCACACGAAACAACATCACCAACATAGCCAAGAACACGGAAGAGGGAGAACGCGACGGGCGAAGCGCAGCCGTTCGTGACGGGGGCCCTGCTCACCGTCTCGGAGGTGGCCGCTGCCATGCGCGTGTCCAACATGACGGTCTACCGGTTGATCAAGAGCGGTGAGCTGGGTGCGGTACGCGTGGGCAAGAACTACCGCATCCGCGAAGCGGACCTGGAGCGGTTCTTCCAGGACCGCTCCGTTCGCGTGGAGGAAGGCTAGTGGCGAAGGGTCGGATCGGGCTCGACATCGGCTCCACCGCGGTGCGAGCCGTGGAGGTCACCGGCGGCGATCCGCCGTCGGTGGTCCACGCCGCCCAGGTGCCGCTGCCCGCCGGGGCCGTCGAGAACGGTGAGGTCCGCCAGCCCGAGCTCGTCGCCGAAGCGCTCCGCGAGCTCTGGCAACGTGGAGGCTTCAAGTCCAAGCGCGTCTACCTGGGCGTCGGGAACCAGCGCGTCGTGGTGCGCGAGATCGCCTTGCCGTACCTGCCCGAGAAGGAACTTCGGGCCTCGCTCGGGTTCCAGGTGCAGGAATTCATCCCGATGGCCGTCGACGAGGCCGTCCTCGACTACGACCCGATCGGTGAGTTCGAGCAGGAAGACCGCAGGATGCTGCGGATGCTGCTGGTCGCCGCCCAGCGAAGCATGGTCGACATGCTCGTGGCGTGCGCCACCAGCGCCAAGCTCGAACCCCTCGGTCTCGACCTGGTGCCGTTCGCCATGGTGCGCTCGGTCGGCACCACCGGCGTGGGCATGGACCTCGAAGACGAGGGCGATGAAGCCGTCATCGACGTCGGCGCCCATGTCACCAACATCGTGGTGCACGCGGGGGGGACCACGAGGTTCGTGCGCATCCTGCCGTCGGGCGGCCGCGACATCACGCTGGCGATCGCCCGCGGGCTGGGGATCGAGGACGAGCTGGCGGAGCGCCTGAAGCGCGGCGAGGAGATCGAGCAGCCGGAGGACGTCACCGGTGAGCGCATCGAGATCCCGTCCGCCGATCGCGTGCGGGAGCTCGCGATGCAACGGGCCTCGAGTTTCGTGGACGAGATCCGTTCCTCGCTCGAGTTCTATACGGCGCAGTCACAAGGGGCGCGGATCGCGCGCGTGCTCATCACCGGCGGGGGATCCAAGCTCGACGGGTTCCTCGACCTGCTCCGTCAACGCATCCCGGTGCAGGTCGATCCCGGCCAGGTCTTCCAGCGCGCGCGGTCGCAACTGTCGCTGTCGCCTGAGGCACTCACCGAGGCTGAGCCCCTGTTGGCGGTCGCGATCGGCCTCGCGATCCCCGGGAGAGAGTCGTGAGTCAGGTCAACCTCCTTCCCCCGGATATCCTCCAGGCGCAGCGATGGCGCCGGCTGACATTGGCCGTGGCGGCGGTCGGCACCGTCATCGTGGTCTTGGTGATCGGCTTCTACCTCCTGCAGGTCAACAACCTGAGCAGCGTGAACGCCGACATCGAGGATCGGAACCAGACGAACGAATCGATCAACGCCCAGATCGCCTCGAAGCAGAAGTTCGCGGCGCTCCAGGCCGAGGCCGCGGCGCAGGAGCAGAAGCTCTCGCTCGCGTATGCCGGCGAGGTGTCGTTCTCCGCGCTTCTGATGGACACCTCGCGGGTGATCCCGTCCGACGCCTATCTCGACACCCTGTCGCTCCAGATCACCGACCCCGCGGCGACCGCCGAAGGCGCTACGCCGACCGGTCTGGTCGGGAGCATCACCGGCGGCGGGAAGGCCGTGAGCATCGACACCCTGGCCACGTTCCTCACGCGTCTCGAGTCCGTGAAGGGCTGGGTCAACCCCTTCATCAACACGATCGGCGCCGACGCGGAGACCGGTGGCTGGATCTACTCGTACGCCGTCGACCTCACCGACGAGGTCGTCACCCCCCGAGGGATGGGCGCCGATGTTCAAGGGTAGGCGCGGACCGCTGGTCACCGGTGCGATCTTCGCCGTGCTGGTGATCCTGCTCATCTTCTTCCTGGTGCTGCCGAAGATGAGCCAGGTCTCGAGTGCCCGGGAGGACCTCTCGGCCGCAGAGGCAGAGACCTCCACCCTGGAGTCTCAGCTGGCCGCCCTCGAGCAGGCCGAACTCAATGCGCCCGAGTACAAGGCCACGATCCAGGAGGTCGAGGAACAGATCCCGCCCACGTTGGATCAATCGGGCTACCTGCTGTTGATCAAGAACGCCGCGGCCCAGTCGACGGTCGGGCTCACCACCTTGACCCCCGGCACGCCGACGCTCGACCCGGTGACGGGACTGTCGGTCGCGCCGCTCGCGATCACGGCCTCTGGGACCTATTTCAGCCTGACGGAGTTCCTGTACAGCCTCGAGACGCTGCCACGGGCCACCAAGGTGCTGAACGTCGCCATCGCCCCGGGAACGGGCGGCGAGGCCACCACGACGACGACGACCACCACCGGTCAGCTGCAGATGACCGCGTCGGTGGTGCTGTATACGAGCGATGTCAGTGCTGGTACCGGCTCGGAGCCTGGCCCGACCAGCGCCGGCGACGCTGCGGTGGAGGGGGGCTGATCCATGCCACTGACCCCACGTGACCGCCGGACGCTGATGATCGGGGGAGGGATCCTCGGGTTCCTGCTCGTGGCCTTCTTCCTGTTCAACAACCTGTCCGGCGGCGGCGAGGACGGTGCGATCCCGACCCTGCCCCCGATCACCACGGGGCCTGGCGGGAACGGCGGCGGGGAAACCCCCACGGTCTCACCGTCGAACGGCATCAGCCCGCAGCCCGTGTTCACAGGGCGCGATCCGTTCTCGATCCCGCCGGCCCTGGCCACCACCGTCCCGACCGACAGCGGCGGCACGGTTCCGCCCAGCAGCGGCAGTACGTCCACGTC
>DATLPI010000111.1:0-10621 GCA_035535815.1 Actinomycetota bacterium | reverse complement strand
GACGGCCAACGTTCCCGCGACCTGGCGGCCAGCTTGAACATCAGCTCCACAGCCTTGGGATCCTCCGTGGCCGGACGGGCTTCGATGACGCCGTCCGCCAGCGCTCGCGACCACAGGTCCGCCCCTCGGTCGGTGCGCACGATCGTCAGGGTCCACCCGTCGGACTGGCCGAGACCGCCGAACGAGATGTCGGCGTGCTCTGCGGCGAAGTCGGGGCAGCGCAGACACCCGGGCCGGGTGAACCGGTGTGCCTGTTTCAGCGAGTAGGTCACCTCGTCGCCGGTGTCGGTATAGAAGAGCAACTTGCCCTTCACGTTCACGCGTGCGAGGTGGTCCAGGTCGAGCCCGAGCTCCTGTTGGGCGATCTCGTTCATGAGCCCGTCGTAGGTGAAGGATTTCGAGCACAGCAGCCCGAAGGTCCACGCGATCTTCTTGCGCCACTTGTTGACCCGCCGGGCCTCCATCGAGCCGGTGACGCTGGCCTGACAGCCCATGCCGACGAGCGCGACCTTCGACAGGCCCAACTCGGCGGCCTTGAGCAGCGCCAAAGGGTTGGCCGAATACGTGTAGCGGGAGCCCGCGGTGGCCCGAACGCCCTCGGCATCGGTGACGACCGTGGGCTCGGCGTCCCAGCGACGCTCATCGGAGAGCTTCGAAGTGCACGCGCCGTCGATCTCACCGCGGTCCAGCCCCCATAGCAGGAGTGCGCTGACCACGCCGCCGTCCTGGCCGGTCATCAGCGACGTGGCGTCGGTGGCGCGGGCGAGGGTGATCTCCTTGTGGACGCCGATCAGCTCCTCCGGCTTGCGCGTCATGCCGAAGATCGAGGTGTCGATCTCGCCTTCCCAATCGCGGAACCGGGGACAGGCGCGGGTGCAGATGTCGCAGCCCTTCTCGCCGTGTGAGCACTGGTCGGGCCCCTCTTCCTGGAGCTGGACCGGCAGGTCGTTCTCGTACCCGAGCACGTGGAAGGGGCACGTCACGATGCACGCCGTGCAGCCCGTGCAGAGCCCGGTCGTCACGACCTCGTGGTACAGGTCTCGCCATTGCGTCTTGTCCGCGGACGAGGGCATGATGCGCGCAGCATAGCCCAGGTCCGGGACACGCCCCTGACGAACCGGATGAGGAAACCGGGACCGACCTTCGTCCGTAGTACCCCCGTCCGAGACTGCAGACGGGGGAGAGGCAACCATGCGAACGAGAACGACGGCATCCATCGCGGTGATGGTCCTGCTCACGCTGAGCCTGGCGGCGTGCAGCAGCGACGACGGCGATCCGGGCGGCTCGACCCCCTCGAGCGCAGCAAGCGAGTCGGGCGGGGCGGCCGGGCTCACGATCACGGCCCAGGACTTCTCGTTCTCGCCGGATACCTTGGCCGTGCCCTCGGGCGAGAGCACGATCACCGTGACGAACTCGGGGTCGGTCGAGCACAACTTCACGCTCGACGACGACAGCGTCAGCGAAGACGTGGAGCCGGGGGAGTCCGTGACCGTGACGGTGGACGTCAGCGCCGACGCGCCCTTCCACTGCAAGTATCACCCCGACCAGATGACCGGCACCCTCACCGTCGCCTGATCGCGTCAGGTTCCCGAGTGGACTAGGCTCCTGCGGGAACGATCGAGCGACCACGAGGGGGAGCGATGCGCCACCGAACCAGATGGGTGTCTCTGTGTGTCGCGGTGGTGCTGGTGTTCACCGTGGCCGGCTGCTCGAGCGGCGGTGACGAGGGACCCACCACGGGCCAGGACGGCGACGTCCTGCCGGGCACGGCGGCCATCGGGATCGCCGACCTGGCGTTCGAACCCAACGTGTTGACCGTCGTGCGCGGCACGACCGAGATCACGATCACGAACAGCGATTCGGTCGACCACACCTTCACCCTCGACACGGGCGTGGTCGACGAGCCGATCCCGGCGGGCCAGACCGTCAAGGTGTCCGTGAGCCTGGAGAACTCGGCAGGGTTCCACTGCGAGATCCACCCGCAGATGACGGGCAAGCTCCAGGTCACCTGACGCGGGGGCGGTTCCTCAGACGCTGAAGGAGTCGCCGCAAGCGCACTCGTGGGTCACCTGCGGGTTGCGCATCTTCAGCCCCCCGCCGAGCAGCGCCTCGTCGAACTCGAGCGTCGAGCCCTCGATGATCGGCGCACTCCGGGGGTCGACCAGCACGCGGAAGCCGTCGGCCGCTTCGATGACGTGGTCGTCGGCTTCGACCTGGTCGGTGAACGAGAGCTGGTAGCTGAACCCCGAGCATCCGCCCGCGGTCACGCGCACACGCAGGTGGGCCTCCGGCCGGCCCTCACGTTCGGCGAGCTGCGCGGCTTTGCGCGCGGCGGCGTCCGTGACCATGAGCACCCGGCGGGGTTCGGCTTGGGTCGACATGCATCAAGGATACCCCCGTCAACAGGTTCGGCCGGCTTCAGCGGCCCAGGAACGTGGCGAAGATCCGAGCGTAGCTGCGAGCGCCCGCCACGAGTTCGTCCACGTCGATCGATTCGTCCGCCGTGTGCGCCACCGTGAGCGAACCCGGCCCCAGGATCACCGTGGGGATCTCCGCCCGGTTGATGTAGAAGCGGGCGTCGGTGATGCCGGTGAATCCCACCAACGCCGGTGACGACCCCGTCTGGGCCGCGACGGCCTCCCGCACGATCCGGACGATCTCGGTATCCGGGGAAGCCTCGGCGGCGTCGGTCCATTCGCGGAGCTCGATCTCGATCTCCAGCTCCGGGTGGTCCCGCTGCAGGTCCGCGACCAGCGCCACGAACGGCGCGCGCACCTGTTCGGGGTTGACCTCGCCGGGGGAGATGCGCCGGTCGATGTCGACCTGACATCGATCGGGCACCACGTTGGGGGCGCTCCCGCCGGTGATCAGGGCGGCGTTGACCGTCGGACGGCCCGTGAGCGGATGCTCGCGGTCGGGGAGCACCTCAGGCAGGCGGAGCAGGAACCGTGCCATCGACGTGATCGCGTTGACCCCCCGATGCGGCTGCGAGCCGTGGGCGGCCCTGCCGTACGCGGTCGCGGTGAACCAGGCCCCGCCTCGCTCGGCCAGCCCCAGCTGGAGATCGCTGGGCTCGCCCACGATGCACGCGTCCTGATCGAGCAGGCCGCGTTCCCACAGCACCTTCGTGCCGTGTATGCCGGCCAGCTCCTCGTCGGCGGCGAGGTGGAACACCAGGGTGCCGCGGCGCTCGACCTCCGATCGCACGAGGGCCGCCGCCGCCGCGAGCGCGGCCCCGATGGGCCCTTTCATGTCGGCCGAGCCACGTCCCACGAGACGCCCGTCGTGGATCGCTCCCGCCCAGGGATCCGACGACCAGGTGTCGAGCGAGCCGGCAGGCACGACGTCGAGGTGGCCGTTCCACGCCAGGTGTGGTCGGCCTCCGTCGCCGATCGCGGCGACCACGCTCGGACGTCCGGCATCCGAGCGCACGATCGTGGGATCGGCGCCCAGCCCGCGGAGGATCGAGACGGCGACATCGGCGGCCTCGTCCTCGGTGCCGCCTGGGTTCTCGCTCCGGGCGGCGATCAGCGATCGGGTGAAGGTGATGACCTCGTCCTGATCGACGGCATCGGCGACGGCCTCGGCCAAGTTCGACGGCTCATCTACCATGGCGCGCGATGCTACCTCCTGACGATCTCGCCGGTGCGTTGCGGGCGGCACTCGAGCAGGATCCGCAGCCGGCGCCGGCGGGCGGCGACCGCCTCGCCGCCGTGTTGGCGCCGGTGATCACCGGGCCCGAGCCATCCCTGATGTTCACCGTGCGCGCCGCCGGGATGTCGCGGCATGCGGGCGAGATCTCCTTCCCCGGCGGCCTGCAGGACCCGGGTGAGTCGCTCGTCCAGACGGCGCTGCGCGAGGCGAACGAAGAGCTCGGCCTCGAGCCCGACGGCGTGAGGATCGTGGGTGCGCTGCCGTCGGTGCACACGTTCGTGAGCGGAATCCTGGTCGTGCCGTTCGTGGGCATGCTGGCGACGATGCCGGTGTTGACGGTGAGCGACGCGGAGATCGACGAGGTGCTCACCTTCCCGGTGAGGCGTCTCGCGGAGACCGAGTCCGTGGTGCACTACGACCTGGAAGGTGGCCGGACCTGGAAAGGGTTCGCCTACGAGCTCGACGGCGTCACGATCTGGGGCGCCACCGGCTGGATGCTCCACACGTTGCTCGAGACGATCAGGAAGGACACATCGTGGCCGATCCCGTGATCCCGGTGGTGCCGGACGACGAGACGCTCCGTCGCATCCTCGCGGAGGCGCACACGATCGCGGTGGTGGGCTTGTCGTCCAAGCCCGGCCGCGCGTCGCTCGACGTCGGTCACTCTCTGCAGGAACGGGGCTACCGGATCATCCCGGTGAACCCGCGTGAGAACGAGGTGCTCGGCGAGACCGCCTATCCTTCGCTGCGCGACATCCCCGAGCAGATCGACGTCGACATCGTGGACGTGTTCCGGCGAGCCGAGGACACACCGGAGATCGCCCGCGATGCCGTGGCGATCGGCGCCAAGGTCCTCTGGCTCCAGCTCGACATCGTGAGCGAGGAAGCGGGAGCCATCGCCTCGGCGGGGGGCTTGGACGTCATCATGGGGGTCTGCATCAAGCAGACCGCGCAACGTTTGGACCGCGACCAAGAACGGGAGGGACGCAACGATGGGTGAGGCCGTGACCGTCTGGGAGTACTTCGTGGCACCGCTGCTCGAACACAACCCCGGCGAGATCTTGGACGCGTTCGGACAGGACGGCTGGGAGTTGGTGAACGTGGTGGCCCAACCCACGCCGGCAGGCGGGAGTTCGACCGTCGCCTACCTCAAGCGTCCCAAGGGATAAGGGAGCCACGTTCATGGACATCGAGACCATCTTCGGGCTTCCGGCGCACCCGCTCCTGGTACACATCCCCGTCGTCTTGATCCCGCTCTGTGCGGTGGGTGCGGTCTGGATCGTCGTGTGGCCGTCGTGGCGACCTCGGATCGGGTGGATCGTCGTGGTCCTGTCGGGGTTCACCGTGGTGATGTCGCAGCTGGCCGCCGGCAGTGGGGAGGCGCTCGAGGACGCGCTGGACAAGGAATCCTCCCTCCTCGAGCGTCACACCGAACTCGGCGATACGTTCGTCTGGTTCGCGCTGGCGTTCTTCGTCGCGGTGCTCGCGCTGATGCTCTGGGATCGGGCGCAGCGCGGGAAGGCCGATCCCTCGGGCGGATCCGGCGGCCGGGTTCGTGCCACGTCGCCGGCCGCCGTCGTGCTCATCATCCTGGTGGTGGTGACCGCGGCGGCGGCATCCTTCCGCATCTACCAGGTGGGGCACTCGGGCGCTCAGAGCGTCTGGGAGAAGGACTCGGGTTCGTTGGACTCGTCGGGTCCCGGATCGGGCGAGGAGGGCTAGCCCTCCCGGCGCATCCGTCGCCCGGCGGCGAACCTGAGCCCCAGCCCGGCCGCCAACGCCCCGAGCGCGGCGACCGTCAACCACGTCCGGGCCGTCGAGTCGCCACCGTCGTCGTCGTCGGCTGCTGCGACGGTGGTCGACGGAGACACCGGCGTCGGCGATAGGGACGAGGACGGGCTGGAGGCTCCCGCGGCGAGCGGTGCCATGCGCAGGATCGCATCGTTCGTGGCGATGTACAGGAGGCCGTCGGGGCCCAGCGCGACGTCGGTGACGCCCGCGTCGAGCCGGGCGATCTCCTCGACGTTGCCGGTGTCCTGCTGGTCGGCCGGCAGCCGCCACAGCCGCCCGTCGAACGAGCCGAAGTACAGATCGCCATCGACCACGGTGCACCCGGTCACCGCGATCGTGTCGGGGAAGACCACCACCGGTTGCACGAAGTCATCCTCGTTCGACCGACCGGTGACGAGCGGCAAGCCGTAGTTGCCGCCACGCTCGATGCGGTTCACCTCGTCGTCGACGTCGGGTCCGTTCTCGGTCTCCCACAGCGTGCCGTCGCGGGGATCGACGCAGATGCCGAACGAGTTGCGGTGCCCATAGGACCAGACGGGGTTCCCGGCCCCGAACGGGTTGTCCGCGGGGACGGAACCGTCGGGCTCGAGCCGCACGATCTTGCCGCCCAGGTCGCTAGGGTCCTGCGCGCGGTCGGACTCGTGCGCCTCACCCAGCGTGACGAACAGGGAGCCGTCCGTCCCGAACGCGAGGTCGCCTCCGTTGTGATAGCCCGCCGCCGAATCGAGCCCGTCGAGCAGCGTCTGGGGCTCCCCCGCTGCCCGGTCGCCATCGGCACGGACGCGCACGAGCCGATTGACCCCGTCCGTGGCATCGGACAGGTAGAGATAGATCCACGGATCGGCCTCGAAGTCGGGGCCGATCGCGATGCCGAGGAGCCCGCGTTCGGCATCGGGGACGACGGGCAAGGTCACGAACGGTTCCTCGCGCAGCGTGCCGCCCTGCACGATCCGGACGTTGCCGGTCGATTTCTCGGTGTAGAAGAGTCGGCCGTCCGGCGCGAAGGCGAGGTTGGTTGGGAAGGCCAGTCCTTGCAGGTACGGGCTGGGCTGCGGCTGCGCGGCGAACGACATCGGGGCAGTGAACGCGAGCACGGCGACCGTCAGGCTCAGCATGCGCAACGATCGGCGGGCCATGCCTCCGAGCGTACGGCGTGCATGCCACCATGGGGGTTCGACGATGGTGGAAAGGTGGACCGATGCTCTCGATCGATCATGCGGTGCTGGCGGTGGGCGACCTGGATGAAGCGGGCGCGCGGATCCTGCGGACCCTCGGTCTCGCGTCGGTGCCCGGTGGTGTCCACCCTCGGTGGGGCACCGCGAACCGGATCATCCCGCTGGGGCGCGACTACCTCGAGCTGATCGCCGTGGTCGATCCGGCGGTCGCCGAGACCACGGCGTTCGGCCGGACCCTCCAGACCCTCACCGCCGACGGCCGCGATCATTGGGCCGAGCTCTGCGTCGCCGACACCGACGTCGATGCCACGGCGGCCCGTCTGGGCCTCGAGGTGGAGGCGGGCCTGCGTACCACTCCCGACGGCCGTGAGATCCGCTGGCACGGAGCCGGCCTCGAGGAGGACGTGCGCCGGCCGTACCTGCCGTTCTTCATCACGTGGGACGTGCCCGACGACCTGATGCCCGGACGGATGGCGGCCGACCACCGAACGCCGGCGAGCGGGATCGAACGCGTCGAGGTCGCGGGCGACGCCTCTGTTCTTCATGCATGGCTCGGCGGCGCCGACCTGCCGATCGACGTGGTCGCCGGCCCCGACGCGATCACGGCGGTGACGCTCTCGCTCGCCGACGGTGGCTCGCTCGAGATCCGTCCCTAGACGCGTCCCGACGCGTCGATCGCCTGGGCGAGGTCCTCGATGAGGTCGTCGGGGTGCTCGATGCCCACCGACAGCCTCACGAGATCGTCCGGCACCTCCAGCGGGGAACCCGCGACGCTCGCGTGGGTCATGGGGCCCGGCACCTCGATCAGTGATTCCACCCCGCCGAGCGACTCCGCCAGGAAGAAGAGCTCGGTGCGCCCCACGAGGTCCACCGCGCGTGCGGCCGACCCCACGCGGAACGACACCATCCCGCCGTAGTCGGCCATCTGCCGGGTCGCGACGGCATGTCCCGGGTGGTCGGAAAGCCCCGGGTAGTACACGGCCGAGACGTCGCGGTGGGTCTGCAGGAACCCGGCGATCGCGCGGGCACCCGAGCAGTGTGCCCGCATGCGGATCGCCAGGGTCTTCAGGCCTCGCAGGGCGAGGTAGCAGTCCATCGGCCCGGGCACCGCGCCGACCGCGTTCGTCAGGAATCCGAGCTGTTCGATCCACTCCTCGTCGCTCGTGACGATCGCCCCGCCGATCAGGTCGGAGTGGCCGCCGATGTACTTCGTGACGCTGTGCACCACGGCGTCGGCCCCGAGGGCCAGGGGTCGCTGGAGCGCAGGGGTGGCGAAGGTGTTGTCCACCACCACCCGCGCGCCGGCGGCATGGGCGGCGGCGACCACCGCGCCGACGTCGACGATCTTCAGCAGCGGGTTGGACGGGGTCTCGACCCAGACGAGCTTCGTCATGGGTCCGAGCGCGTCGGCCAGCGCGTCCTCATCGCCGAGATCGACGGTGGTGAAGTTGAGACCCCACTTCGAGAGCACCGTGGACAGCAGGCGGTAGGTACCGCCGTAGACATCGTCGGCGAGCACCACGTGGTCTCCGGGCCGGAGCGTCAGCAGCAGGGAGGTTTCGGCGCCGAGCCCGCTCGAGAACGCGAACCCCCGCTGGGCGCCCTCCAGGGCCGCCAGCGCTTGCTGGAACGCCTCGCGCGTGGGATTGCCGCCGCGCGCGTAGTCCCACACCTTGGCCTCGCCGACCGCCGGCTGGACGTAGGTGGCGGTCTGATAGATCGGGACGTTGACCGACCCGTACGGGATGTCGGGATCCTGGCCCGCGTGGATCGCGCGGGTCTCGAACCGGAAGGTGTCCTCGCTCATGAGCTCCTCGTGGTGCGGTCGGTCGATCGTGCGTTCACGGTGTGGTGCGTCGGGCCGGTCATCGCATCTCCGGTGGCAGTTTCCATCCTCGCGCCGCCAACTCCTCGAGGGCATCGACGCCCTCGCGCGCCTTCGTCCAGAGCATGGCCTTCCGCTTGGCGTCGTGCCCGGGGGCGAATTCGCCGCGCACCAGCTGGTCGCAGGAGGCGTCGCCGCAACCGCAGTAGTGGAACAACGGTTGGGCGTCCTTCGGAGGCCGGGCTACCGCTCGGTACGGCGTGGCGGGGAGCGAGGCCGAGGGCACCACGATGACGCCTTCGGTGGGGTCGCCAGGCGCGAACCGCCTCCCGTCGAGCGCCAGCAATCCCGTCAACGCCGCCAACGCGGCGTCGACCCGGTCGGGGGAGGACAGCTCGTCGGTCCGCACGCCCTGGTTGCGCAGCACCGCGATCCGCCACGCGTGCTTCTTCGTCCCCTTGGGCGCCAGGCCGCCCGCCAGGACCACCGCGCTGGCATGTGGGAAGACCTCGAGGGCCTTGCCCTTCGGGCTCCCCGCGGCATAGGTCGGGAACCCGGCCTCCGCCGCAAGGGCGAACACCTCGAACCCCACCTGCATCCACCCGAAGAACCGGTTGCGTTCGCCGTGTTCCCTGCTGGGGGTGTTGAACGATTGGATGTTCAGCGAGGCCAGTTCGCGCTCGGTGCGCCGGGATCGACCGGACGCGGCCCATTTCGGCGGGGAATCGATCGCGATCACGTCGGGGTGCAGGTCGCGGATCAGGCGCTCCACCTCCGGCAGGCGAACGTGCGAGATCACCTGCAGGGGAACGCGGCGTTCGTCCAACAGGACCAGATCGAGTCCTTTGCCGACCCCGACGTCGATCCCCAGGGAGCGCACGCTTCAGCGCTGGATCTGCCGACGATGGGCCAGGAAGTCCAGCAGGTCGCTCCGGGTCAGCACGCCGAGCACCTGGCCCTGCTTCGCGATCAGGACGGCCGGCCCGTGCTCCATCTCGGCGAACGCCGACTCGATCGGGTGGTCCCACTCCACCATGGGGATCGGCGGGGCCATCACCTCGGCGACGTCGGCCTGCAGGGCGTCGGGGTCGCGGAACACCCGTTCCAGCAACTCGCGGTCGCGGATCGAACCCACGAAGCCCGTCACGTCGGCACCCTCCCCGCGCACGACCGGCGCCTGGGAGATGTTGTGCTCGTGCAGGACGTCGACGGCCTGCCGGACCTTCGCGTGGGCATCGACGGTGATGAGGGAGGGCAAGGCGCTCCCCTTGGCGGCCAGGACCTCGTCGACGCGGATCAGGTCGGGCCGGTCGAGCATGCCGTGCTGCAGCATCCACGAGTCGGAGTACACCTTGGACAGGTACTGGCGACCGGTGTCGGGCAGCAGCACGACGACGGTCTTCGAAGCGTCGAGTTCGCGCGCCACCATGAGCGCGGCGAAGACCGCCGAGCCGCACGAGCCGCCCACCAGGATGCCTTCTTGCCGCGTCACGGCGCGGGCGGTGAGGAAGGAGTCGCGGTCGCTCACCTTGACATAGCGATCGACCACCTCGGGATCGAACGTCCCGGGCCAGAAGTCCTCGCCGATGCCCTCCACGAGATATGGGCGAGGTTCGTCGCCCGAGTAGAGCGATCCCTCGGGGTCGGCGCCGACGATGGTGACATCGGGGTTCTGCTCCTTGAGGTAGCGACCCACGCCGCTGATCGTTCCGCCCGTGCCCACGCCGGCGACGAAGACGTCGATCCGCCCGTCGGTCTGTGCCCAGATCTCCGGGCCGGTGGTCTCGTAGTGGGTCTTGGGGTTCTCCGGGTTCCAGTACTGGTTCGGCTGGAACGCGCCGGGGATCTCCTCTGTCAGCCGGTCGGCCACGCGGTAATAGGACTCGGGGCTCTCGGGCGCCACCGCCGTGGGGGTGATCACCACCTCCGCGCCGTAGGCCCGCAGGAGCGAGATCTTCTCCTGGCTCATCTTGTCCGGCATGACGAAGATGCACTTGTAGCCGCGGAGGGCAGCCGCGATGGCCAGGCCGTGCCCCGTGTTGCCCGAGGTCGGCTCCACGATCGTGCCGCCCGGCTTCAGGAGGCCCTCGCGTTCGGCGGTTTCGATCATCCGAAGGCCGATCCGGTCCTTGACGCTCCCGCCGGGGTTGAGCATCTCGAGCTTGGCCAGGATGGT
>DATLPI010000110.1:0-2526 GCA_035535815.1 Actinomycetota bacterium | reverse complement strand
CTCGCGGGGACCGGTGGAGACGACGGCTCGACCCTTCTGGTGCACGTCGAGCATCAGCCTGGTGGCCTTCTCCCTCGGGTAGCCGAACAGCTTCTGGAACACGTACACCACGTAGGACATCAGGTTGATCGGATCGTTCCAGACGATCACGATCCAGGGCACGTCCGGGACGACGACTTCGTCGGCCACCGGGCGTTCGGTCTCGACCGGGGCGGTCTGCGCCATGCCGTCAGGGTACGCGCACCCATCGCAGATGGGTCCTGGCTTGCTCCGCTTCGCGATCGACGATCCCGCAATGACCGAGGCCCGGCTCCGAAGACGCTTGGGGGAAGAGCCGGGCCTCGACGCCACCCGCGCCGAGAGGCGGGGGCGTTCTAGCTCGCGGTCACGGCAACCTCGTTCGACCGGACCGATCCGCCCGGGACGGCGTCCGACCACAGCTTGATCCCGGTGACCGGCTCCGACGTGGCCGCCGCCGGCGCCGAGATCGGCGCCAATCCGGCGATCACCCCCACCGCGGCAGCTGGAGCTCTGCGCACCATGCGGTGGCCCTTCGAGTGTGCGAGTCTCCCGAAAGGAATCGGCATCCGGGGCCTCGAAACTTGAAGGCGGATCCGGGCCTCACGTTGCGGGGGAACGCCGGACGGGCCGTTCGAAGCGTCCGACGAGCGCCACGATGCCGGCGAGCACCAACGCCGAGAGCCCGATGAACACGGGACGGAGCCACCACCAGGCAGCGGTGCTGTCCTGCTGGTGCCCTACGCCCAACGGCCACAGGGCGAGCAGGACGACGAAGTACACCGTCATGTGCCACAGGAACAGCGTCATGATCACGCCGTTCAGGAAGATCGTCGCCTTCCAGGGCGCGGGCGTTGCAGCCAGCGGGTGAGCGTCGGTCGGAGGAGCATGACGGCGCCGATCGACCAGATACCTGCCAGCAAGAAGCAGACGGTGGGCGGGTAGGCGTTCGACACGAGCTCCTCGTCGGTGCCGAGGAGGCTCTTCGGGTAATGCCCGATGCCCGGGAACCAGTCGAACCGCGCCGACCCGAACGGCTCGAACACCCACGACGTGGTCATCAGGACGAGACCACCGAGGCCCACGACCACCATCGCCCAGAACACCTTGCGTGGCAGCCGTCCGAAGGTCCCGTCCGCGTAGAAATGCCCGAGCTGGTGCGGGAGGAGCAGCACGAACGCCACGTTCAGGTAGCGGAGCAGGTGGAGATCGGCGCCGAAACCGACGACGTCGACGACGATCGCTCCGACCGCCATGACGGCCGGCACCCACCAGCGGAACCTGCGGTGCAGCCAGATCGTCGCCGGTGCGATGCACACCACCACCAGGTAGAAGCCCAGGAACCACAAGGGCCCGAATGGCAGCGTCGCCGCCGGCGGATACATGCCGCGGAGCAACCGCGTCTCGCCCACGAGCCGTGGCCCCGCCGCTCCGCCCACGTCGAACAGGTGGAGCGCCACCTGCACGATCAGCCAGAACCCGAGGAACACGAGCGATGGACGCAACAGGCGCTCCAGGCGGCTCCGCACGAACGCCGAGGTCGGTTCGCCTCGTCGCTGGAACGCGTCGTAGGTCACGAGGTTGGCAAAGCCACCCACGAAGAAGAAGACGGGCATCACCTGGAACAGCCAGGTGCCGAGCCACATCCCGGAGGTCAGGCCGACGGCGCTGGT
Organism: Actinomycetota bacterium; assembly: GCA_035535815.1. GTDB lineage: Bacteria > Actinomycetota > UBA4738 > UBA4738 > HRBIN12 > JAOUEA01. The sequence goes on along the minus strand of DATLPI010000110.1, from coordinate 835 downwards.
CGTGGAGAAGATGTCGCCTTCGAGGTGGTTGATCGAGATGAACCAATGGCCGAACACGACCACGACGATCGACGCCGCACGCAGGAAGTCGACGTAGCGATCGCGGGTGGCGGGCGTGGCCCGCACCAGCTCGTCCAGCCGGGAGCTCACGAGCCAGGTGCTACGCCCCGGCGGTCGCCGGGTCAAGGAAGAAGGGGCAAGATGAGCGCGCATGTCCGACGCCTACCGCTCCCCGCTCGCGCCCGACGCAAACGAGGGCCTCGTCGCGCTCGTGACCGGCGGCGGGACGGGTCTGGGCCGAGCGATCGCGCGCGAGTACGCGCGCACGGGGGCCCGCGTCGTGATCGCCGGCAGGCGATCCGAACCGCTCGAGGAGGTCGCCTCGGAGCTCACGACGGCCGGCGCTCAGGTCCTGTCGGTGTCGGGCACCGACGTCCGCGAACCCGACCACGTGGCCTCGCTCGTCGAGACGGTGCTGGACCGGTTCGGCACGATCGACGTGCTCGTGAACAACGCGGGGGGCCAGTTCGTCGCGACGCCCGAACGGATCTCGGCAAAGGGCTGGCGGGCGGTGCACCGCCTCAACGTCGACGCGGTGTGGGATCTCACCCGGACCGTCGCCGAGCGCTCGATGATCCCGGGCGGCGGCGGGCTCGTCGTGTTCATCGGGTTCAGCCCGCGCCGGGGCATCCCGTTGATGGTGCACGCCTCCGCCGCGCGGGCGGCGCTCGAGAACCTGGCGAGCGGGCTCGCGATCGAGTGGAGCCGCCACCGGATCCGCGCGGTGTGCGTCGCCACGGGGGCGATCGATACGGACGCGTTCCGCGCCTACGGT
>DATLPI010000109.1:0-5320 GCA_035535815.1 Actinomycetota bacterium | reverse complement strand
CGACCACGAGGATGGCGAAGTCGATCGCGTTCGCCAAGACCCGGCTCACGATCCCGGCGCGTTCACCTTGGAAGCTGCGGGCCTCCGCGGGAACGGTCAGGATCGCGGGCGGTTCCGTCTCACTCACCGGTTGCGTCTTGGTCGTCCGTATCGGCGGCTTCCTCCGTTGTGGAGCGGCCCAGCATCCGGTTGACGATGCCCGAGATCGCGCGGTCGGCGCCGAATGTTTGCATCCTGACGACCCGAACGCTCTCGCTCGCGACCGTACCGGTTGAGGTACGGATGATCTCCGGGAGGTCGATCCGCTCGATCACCTCGAGAGAGAGCTTGGCGAGGTCGAGTCGCGCGATCACGCGCTCGATGTCGAGCCTGTCGGCGACGGCGTCGACATCGAGCTGCTCGACGACCTCGTTCAGATCCACCGAGGCGACGATCCGTTCGATGTCGACGTGATCGAGCACGAGCTGGGTCAGATCGAGCTGATCGAGGACCAGGTCGATCGCGCGACGGGTCGCTTCGACGGCAACCGCATTCGCCGCTGCCTCGACTTCGGGGCGCTCCTCGCGCCAACTCTGGTTCCATCGGCCGACGAGGTCCGCTGCGGCGCGGCGGGGAGCATCTGAGACGGTGCCGATCAGGAACGAGGCGGGTGGACCCGCCGTGCGCCGCCCGAGTTCGGCGACGGTCGCGGCAGTCCGGACCGCCTCGATCGCGAGGCCCAGCGCGGCGCCCACGAGGAGCGCGGCGGGATCGGGCGTGGCCGCGTCCTGGTCATGCTCGGGCGTGCCAGAGGCCATCCGGATGATCTGGATCGAGGCCTCGGCGCCGAGGCTGACCAACCCGACCGCCGCACGTGCGGCAAGGGTGAACCAGTCGGACGGTGGGGAGGCCGGTCGCGGTGCTGCGGGCTCCTCGCTACCGCCCACCGGGATCCGGATGACCTCGCTCACATCTTCCATGATGACGGGCTGGGTTCGTCCGGTCCACCCGGTCCCCGTGCGCTAGACCTCGACCTCCCTTGGTTCGGGCAGCGCGGCCGCCGCGATCCGATACACGGCGAGCTCGTACAGGACGAGGACGATCGCCAGGACGAGGAACCACCCCAACGAGATCGACGCGAAAAGCAGGATGATCGCGGCCACGATGGCTCCAGCGAGCATCAGGGCATCGCGGCGCGCGCCAACCCACGCGGCGGCGGGCCCGACCTCGGTGCCCCGCATGGCGCCAACGCCAGCCCTGCCGACCTCCGCTACCCAGGCACGCGCCCGAACGGCCCATGGGTACGGAGCCGTAACCACGGCCACGATCAGCACGACGAACAGCACCCAGAGGATGCGCTTCGTGGCGAGGAGCAGCGAGCTGAGGAACGCGCCGATGATCGCCTGCACCGCGGCCTGGTTCTCCGGCTTCGCCATGCTCACGACATTGTTGGCCTCCGCGATCGCGAAGCGTCGCTCGAGGACGACGACGACGATCAGAGCGGTGAGGAGCTGCAGCAGCGTTCGGCGCCGATTCGTGGAGAGGATCAGCGCCAAGGCAGCACCGATGATGAACAGCACGATCGCCAGGATCAGGATCTTGTTGAAGGTGGACACCGCGTCCTGCACGGACGTCAGCTCATCTCCCTGGAATAGGGTGACGGAGCCGAAGTTCGGGGGGAGGGTAACGCCGAGCGCGGTCTGGAGGGACGCAATCGCTTCACTCGGGACGGTGTCGGCGGTGATCGTCGGCAGGGTGATCGGTCGGTTGAGGATGGCGCTCAATGTTCCTGAGAGCTGCTCAAGCGCCTGGTTCAGCAGCGGCAGGTAGTTGAACACCACCTGGTTTCCCTGCACCTGGAGCACGTCGCTCGATCCGTCGAGGACCGCCACGACCTGGTGTTGGAGGAGGGTGTTGGCGTTGACCCAGAACTGCTGGAACTGATCGCTCGCGAGGACCTTCTGGGCCTGGTCCTGGACGAACCCCTGTAACGAGGAGGTCAGCGGTCCTGCGATGAACGCGAGCTTCGGAGCCCGCTCGGCGATCGCCGCCTGCACCTTCGCCTGAACGTCGGTGGCGGTGAAGACGGCCTGCGTCAGCTGACGCGAGAGTGCCTCTTGAACCGCGGGATCACTCGCGAGCGGTCCGACGACGGCCAGGTAGCGGTTCGAGTTGTAGACCGTGCGCCGGGCCCACACGCCGGGCGTGGCGGCTGAGAAGGCAAGCACCGCGATCACGATGAACACGACCGCGAAGACCTTGCGGAGCCGAGCCCGCTTCTGTGGTTTCGCTTCGAGCTTCTCGACCTCTTCTTTCAAGCGATCGACCTCGGCGCGGACCGCGTCGAGGTCCTCTGGTCCTTGCTGTTCGCTCATGCTGTCCCCCTCAACAACCTGGACTACGGGTTCGCGACGAACGATAACCCGCCTCCCGTTCCGCTGCCCGCGAAACCGTGCTCGGCAATGGACCTGGCCGTATAGTCACCGGAACGGATACGGGAGGGGTCGATGTTCAAAGCACTGCTGATCGGGTTCGTGGTCTTCCTCATCGCGACGTTCCCTTCGACGTGGTTGTTGATGCTGTTCCTCGGCAACGTCGGCGTGGGGGTCGGTTACTGGGGAACCCTGCCGCTGGGGGTCCTGGTGTCGGTGCTGCTCGCCGGCGCGTCATCACGCTCGTACATCGTCGCGCGCTAGTCACGCGCGCGGCATCACGCGGCATCGCCGTGACATCGCTTCCACTTCTGGCCGCTGTCGCACGGGCACGGATCGTTGCGTCCGCGATGAGTGTCCGCGGCCAGCACCTCCGCCGTGATCTCATCCGCATAGCTGCCTGACTCCAGGAGCTCTTTCATCCGTCGCATCGGTGCATCGACGTGCCCGAAGAAGATCTTGTAGCCGGCGCAGAGGTAGTTGAGCCCCGACTCGCCATCCGGCGTCTCGATGAACCGGTCCTTCGGGCAGCCGCCGTTGCAGGCGAACAGGAACGGGCACTCCCGGCAGTAGGCCGGCAGCGTGTCGCGCTTGTCGGTGCCGAACGCGCGCTGCTGGGGCGACGCGACGAGCTCGATCATCCGCTTGTCGTGGATGTTGCCGAGCAGGTAGTCCGGCTCCACGAAGTGATCGCACGAATAGAGATCGCCGTTGTGCTCCATCGCGAGGGCGTCCCCACAGGTCGGCGCGTGGATGCAGAGTGAGTACTGACCGACGTGCGCGCCCAGCGTCACGTCGAACATCTGGACGTAGACCCGGCCGACGTCGTGGCGGATCCATTCCTCGAAGACGCCGACCAGGAACCGTCCGTACTGCTCGCCGGTGACCGACCGGTCCGTCACGAGGGAGCCCTGTTGCCGGTAAAGCATCCGCTCACCGCCGGGGCGCTCGTGCCACCCCTCGTTCGCCCTCGGGAGCGACTCAGGTGTGGCGCGCTCGACGATCGGGATGAACTGGATGTGTTCGGCGCCGAGCTCGTCCCGGAAGAACCGGTAGATGCGCAATGGCTGGTCGGCGTTCGCTTCGTGCAAGGTGCAGAGGACGTTCACGTCCACCTGATGACGCTGGAGTGCCTGCCACCCCTTCATCACTTGATCGAAGGTCCCCGAGCCGCCCTTGTTGACGCGGTAGGTGTCGTGGATCTCCTTCGGGCCGTCGATCGAGACACCCATCAGGAAGTCGTGCTCCTTGAGGAAGGCCGCCCACGCATCATCGATGAGCACGGCGTTCGTCTGCATCGTGTGTTGGATCCGCTGGCCGGGCTTCCGATGCTTCTCGGCGAGTTCGACCGCATGGCGGAAGAAGTCGAGCCCCATCATCGTCGGCTCGCCGCCCTGCCACGCGACCGTGACCTCGGGGGTCCTGTGCGCCTCGATCAACTGCTCGATGTACGCCTCGAGCGTCTCGTCCGTCATCCGGAACCGGCTGCCCGGGTAGAGCGCCTCCTTCGAGAGGAAGAAGCAGTAGGTACAGTCGAGGTTGCAGATCGCCCCCGTCGGTTTCGCGAGGAGATGGAACGAGGGAGGCGCCTGCAGCGTGGCGACCGGGGAAGATGCAGGTCTCGACATGACCGTTGCGACTACTGCCTCGCCATCGCGATGCGAAGGCGTTCGTCGGGGTCGATGAAATGGTCGTGATCGTCGTCCCCGAGGTCGATCTGCACCCAGTGGATCTTGCCGGTGAACCGGCTCGTCTTGGTGGTGTAGTCGGGTGAGACCGTAGTACCGGATTCATAGCCGATGTCGGTCGTCTCGTCGGCGGAGAAGATCATCGCCTGGGTGGCTTCAACCCGGCCGGTACCGACCACCTCACCGTCGTAATAGAGGGTGACGTCTCCGCCCTTGGCTAGCCCGCCGCCGTCGTACGCGAATTCCATGCGCACCTGATGCGTGCCCTCCGGGATCGGAGTGTTCGCCTCGGTCGCGAACTCCTGGATGCCGAGCACGTTGTAGACGAACTTGGCCTTGCCGTCTTTGGAGTAGAGGGACCAACCACCGAAGCGGCCCCCTTGGGCGATGATCACGCCCTCGGCGCCGCCGTTCGGCAGATCGACCTCGGCGGAGACGGCGAACGACTTGTTCTTGATGCTGATCACGCTGTTCTCCGATAGGCGACCCATGCCTGGGAAGAACTGCTGCGAGTTCCCAGAGACAAGGCTCGGCCGCCCTGCCGATGTGGGGTCGATCCGCTCGGCCGTGCGATCGTCTATGGGCAATGCATTGTATTTCGTGGCCTCGATGAGCCAGAGACGTTGCAGCTTGGCGAGCATCTCGGGTTGATCGGGCGACAGATCGTGCGCTTGGCTGTAGTCGCTGCTGCCGTCGTAGAGCTCCCATAGGTCGTGCTCGAACGCCGGGACTGTGCCCCCGACAAGCTCCCAGGGTGTCCGGTGTTTCGTCACGGCGCTCCACCCTTTGTGGTAGATGCCGCGATTGCCGAACATCTCGAAATACTGCAGGTCGTGTGTCTCTGGGGAGTCGGGTTCGTTGAACGTGTACCGCATGCTCTTGCCTTCCATCGGTGACTGCTGGACACCGTTCACCATGGTCGGTTCGGGAAGTCCAGCCACCTCCAGGATCGTGGGTGCGACGTCGATCACATGTGTGAATTGCGACCGCAGCCCACCGTGCTCCTCGATCCCGTTGGGCCAGTGCACGACCGTGCCGTTGCGCGTGCCGCCCCAGTGCGACGCCACCTGCTTGGTCCACTGCAGCGGAGAGCTCATCGCCCACGCCCAGCCGACCGAGAAGTGGTTGTACGACGTGGGCGAACCGAACTCGTCCAGCTTGCTGATCATGAACTCGGGCGTTTCGAGCGCGGCCATGCCGTTGAAGTTGGCCATCTCGTTG
>DATLPI010000108.1:0-3367 GCA_035535815.1 Actinomycetota bacterium | reverse complement strand
TTGGACCTCGTCGAGCTCGAGGTCAGGGAGCTCCTGAGCTCCTATGAGTTCCCCGGCGACGACGTCCCCGTGATCCAGGTCTCTGCCCTGAAGGCCCTGGAGGGAGACGAGACCTGGGGGTCGAAGATCGATGAGCTCCTGGGCTCGGTGGACACCTACATCCCCCAGCCCGAGCGCGACGTCGACAAGCCCTTCTTGATGGCGATCGAAGACGTCTTCTCGATCACCGGGCGCGGCACGGTCGTGACCGGCCGGGTCGAGCGCGGTGTGCTCAAGAAGATGGAAGAGATCGAGATCGTCGGGATCCACGACACCCGAAAGACCACCGCCACCGACCTGGAGATGTTCCGCAAGCTCCTGGATGAGGTCCAGGCCGGCGACAACGTGGGTGTGCTGCTTCGAGGCATCGACAAGGAAGAGGTCGAGCGGGGCCAGGTGCTCGCCAAGCCCGGCTCGGTCACCCCCCACACCAACTTCGAGGCCCAGGTCTACATCTTGAGCAAGGAAGAAGGCGGCCGCCACACCCCGTTCTTCAACGGCTACCGCCCCCAGTTCTACTTCCGCACCACCGACGTGACCGGCACGGCGAACCTGCCCGGTGGGGTGGAGATGGTGATGCCCGGGGACAACGTCGAGATGACCGTGGAGCTGATCAACCCGATCGCCATGGAAGACGGGCTGCGCTTCGCCATCCGTGAGGGTGGCCGCACCGTGGGCGCCGGCCGCGTCATCAAGATCGTGAAGTAGGGAGTTCGATGGCTGGGACGAAGATCCGCATCAAGCTCCGGGCATACGACCACCGCATGCTCGACGTCGCCGCGCGCGACATCGTCGAGCATGTCCAGCGGACGGGCGCCAAGGTGGTCGGCCCGGTGCCGCTGCCGACCGAGCGCAACATCTACACGGTGATCCGCTCGCCGCACAAGTACAAGGACTCGCGCGAGCACTTCCAGATGCTGACGCACAAGCGGTTGATCGACATCGTCGACGCGACCTCCAAGACGGTCCAGGAGCTCCAACGCCTGAACCTGTCCGCCGGGGTCGACATCCAGATCAAGCTGTAGGTCTCGAGCAGCGAAGCGATAGACCAAACGAAGACGAACGGGAAGACATGGCTGATATCAAGGGCATCGTTGGCGAGAAGGTGGGGATGACCCAGATCTTCGTCGAGACGCGCGCCGTGCCGGTGACGGTGATCAAGGCCGGCCCGTGTGTGGTGACCCAGATCCGCACGCAGGCCGCCGACGGCTACGACGCCGTGCAGCTGGCCTACGGCACCATGCGCCCGCAGGACGTCATCAAGCCCGCCAAGGGCCACTTCGACAAGGTGGGCGTCGAGCCGATGCGCCATCTGGTCGAGCTTCGCACCCCCGATGCGGGCACCTACGAGACCGGCCAGGAGGTCACCGCCGATCTCTTCGAGGTCGGGGACAAGGTCGACGTCGTGGGCGTCTCCAAGGGCAAGGGGTTCTCCGGCGTGATGAAGCGCCACGGGTTCGCCGGTCTCGGTGGCGGTCACGGCGTGCACAAGAAGCACCGCTCGCCCGGCGCGATCGGCGCTTGCGCCACGCCCAGCCGCGTGTTCAAGGGCATGCGGATGGCCGGCCACGCCGGGAACCAGCGCACGACCGTGCTGAACCTCGAGGTGGTCCAGGCCGACCCCGAGCGCGGGCTGCTGCTGATCAAGGGCGCCGTGCCCGGCCCCAACGGCGGGCTCGTGATGGTGCGCACCGCCGTGAAGACCCCGCTGAAGGCACAGATGGCGAAGGGAGCGTGAGCATGGCCTCGATCGACACCATGGATGCCGCCGGCACCAAGACCGGCTCGCGCGACCTGCCCGCCGACTTCTTCGAGGCGCCGGTCAACGTGCCGCTGATGCACCAGGTGGTCGTCGCTTCGATGGCCGGCCTGCGCGCCGGCACGCACAAGGTCAAGACGCGCGGCGAGGTCCGCGGCGGCGGCAAGAAGCCGTGGCGCCAGAAGGGCACCGGCCGCGCGCGCCAGGGCTCGATCCGCTCGCCCCAGTGGGTGGGCGGCGGCGTGGCGCACGGACCGGTCGTGCGCGACCACAACCAGCGCATCAACAAGAAGATGGTCAAGGGCGCGCTGCGCTCGGCGCTGACCGACGCACTGGCCAGCGGCAAGCTGATCGTGGTGGACGACCTCGGCCTCTCAGAGCCCAAGACCCGGCAGGCCGCCGCCGCGTTCGCGGCGCTGGGCTGCGAGGGCCGCGTGCTGCTGGTGCTTCGGGAGCCGACCGACGCGAGCGTCGTCGAGAAGTCGGTCCGCAACCTGCAGATGGTGAAGGTGGCCTACGCGCGCGGCATCGGCACCTACGACGTGCTGCTGGCCGACCACGTGGTGTTCACCGGCGAGGCGCTCGACGCCCTGACGGGCGGTGAGGCCGCATGAAGTCGCCACGCGACGTGATCATCCGGCCGGTCGTGTCGGAGAAGTCCTACGCGGGGATCGAGCAGAACAGCTACACGTTCCTGGTCGATCCGCGAGCCAACAAGACCGAGATCAAGGAAGCCGTCCAGTCCATCTGGAGCGTGCGCGTGACCTCGGTGAACACGCTGAACCGCCATGGCAAGACGAAGCGCCGCGGCTGGACGAAGGGCAAGCGCCCCGACCAGAAGCGCGCGATCGTCACCCTGGCCGACGGCGATTCGATCGAGATCTTCGAGACGGGGAAGTAGCCGATGGGTGTCCGCAAATACAAGCCGACCACGCCGGGCCGACGCGGCGCGAGCGTGTCCACGTTCGACGAGCTCACGCGCAACCGGCCCGAGAAGAAGCTCGTCACGAAGGGCCGCAACAAGGCCGGCCGCAACGTGCACGGGCGGATCACCGCGCGGCACCAGGGCGGCGGCACGAAGCGCCGCTACCGCGTGATCGATTTCCGTCGCAACAAGGACGGCGTGCCGGCCAAGGTCGCGCACATCGAGTACGACCCGAATCGCTCGGCGCGCATCGCGCTGCTGCACTACGCCGACGGTGAGAAGCGCTACATCATCGCGCCCGAGGGCGTGAAGCAGGGCGACCGCCTGATGTCGGGGCCCGACGCCGAGATCCGCGCCGGCAACGCGCTGCCGCTGCGCAACATCCCGGTCGGCACGGTGGTGCACGCGATCGAGCTGAAGCCGGGCGCGGGGGCCAAGATGGCCCGCTCGGCGGGAGCGAGCGTCCAGCTGATGGCCAAGGAAGGCACGATGGCGACGCTGCGGCTGCCCTCGGGCGAGACCCGCCTGGTGCCGGCGATCTGCAAGGCCACCGTCGGGTCGGTCGGCAACGCCGAGCACGAGCTGATCCAGCTCGGCAAGGCGGGCCGGGCACGCTGGCAGGGCAAGCGCCCGTCGGTGCGCGG
>DATLPI010000107.1:0-19392 GCA_035535815.1 Actinomycetota bacterium | reverse complement strand
TCCGGCGCGGCGCGGCGCCTGTTCCGGCAACCCACTGCCAATTCCCGGCGTTGTTGGCGACGTCCCCGTCGACCAGATGATGGAAGAAGTGCTTCGCCCCTTCCTGCCACGGAACACCAGCGCGGCGCGTGAGGAACGAGGCGGTGACCAGGCGGGCACGGTTATGCATCCAGCCCTCTCGCAGGAGCTGCCGCATCCCGGCGTCGACGAGTGGCAGGCCGGTCCGCCCGGCGGTCCATGCATCGAGGATGCTGTCGTCCACCGGTGCTTGCTCGAGGGAACCTGGGCGGAGGTCTTGCCACGACATCGACGGGCGATCGGCGAGGAGCTGGAGGAAGAAGTCACGCCACGCAAGCTGACGGATGAACTCCTCTGTGCCCCTGACGCGCCGCGCCTTCGACACCAGCTCGCTCGCCGAGACACACCCGAACCGGAGGTAGGGGGAGAGGCGCGACGTGGCGTCGCCGGCGAGATCGTTCCTAGTTTCTGCATACGTGGAAGCGGCGGCCGACAGGAATCGTTGCATCCGTTTCCGACCTGCTGCTTCTCCACCGGGAGCCAACTCGAGTGCCGTCGGCAGCGAGCGATCGGGGCCCGGCAAGCGACCGGCCTCGAGATCACGAGGGACCCGGACGGTCCGCGGCGCGCCGAGCACGATCCTGGGTTCCGTGTGCGCCCACGCACGGAGGTAGGGAGTGAAGACACGGTACGCATAGGCATCCTTCGGAGCGATCGCCCCGGGATCTACGACTGCGTGACCGTGGAACGTTCGGAGGCTGAACCCCCCGGCGGCACCGAGGGCAGTGAGGCGCGCCGTCCTCCTAGCAGCGTAGCGGCCCGCGTCCCTCGTCACGAAGATCGCATCGCATGACGCCTGGGCCGCGACGATCGCCGCCTGCTCCGCGACGTCGCCTTCGCGGACGATCAACCGGCCACCCCGATGGGTCAGCGCCCGGTCGAGGTCGACGAGGCATTCCGCCAGGAACCGCGCCCGGTTGGGGGAGCGTTCCATCAGTGCAGGATCGACGACGAACAAGGGGACGACCTCGGTCGCGACCTTGCAGGCCTCCCAGAGGGCGGGGTGATCGTGGACCCGAAGATCTCGGGTGAACAGGACGAGCACCTTCATATCCATTCGCCGAACCGTACGAAGGGGATCGGCCTGCGCGGACTCGGAACCCCTGCATCTGCGTCGCTGGGCGTCGCGGGTGCCGGGCGATGTCTAGGAAACGGTTTCCGCCATCGGAACTCATCGGCGAACTCGTGTACAGCGGACGACGTGGTTCGACGCTAGCATCCACATCATGGCCGACGTTCGTGTCATCCCATACCTGGTTTCCGAGCTGCGACTGGCGCCGGACGAGCGGGAACTGCTCCAGCGCGAGTGGTGGCCGTCGTACGCGCACGCCGTCGTCCATCGCGACGGGATCTTCCTGTTCGACAATGGAGCCGGGTTCGGCAACGCCGAGGTCGATTCGACGTTCACTCCGCGGGTGACGGCCATCGAGGACGCACTCGGCGTTCACGGGATCTCGCTTGCCGACGTCACCGGCGCAGCGAACTGCCACCTGCACTTCGACCACAGCGGTCAGAACGTCCGGATCCCGAAGGAGGTGCCGATCTTCGTGCAACGAGCCGAATGGGCGAAGGTGCACGAACCCGACTACACGATCCCGGAATGGATCGATGCGCCGGGCTTGACCTACGAGGTCCTGGACGGTGAGATCGAGGTCGCGCCAGGATTGCGGTTGATCCCCACGCCGGGACACACCGCGGGCCACCAGTCGCTCGTGCTGGATGCCGACGACGGCACGGTCGTGCTCGCCGGGCAGGCGCTCCAGTCGCGGGCTGAATGGGACGGCGCGACGGAACCCTCGGCGTCCGGCGCGTCGACCGCGACCGATCCCGCCTACCCGAACTCGGTGGAGCGTCTGCGCTCGTTCGACCCGGTTCGCGTGCATTTCGCTCACGACCCAGACGTCTGGGAACGCTGACTTCATCGGCCGGCCGAGATCCCGCCTTCCGGCCGGTTCCAAGTGTTGGTGCCCCGTGGTACAACCGTCGCCACTCGACGGTCTGAAGGGGCGGAAGCATGAGGCGAACGATCCAACGCAGCGCGATCCTCTTGGCGGCAGTAGGACTCATCGCGGGGTTGAGCCCGGTGGCGGCCTCGGGCCGCACCGAGGCGAAGACCGCACCCAAGGTGGCCGCGCTCGCACGCCCATCCGTGATCGACCCCGAGTTGCATGGCCGGCGGTTCAGTCCGAGCTTCGCGGGGACGTCCACATCCATGGACCCACAGTTCAACGACGGGTCCGCAGGCATGCCGGCCGGCATCGAATCGGTGATCGGCCCCGATGGTCGCGTCCGGGTCAACGACACCGAGAGCTACCCGGCCAGCGCGATCGGCCAGATCGAGCTGACGTTCGGGGCTGGAACCCCGGATCCGGGAGACTTCATCTGCACCGGCTGGCTGATCGACACCAACACGATCCTGTCCTCGGGCCACTGCGCGTACGAGCCCTCGGCCACCGGTGACCAGATCATCGAGAGCGCCGTCTTCTATCCGGGGCGCAACGGCGATGTCGACCCATTCGGTGGCTGCAACGTCCTCCAAGCATACTCGCCGGCGGGCTGGCGCGTGGACGGCAAGGTCACCTCAGACTGGTCCCTGATGCACCTTGATTGCACGATCGGCGACACCGTCGGCTATCTCGGCTTCTTCTGGAAGGCCGGCGCCGACGGACTGAAGGGCCTGAAGGTCCGCGTCGAGGGCTACCCCGGCGATAAGACGTTCGGCACCCAGTGGAAGATGAACGGCACGATCTCGGCTTCGAACAAGAACATGGCCTACTACACGATGGACACCTACGGAGGCCAGTCCGGGTCGCCGGTCTTCGTCCCCAACCGGGGTGCGTGCGGAGCGTGCGGCGCCGCGATCCACTCCTACGGCGTCGGTCTGCCCGGCCCGGGTGCGACGAGGAACGCCGGTCCCAGGATCACCAAGAGCAAGTTCCTGCTGATCCAGGACCTCGCCGACAACAACGATCCCGCCTAGGAGAGGGGGGTCCGGCGGGCGACCGCCGGACCTCAGATCCGTTCGATCGACACCAGCTCGAACGACGTGGGCGGTTCGGCGCGTTCGCTGTGGCACGTCAGCAGATGAGCGTCGCCGGTCCTACGTTCGACCACGACGTCGTAGCGGCCGTCCGGTGCTGACGCCCGAGCGGTGGTGCGATCTCCCTGCCGTCCCCATCCCTCGACGGTGACATCGTCGACGCCCGTCGCATCGAGCTGTTGACGCAGGAAGAGCTCGGCGGCCTGCACGTCCATCGGACGACACGACCGGCCGCGCAGATGCTCCAGGTCGATCGTCCCTCGCGCGTACGCGGAGGCCGCCTCGACCCCGCTGCGTTCGTCGAGTCGGCCGAAGTACAGGCCGTCGGGGAAGGCCACCATGTTGCCGGCGAACCGGTCACCGCCGATGTGCGTGCCCTCCCAGGTCGCATCGCTGAGCGCGTTCCCGACCGCTCGGGCCAGCGGCCGCCCGAGTTCGGCGCAACACGGATCGCGTCGGCCGTGGGTGCAGACGACGAACAGCGGGTCCGCGGAGGGTTCGAAGCCGGGTCGTTCCGCGTGACCGAGCCGCTCGAGATCCAGGCTTGCGGCCTCATCGATCGAGTCGAGCACCGTGCGCTCGATCCACGGCTCGTCCGGCCCGGAGTGGATCGCGAAGACGGTGACGCCGTCCTGGGCGCGGCGGTCGGGCCGGCGGATCAGCAGGATGCGCACGCGGTGCCGTCGCTGCAGGTGGTCGAGCTCGCGCCCCAGGCCCTCCGGGAGCCGCGCGTCATGGAGCGCGTGCCGTCCCCAGGGTCCGGCATGTTCGAGCAGCAGCCAGTTCGAGACGGTGGAAGCGGTGCCGGCCATCGCCTCGCCCAGCGTCAGGCTCTCGGCCGAACATCGGAACGCGGACGTGGGCACGGCGCCGTCGCCGTCGCTAACGGACGCCGAGGTCGTCGGGCACGAGCAGGCCTTCACGCACCAGACGCCGGGTCAAGACGAGCCGGCTCGCGGGGTCGCCGATCTCGGGCGCGAGGTCGCGCGGCCTGAAGCGACCGGACGCGGCGATGTGGCGCAGCGCGGATTCGAGCCAGCCGGGCATCTCCAGGGCACGGTCGCCGAGCAGGATCTCGAGCCGGTCTCCGCGCGGGCGGATCTCGCACACCGCGCCGTCGCGCCTCCTGAGCAGCGTGGTGTCGTCGATCGCGTCGAGTCCGAGCTGCGCCCGGAGCGCTCCGTGCATCAGCTGGGCCCGCGAGGACAGGAACCGTCGCTCGCGCCGATCGGCCTGGGCGTCGGTGTCCACGGAGGCGAGGGCCGATGATGCGGCGGCGAGTCGATCGCGGAACTCGTCGGAGAACGCGTCGAGGTCTCGATGCCATCCGGCGGCCACCGGTTCGTCGAACGCGGGATCCTCTTCCACCTCGCGCCAGGCTCCATCCAGGACCTCGCGCCAGGTGGTGACGTGGACGCCGATCGTGAGATGGCCCGAGGCGGTGGCTTGGGCCGACGCGGCGTGCGGCGTCCCCTTCGGCATGTAGATCGCATCGCCGGGATCCACGGTTGCCTCGAGCGGATCGCGCTCGGACTCGGCGGGGGCGCCGTGCACCTCCCACTGTTTGCGGCCGAACGCCTGCAGCACGAAGACGTCGTGGGGGTCGGCGTGCAGGGCCAGGCCCTGGGCGCCCGCCGGGGTGATGTAGGCGTTCGCCTGGCAGGGATGGCCCAACTCCAGTTCGAGCGCGCGGCAGAACCGCGCCACCGGCTCGTGATAGCGATGCACGCCCTGCAACACGATCGTGGCGCCGTCGTCGAAGAGCGCGAAGATGCGCGCCGGATCGGCCATGCCGCTCACCGGCTTCGATCCCGTCCGCCCCAACCGCGTGTAGGTCGACTCCGGGATCTGTGCGCCGGCCTTCACCAACCGGAAGGTGGGCGTGCGCGGCGAGGTGGTGGTCAACAGTCGGTCGACGTCCTCCAGTGAAAGGAGGTCGGCGAAGCCGCCCCCGTCGGCGTCCGGGAACACGGCCGCGCGCTGAGACCAGGTCTCCGAGAGGAACCCAAAGGGGTCGCCCGTGACGCGCGCCAGCGCGGAGGTTTCAGCCGGGGAGAGCTCAGGTTCGGGCGGGACGGCCCGCAGGGTCACTGGTCCGTGCCGTCGGCGTCCGTCGCGTCTCCGTCGGTGCCATCGGTGGTGTCACCATCGGTGCCATCGGCATCCGTCGTGTCGGTGCCGTCCGCATCCTTGGCGTCCCCGTCGGTGCCGTCCGTCGCGTCACCGTCCGTGCCGTCGGCGTCACTCGTGTCGGTCCCGTCCGTGTCCTGCAGGGAGCCAGACGGCGAGGCCGAAGATGACGCACCGCCCGCCATCACCGTGGTGATCTCGTCGTCGGTCAGAACGTCTTGCGGCTGGTCGTCGATCATGCCGGGCCTCCTCGAAGTCGGACGGGAACGGGTCGGACCGCCATGCTAACCGTGTCGGCCGCCGTCCGTGGTTCGCGTTCAGGAGTGCATCTTGGCGAAGGTCTCCCGGAGCAGCCACGTGAGCGCGAACGCCCAGGCCAGCGCCGTCACGATCGCCGAGACCACCACGATGCGACGCAGCTTGCCGATGGCGATGCCCAGCACGATGCCGCCGATCGCGATCGCCCATTTCGCCCACATCCACTCGGTGGCCGGGAGCCGTTCCGTGCCCCGGATGCACAACCGGAACACCGGATCGAGGCTCGTGCCCGAGGGGCAGGTGGCCACCGGGATCAGCAACGCGACGGCCAGCGCCGCCATGATGAAGAGCACCGAGAGCCCCCAGATCCACAGACCCGATCCTTCCGGGTCGACCGGACGGCGCCACACGGTCCACGCGATCCGCAGGCCGGCGCCGATCGCGGCGAGCGAGACCAGCGAGACGAGCCCCGCGGCTCCCGCCCAGTCCTCACAGGAAGGCCCTTTCGCGCAGGTGAGTTCGTCCCACGAGGTCGCGATGAACGCGACCCCGGCAACGATGAGGCAGCCGGCCGTGACGAAGCCGGCGATCCTGCCCGCGGGAGATATCTCTGCGCGCATCGGGCCATCGTTCCACATGCGATGGGCGGAACGGGGTTCAGCTCAGGGGTGGTTCCTGCCGACAACCGTTCGAGAGTGAGCGCTCGCTGGGTGCTCGCGTGCGCACGAGGCGCGACGAAGGGAGCTTCGATGGAGTCGGCAAAGCTGTCGTACGCGGGGATCGCGGGAGCGGTCGCGGGGGTCCTCGGACTGCTCGGGGCGGTCTCCAAGTGGTACGCCGTCTCGTTGGCCGGTGGCACCGTGACCATCAAGGGCACGAGCGACGCCAGCGGCAAGCTCGCCCTGGCGATGTCGATCGCGTTGTTCGCGTTCTCGGCGGCCTACGTGCTGATCGCCGACGCCAGGATCCGTCGTTCCATGGCGGCCCTGATGATCGTCACCGCCGTCGTCCTGACGCTGGCCGCGGTCTGGGGTCTCACGCGCGCCGACGGCGCGAGCGTCGAGATGGGCCTGTGGCTCACCGGCCTGAGCGGCGTGCTCGGTATCGGCGCCGGCGTGCTGACGTTGAAGGAGGCTCCGGTCGACGAAGACATCGCCGAGCCCGACCCCGTCAACGCCGAAGCCGCTTCCTAGCCCAACGAACCCCGCGACGGCGGGGCGGACGGCCGCTAGCCTGTGCGGATGCCTGACGCATCCGTGCAAGCGCGAACGTGGTGGGCCCGCGAGGGACTGGAGAACCGTGACGGCCGGCTGACGATCGCGGGCCGTGACGCGGAGCGGCTCGCGCGTGAGCACGGCACGCCCCTGTTCGTCTACGACCTCGAGCGCGCTCGCGAGCAGGCGGAACTGCTGCGGGATGCCTTCGTGGGTGCCGGCGTCCCCGCCATCGTTCGGTTCGCGCTGAAGGCACAGCGCGAACCGGCGTTCCTCGCGTTCCTGCGGGAGCACGCGCCCTTCGTGGGCATGGACGTCTGTTCACCGGGCGAACTCGCGTGGGCCCTGGACCATGGCTGGGGGCCAGAGGAGATCAGTTACACCGGCACGAACCTGTCCGAGGCCGACCTCGTCCAGATCCTGCCGACCGGTGCCCATCTCAACGTGGACCTGCTCTCGCAGCTGGAACGGGTGGGACGGGCGGCGCCGGGACGAAGCGTCGGCATCCGGGTGAACCCCCGCATCGGCGCCACCCACGCGGGCGGGGACGAGAGCACCTACGCCGGGGCCAAGCCCACGAAGTTCGGCATCTATCCCGAGCGGCTGGACGACGCGATCGAGATCGCGCGGCGCCACGACCTCACGATCGACACCGTGCACGTCCACTCGGGCTACCTCTACTTCAGCTCCTCACTCGACGTGGTGGACGAGATGATCGGCCGCGTCGCCTCCATCACCCGGACCCTGCAGGACCGCGGCTGTCCCATCACCGAGGTCAACACCGGTGGAGGCCTGGGCGTGCCCTTCCGCCCGGACGACGAACCGCTGGACCTGGAGCGATGGGCCGGCATCATGGCTCGCCACCTCGGTCCGCTGGGCGTCACGGTCGCGACCGAGCCGGGGGAATTCATCGCGAAGCAGACCGGTGTGCACCTGGCCGAGGTCGTGACGGTGGAGGATCGAGACGGCACCACGTTCGTTGGGCTCGACACCGGCTGGAACGTGCTGAACGAGCACTTCGTGTACCGGATCCCGTTCTTCCCGATCGTGTGCCGTGCCGCCGACGCCGAGCCGGTGCATCGGGTCACGGTGTCGGGTCACATCAACGAGGGCCCGGACCTGTTCACCGAGGACCACCCGTTGCCCGAGGTGCACGAGGGCGACATCGTGGCGCTGCCGAACGTGGGCAGCTACAACGCCTCGATGTCCAGCGCGCATTGCCTCCGTGGGCCGGCGGCGTCGATCTCGTTCCCGGATCGGGCGTGAGCGCCATGGCCCCGCTCCCCGTCGTGGGCGCTTGGTTCGAGCTGAGCAGCGGCGAACACGATGTTGCGCGACTGCAGGAGCATCGGATCGACCAGATGCTCGAGTCGAACGTCTGGCACGTCCGTGGAGCCGAGGCGGACCTGGTGATCGACACCGGCAACGGCATCGGGCGATTGCGACCGCAGCTGGAGCGGCTCCACCCATCACAGCCGATGATCGCGGTGGCGACGCACGGGCATTTCGACCATACCGGCGGCATGGTGGAGTTCGACGATCGACGCTGCCACGAGGCCGATGCCGGCGATGTCCGCGAGCCATACCCCCTCACGCTGGTGCGCGATCGCTACCCCGGCGACCTCGACGAGATCTTCGCCTACTACGGGTACGAAGCGCCCGATGTGTTGGTGACCGCGGTGCCGTGGGAAGGGTTCGACGTCGCCGGGTGGACGATCCGCGGGTGCGACCCGACGTCATTCGTGGCCGACGGGGACGTGATCGACCTGGGGGATCGAACCGTGGATGTCCTGCACATCCCCGGACACACGCCGGGGTCGATCGCGCTGTGGGAACCGGCCACCGGCCTGCTGTTCACCGGAGACATGGTCTACGCCGACGACCGGCTCTCCTTCGACGACTGGGAGGCCACGGAACGCTCGCTCGCCCGGCTCCGGGCGTTGCCCGTGACGCTGGTGCATCCGGGGCACGGACGCAGCATCGAGCGTGACGAGTTCGTGTCGCTGATCGACGAGGTGGTGGCCGCGGGACCGGCGACGCACTAGTCGGGCTGGCCGGTGGTCAGTGATGTTTCGACTGCGCGGTGCCGAATCGGGCGACGAAGACGGCGTCGGTGCCGCTCCATCCTGACGGCGTGAACCGCAGCACGAACGCACGGCACGAGCCGGTCCATGCCCGGTCGGTTCGCCAACGGACGTCCAGTCCGCCCTGCTTGAGCTGCAGCTTCACGTCCGCGAGTTCCGGCTCGCCGAGCACCTGCGATGGATCCGCGCAGCTCACCTGTTGGGAGCGTGGGTAGCCGGGCGCCACGAACAGCTGGGGATCGGCGGGGCGGGTGAGCCCGAGCCCGAGGTCCAGCGTCTCCCAGAACCCGGCGCGCTGGTTCGTGGGCGTAGCGAGCGATCCACCGAGGTCGGAGAACACGATGTAGCCAGTGGAGGCCGTCGCGCTGTTGTCCTGAACGTCCGATGCGCTCACCTCGAAGCGGTGGGACCCGATCGAGGTGTCGATCGGCTGCCCATCGATCACGGGCCCGGCGCACGTCGCCAGGCCGGAGCCGCCCGCTTCGTCGGCGCAGCCGTACCGGGCCACGATCTGCTGCCCCTGTTCGAACACGCTGCCCTCGACGGGGGAGGTGATCGAGATCGTGGGTGGCGTCGTGTCGATCGGGGCATCCACCGCACCCAGCCGGCCGATGCGGTTCCCGTTGCCTTCGGTGAACCACACGGCATCGTCGGGTCCGCCCGTGATACCGAAGGGGGACGAGCCGACGTTCGGCAGCGCGAACTCGGTGATGGTGCCTCCGGTCGTGATCCGTCCGATCCCGTCCGTGTCGGGCTCGGTGAACCAGAGCGCGCCGTCCCATCCTGCAGCGATCCCGGTGGGGTCGGTCGCATCGGTGGGGATCGCGAACGTCGTGACGTTGCCGGCGGTGTCGATCCGTCCGATGCGGTTGCCGGTGCGCATCGTGAACCAGAGCGCGCCGTCGGGACCGGCAGCGATCCCTGTGGGGAGGCTGGAGGCGACCGGCACCGGATACTCGGTGACGATGCCGTCGGTGGTGATGCGGCCGATCTGGTTCGCGCGCTGCTCGGTGAACCACAGGTTGCCGTCCGACCCGAGCGCGATCCCCACGGGACCGGCGACCGGGGTGGGCAGCTCGAACTCCACGGTGGTGCCGTCGGTCGCCATCCGCGCCACGCGATGCGCGCTGCGCTCGGTGAACCACAAGGCCCCATCCGGTCCGGTCACGATCCCGGCGGGTCCAGCACCGTCGGACGGGAGGAAGAACTCGGTCAGCGTTCCGTCCGTCGCGACGCGACCGATCAAGCCGGACCCCTGCTCGGTGAACCACACCGCGCCGTCGGGCCCGGCCGTGATCGCGGTGGGGTCCGAGGTGGTCGCGAGCGCCGCCGAGGGCCCGAACGTCCCGTCGGTCGCCAGGGAGCCGACCGAGTCGGTCCCTCGGGCGGTGAACCACAATGCGCCGTCGGGTCCGGTCGAGATGGCGAAGGGTGAGGAGCCGTCGACTGGCAGCGTGAACTCCGTGACCTCGTGCGTCGGGCCACCGTGCGCGACCGGCGACCGTACCGCCAGGATGGAGACCGCCAGGACGGTCACCGCCAGCAACGCGGCGGTTCTGTGCAACGGCGTGGACGCGGTACGTGGAGTTACCATGTTTCGGGTATCGGCCGGGATGGCCCTACGGCGCATCGACCGAAGGTCCATACCTCCCGTCGGCCATCCGACCGATGAAGTTATGCTCCGCGCCATGGCTGCCGACGAGCTCGTGCTGATCCGCGCCGGACGCTTCATCGACGTGCTGTCGGGCGAGGTGCGGACACGCCAGGTGGTGCTCGTGCGCGGCGGCCGCGTCGAGTCCGTGGGCGAGGACGACGGATCGGTGCCCGAGGGGGCGCGGGTGGTCGACCTGTCGAACGCGACGGTGCTGCCCGGCCTGATGGACATGCACGCGCACCTGGTCGGGCTGGAGGAGGACGGCCAGGGCTATGCGTCGCTGGTGATGCGCTCCGGTGCCCAGGACGCGTTCGGCGGGGTGCGCAACGCGCGCAGCACGATCATGGCGGGCTTCACGATGGTCCGGGACATCGGGACGTTCCGGGCGTTCGTCGACGTGGCGTTGCGCGATGCGATCGAGGCGGGTGATGTGCTCGGTCCGCGGATGCGCTGCGCCGGCGCGTACGTGACGTGCCCGGGCGGCGGTGGCGACCTCACCGGGCTCGCGGTCGACGTCGACTCGGTGATCCCACGCGAGCTGCGGTTCGGCGTCACCTCCGGGGTGGATCAGATGCGCGCGAACGTGCGGAACATCCTTCGATACGGCGCGGACTTCATCAAGATCATCGCGACGGGTGCCGTGCTGACCAGCGGCACGAACCCCGGCGCGCCGGAGTTCACCGAGGACGAGTTGCGGGCCGCCGTCGAGGAAACGGCGCTGTCGGGGACGTACGTGGCGGCGCACGCCCATGGCGCCGAGGGGATCAAGCGCGCGGTGCGCGCGGGTGTGCGGTCGATCGAGCACGGATCGCTGATGGACGACGAGTCGATCGAGATGATGGCCGAGGCCGGCACGTACCTGGTTGCCGACATCTACGACGGCGACTGGATCGGCCAGGAGGGGCCCCGCATGGGCTACTCCGACGAAGTGCTCCGCAAGAACGAGGAGACCACCCAGGCCCAGCGCGACGGGTTCCGCAAGTGCGTGAAGGCCGGCGTGAAGATCGCCTACGGCACGGACAGCGGCGTGTATCCCCACGGGCTGAACGCTCGCCAGTTCGTCAAACACGTCGAGCACGGTCAGACGCCGATGGAGGCCATCCAGGCGGCGACGATCCGGTGCTCGGAGCTCTTGGAGTGGGACGAGGTGGGGGCCGTGGCCCCGGGGCGCTTCGCCGACCTGATCGCGGTGGAGGCGGATCCGATCGAGGACGTCGCCGCCCTCCAGGACGTCGCCTTCGTGATGAAGGGCGGCGACGTCGTCAAGGGCGGGTGACCGTGCGGGTAGCCTCGCCCAGATGGTTGACAGTCAACAATCGCCGCGCCTAGAGTCCGCCGCGTGAGCGACCGTTCGTACGACGCCGTCATCGTCGGCGGGGGCCATAACGGCCTGGTCGCCGGGTACTACCTCGCCCGGGCCGGGATGAAGACCGTGGTGCTGGAACGCCGGTCCTTCGTGGGCGGCGCCTGCAACACCGAGGAGTTCGCGCCCGGGTTCCGCGCTTCGACCGGTGCGTACGTGCTTTCGATGCTGCGCGAGTCGATCTGGCAGGACATGCAGCTCGAGCGCCGCGGCATCCACGTCGATGCCGCCGGGCCCACCCTCAACCTCTATCCCGACGGCGCCCACTACTACCTGGGCGACGACATGGCATCCAACATCGAGGAGACGAAGCGCTTCTCGGCGGCCGACGCCCGAGCCCTCCCGGTGTTCGAGGACGACCTCTCCCAACTGGTCCAGGGCGTGCTGCCCGCCTTCAACTGGACGGCGCCTGACCCGCGGATCCGATCGCTGCACGACCTGTTGGAACTCGCGAAGTGGGGGCGGATCGGGTTCACACAGCGCAAGCACCTGACCGACCTCGCATTCCTGTTCTCGACCTCGGCGAACCAACTCCTGTCCGAGCGCTTCACCGACGATCACGTGAAGGCCGCGATGGGCTGGCACGCGATCAACGACAGCGTCGCCGGTCCATCGACCCCGGGCACCGCGTTCGTGCTGCTGCACGACCACGCGAGCGAGGAGGCCGACGGCGGCGTCCGCCAGTGGGGGTTCGTGCGGGGCGGCATGGGTGTGCTCACCGCGACGATGGCCGATGCCGCCCGCGAGGTGGGGTGCGAGATCCGATGCGACGCCGAGGTCGATCAGATCCTCACCCGCGGTGGTCGCGCGGTGGGCGTTCGGCTCGTCGACGGTGAGGAACTGGGTACCACTCGCGTGCTGTCGAACGCCGACCCTAAGCGCACGTTCCTGTCGCTGTGCGATCGCGCCGACCTGCCGGCCGAGTTCGTCGGCCGGATCGAGGCCTACCGCTGCATGGGGACCAGCATCAAGATCAACCTCGCGGTCAGCGAGCTCCCGTACGTGCGGGGCCTCCCCGAGGGCGGCGTCCAGCCGTACCACACCGGGATCATGGAGATGAACCCGTTCATCGCCGACATGGACTTCCAGCAGGCCCAGGCCGTGCAGGGGATCCCCGCCGACCCCGCGCACATCGAGGTGTGCTTCCCCACGGTGCACGACCCGTCGCTCGCACCCGAGGGCAAGCACATCATGACGATCGACGTGAACTCCCAGCCCTATCACCTGCGCGATGAGCGCTGGGACGACATCAAGGAAGCGCGCGCCGATCGTGCGATCGCCCAGATGACCGAGCACTTCCCGAAGCTCCCCGACCTGATCGAGCACCGGCAGGTGGTGACGCCGCTCGACATGGAACGGCTCATGGGACTCACCGGCGGCCACGCGTTGCACGGCGACATGTCGCCCGACCAGTTGCTATTCCTGCGTCCGGTGCGCGGATGGGCCGACTACCGCACGCCGGTCCGTGGCCTGTACCTGTGCGGCGCCGGCACGCATCCCGGCGGCGGCGTCACCGGCGCGAACGGCCGCAACGCCGTCCGCGAGGTCCTGAAGGACGCCGGCAAGCGTGGACGCAACGGTGCCGGCCGCTGACGTCTGCTCATACCGCTATCCGTCTCAGCCGAGCATCTGCGCGATGGTCGTCGTGGTCTTCCAGCTCCGGATCGTCATCAGCTGGTAGGCGGGTGTGCCGACGATCGAGCTCATGCGGCTCTGTGTCGCCCGGCTGGTGAGCCGCGAGAAGTACAGGACCCCGCGGCCGCGCCACGCCTGATCCACGCCGTCGCGGGTGCGAACGACCTCCATCGCCTTCGCGGGCGTCAGCGGCGACTTGAGGAAGATCACGTCGGAGCGGTAGCGGCTCGGGTCGGTCCCGAAGTCGGTCGGCGCGTCCTCGACCACCGATCGCATCTGCGCGCGCGTGCGCAGCACGACGGCCACCTCCAGCTCGAAGCGGTCGGCCAGCATCCGCTCGATGCGTCGGGTGAGCGCGGCCGCGCCGCGTTCCGCGGATCCGAACACGACGTTGCCACTCGCGATGTAGGTGGCGACGTCGTCGAACCCGCCGTCCTCGAAGCACGCCCTGAGGTCGGCCATGCGGATCAGGCTCTTGCCGCCGACGTTGATCCCCCGAAGCAGCGCGGCGTAGGTAGGCATCGAGGCATCGTAGCGGGCGGCCGCGACCGTCCCATCGTCCGGCAGATCCGGGGCGGAGCGTGATCCACGGTCAGGCCGGAGGTCGGACCAGGGTGGGAACCCTTGGGAAGAACGTTCGTCCACCGCGGCGTTGCTTGTCGACGAGTTCGTTGGTGAAGACCCACTCCTGCATGGGGAGCTCGCGGAGATCCTCCACGACGAGGAACGACTGCGGACCCACCGCGTCCTCATCGTCGTCGTCGTCATCATCGTCGTCCACCGCGACGGGTTCCACCGGTGAGGGTGGCCCGTCGGCTGCGTGGGTCTCCACCCATGAGCCGGGCAGCATCGTGGGCAGGGGGTCGCCGGGCTCATGATGCACGCGGCCAACGAACCGGGCCGACCACGTGGCCGCCGACACCTCGTCGTCGCCGGCATCAGAGGCCATGAGCAGGACCGTCGCCCCGGGCGCCGTTCGATCGAGGTCGCCTGGGCCCCCGGCCGGCAGCACCACGCGGCCGTGACGCTCACAGGTCTCGGCGGCCGACCGAAGGTGCACGAGGGGCATCCCCATCAGGAGGGCTCGTTCGTCTGCCTCGCCGCTCACCAGGGCTCCCTTCGCATCTGCGCCATCGTACGTGGCTTGACCGCCTGCCTGCTCTTTCGTAGATTGTCGACAGTTCACATGAGGCCCTTCGCGCATGACGGTCGCGGGGTGGCCTCCCGATCAGGGGGGTGGCACGTGACGGATCGCCAGGACGAGCTGGACGTCTACGCAGACGGGCAGGGCAGGCGCGGGCAGCTCGATCGCCGGAGCTTCATCAGGGCCGGCGTGTTGGGCACCGCGATGGCGAGCTCGGTGTTGATGTCGAGCGACCTCGCGGCCGGTGCCGCGATGCTGAAGCGCAGCACGCGGACGGCGACCCCCAGAGGGTCGGGCCTGATGCAGGCCGGTCCTGAACTGGCGCTGCCGCCTGGGTTCTCGTATCACACGTTCGGCGCGTTCGGTTCGGCGATGAGCGACGGGTTCATCACCCCGCCGATCCACGACGGCATGGCGGCCTTCGACGTGGGCGGCGGCAAGCTCCGCATCGTGCGCAACCACGAGCTCGGCGAGGGCAACGACATCCCGCCGGGCACCGTGATCGGTGACCCGGCCACCGCGTGGGACAAGCGCGCGCCGGGCGGCACGACCACGATCGAGGTCGACGCCACCACGGCCGAGTACCTCGGGTCGTGGATCAGCCTCAACGGCACCGACACGAACTGCGCCGGCATGCCGACCCCGTGGGGCACGTGGATCACCTGCGAGGAGACCACGATCGGCGTCGACGCCGGCTACAAGAAGCCGCACGGCTACGTCTTCGAGGTCGATCCGACGGCGAACGGGCCGGTGCTGACCAAGCCCTACAAGAAGCTCGGCCGGTTCCTACACGAAGCCGGTGCGGTCGACCCCGACACCGGCGTCGTGTACATGACCGAGGACGAGGGCCCTGACGGGTTCTACCGATTCGTCCCGAACACCTTCGGCGACCTCACGTCAGGCCAGCTCCAGATGCTCCGCGTCAAAGGCCTGCCGAAGTACAACACCATCGTCGGTCAGACGGTCGGGGCGGTGCTGGTCAGCAACTGGGTCGACATCGACACCCCCGACCCCTCCGACGCCGAGGACAACGCCTCGGCGGTCTTCCACGAGGGCCGTTCGAAGGGCGGGGCCAAGTTCCTGGGCGGCGAGGGGTGCACCTACCGCGACGGCGGTGTCGTGTTCGGATCGTCCGACGGCGGCGACAAGGGTCTCGGTCAGATCTGGCAGTACACGCCGACGACCAACATCGGCGAATTGAACGAAGAGGGCGAGCTCGAGCTCCTGTTCGAGTCGACCTCGCGCCAGATCCTGGACGGGCCGGACAACATGACGACGAGCCCCGGTGGCGCGATCGTGATCGCCGAGGACGGCAACCTCAACAGCAACTTCGTGCGAGGTCTGCTGCCCGACGGTTCGATCTTCCCGATCGCCGAGAACCTGGTCGCGGTGCAGCGTCACTACCTCGAGGCCTCGGGCAAGCTCTACGACCCGACGGTTCCCGACGACGGCCCCTCGGCCGGCGACGGCACCGGCTTCTCGGAGTTCGCAGGTCCGACGTTCTCGCCGGACGGCGAGTGGTTGTTCGTCAACATCCAGGTTCCCGGCATCACGTGTGCCATCACCGGGGACTGGGCTAGCCTCGGCCTGTGAGCGACGGCGATGGGTCGAACGGCGCGGTGCCGAGGATCGTCACCACGCCGCCGGGCCCGAAGACGCGTGCCATCCTCGAGCGCCAGTCCGCGGTCCTGTACCGCGGGCTTGCCGACGAGGTCGGACCGTTCGTCATCTGCCGCAAGTCGGGTCACGAGGTCGAGGACGTCGACGGTAACGTCTACCTCGACTTCATCAGCGCGAGGGCCTCGGTGCCCGCGGGGGCCGCTCGCGCTGACATCACGGACGCAGCGGTCGACGCGCTGCGTCGCTACGGCAACGAGGACACGCACTTCTACTCGAACGAGTACGTGCTGCCCTTGGCTGAGCGTCTCGTGGCCATCGCGCCCGGGGCGCTCAGCCGTGTCGACATCGCGCTGAACGGCACGGAGGCCGTCGAGACCTCGGTGCGATTCATGCGCCGCGCGACCGGACGCCCGATCGTGATCGGATTCATGGGCGGCTATCACGGGGAGGCGGGGACCGCCGGGGCGATCGGCGCCGAATCGAGCGATCTGTCGTTCGGGTATCGCGCGTTGATGCCCGGGTTCGTGCACGTGCCCTACCCGAACCCGTACCGCACGCCGTTCACGGCACGCGCGGGCGGCACGGGTGACGGCACGATCGACTACCTGCGCGACCACGTGCTGCACCACGCCGTCGACCCCCGGGAGGTGGCCGGCTTCGTGATCGAACCCGTCATGGGTTCCGGGGGGTGCGTGGCGCCGCCGGACGCGTTCTGGTCGGCCCTCGCCGATCTGTGCCGCGAGTTCGACTTCCTGCTGTGCGCCGACGAGGTGAAGACCGGGTTCGGTCGCACGGGCCACATGTTCGCGGTGGAACGCTGGGGTGTGGAGCCCGACCTCATGGCGTTGGGCAAGTCGATGGGTGGCGGCGTGATGCCGATCGGCGCGGTGCTCGGCACCGAGCGCTCGATGGACTTCGACGACGTCTCGACGGGCTCCACGTGGTCGTGGCTGCCGGCCGCCTGCGCCGCGGCGCTCGAGACCCTCGACGTGTTCGAACGCGAGCCGGTGCTGGAGAACGTCCGGGTGTTGGAGGCGGCGGGCCTGCAGGCGCTCGAAGGGCTGATGGATCGCTATCCGGCGATCGGCGACGTGCGAGCGGTCGGGTGCTTCCTGGCGGTGGAGTTCGTGAAGGACCGGGTGACGAAGGAGCGCGACCTCGAGCTGCAGGAGCGCGTGGCGTGGGGATGCCTGCGCCGTGGACTGCTGGTGGACCCGTCCACGACCTCGCTCAACCTGCAGCCCTCGCTCACGATGCCGGTCGAGGTCATGGACACCGCGATGGCCATCCTCGACGAGGCGATCGCCGAAGCGGTCGTGGCGTGACGTCCGTGTCTGCCGAGCACGTGGACGGCCTGGCGGCGTCCGTCCAGCGCGACCTCGTGGACCTCGTCGAGATCTCCTCGGTCTCGGGCGAGGAGCACGCGGTGGTGGACCACCTCGAACGCCGGTGCACCCAGCTCGACTTGCCGTGCCGCCGGATGCCGGTCGACGGCGGGGCCGACGACCTGCTGATCGGATGGTGCGAACGACCCTCCCTGCTGATCACCGCCCACATGGACACGATCCGGCCGACGTGGGAGTGGTCGGGTGAGGCCGAGGTGCGCGACGGGCGCGTGATCGGGCTGGGCGCTCAGGACGACAAAGCTTGCGTGGTCGCGGCGATCCACGGGCTGGTGATGGCCCGGGAGGCCGGGGTCCCGCTGGAGACGCTGCCGGTGGGGATCGGCCTGTGCGTCGACGAGGAGATCGGCGGGACGGGCTCGATCGAGATGGCGCGGACGCTGCGCCCGCCCTTCGTCGTGGGGCTGGAGGGCACTGAGCTGCAGCTGGGCACCGCCGAGGCCGGGTTCGTCGAGGTGTGGTGTCACCTGCGCGGGGTCGCCGTGCACGGGGCGCTCCGCGAACTCGGCGAGAACGCGATCGACACCGCGCACGCGTTGATCGGTCGCATCCTCGAACATCCCGCTTCGCAGCACGAGCACCCGTTGCTGGGACGGAACATCCCCATGATCTGGGAGATCCATGGAGGGCAGCGCCTCAACGTGGTGCCCGACCGATGTTCCTTCCATCTGGACTGGCGCGTCACGCCGGGGGGACCGTCCGCCGCCTCGCTCCTGGCCTGGCTCGAGGAGGCGACGGCCGACGCCGGCGGTGAGGCCGAGCTCGTCGAGGTCATCGAGCCGTTCGAGACCGATCCCGGTGCCGAGGTCGTGACGGCGCTCGGCGACGCGGTCGAAGTCGCCACCGGCGCCCGGCCCGTTCCCACCGGCATGGTGGCCTGGACCGATGCGCACAACTTCGTGGACCTCGGTGGGTCGCAGGCCGTCGTGTTCGGCCCCGGGCATCTGCGCAACGCCCACCGCGAGGACGAATGGGTCGACATCGACGACACGGTTCGCTGCGCTCGCTCGCTCGCGGCCCTGATCGAGTCCGCCGATGACTGGCTCCCGAAGGCTCAGCCGTGACCGAGCCCTACGACGTCGCCATCATCGGGGGCGGTCACAACGGCCTCGTGGCCGCGTTCTACCTGGCGCGCGCGGGACTGCGGACCGTGGTGCTCGAGCGCCGGTCCATCGTGGGTGGCGCGTGCGTCACCGAGGAGTTCGCGCCCGGGTTCCGGGCATCCCCGGGTGCCTACGTGCTCTCGATGCTGCGTGACGCGATCTGGCGAGACTTCCGCCTGCGCGAGCGCGGCCTCATCGTGGACGAAGCGGGCCCGTCGCTGAACGTGTACCCGGACGGTTCGACGTTCGTGCTCGATGCCGACCCCGCCGCCGCGATGGAGGCGATCCGCGCGCGGTCGGTGGCCGACGCGCGCGCGTTCCCGGGGTTCGAAGCGACGCTCGGCCGGATCGCGAAGGCCCTGCTGCCGATGTTCGACATGACGGCGCCCGACCCGGTGCGTCGGGGGGCGGGTGACCTCACCGGGTTGGCCAAGCTCGGGCTGCTCGCGCTTCGCCACCGCCGCGAACTCGACGAGATGGCGTTCCTGTTCGCGACGTCGGCAAGCCAGTACCTCGACGAGCACTTCGAGGACGAGATGCTGAAGTCGGCGCTGGGCTGGGAGTCGATCAGCAACACGCTGGCCGGCCCCAGCACGGCCGGCACCGCATACGGACTGCTGCACGAAGCCGCTTCGGGGGGCACCGGGGGCGGGGTCGGGTGGGGGT
>DATLPI010000106.1:0-2830 GCA_035535815.1 Actinomycetota bacterium | reverse complement strand
GGAGAAGGAGAGTGATCGAGCATGATGCGTAGGAGGCGTCCGCTGCTGCG
This sequence comes from Actinomycetota bacterium, assembly GCA_035535815.1. Taxonomy (GTDB): domain Bacteria; phylum Actinomycetota; class UBA4738; order UBA4738; family HRBIN12; genus JAOUEA01. Next base: position 2,780 of record DATLPI010000106.1, on the reverse strand, counting down.
GGGGGCCGCGATGGCCGCCGGCGGCGCGGCGGTGTACCACGCCGGCAAGAGCAGCGCGAACCGAGCGAACCACGAGGCTGAGCAGGACGCCGCGATCGAAGGCTCCTACCAGCAGCCCGCTGCGGCGGCACCCATGCCGGCGGCTCCGCCGGCCGGTGGCATGTCACAGGACAAGATCAACGAGTTGCAGCAGCTCGGCCAGCTCCACGAGCAGGGCGTGCTCACCGACGAGGAGTTCGCGGCCCAGAAGGCCAAGATCCTAGGCTGAGCCCACGACCACGAAACGAGGGAAGCGAATCGATGGATGAGTTCGGTCCGGTACAGGTCCTGGTGGTCGGATTCGACGGCACCAGCTTCAACGGCGAGATCATGCCGGAGCTCCAACGTCTCAAGGAGCTCGACATCATCCGGCTAGTCGACATGGTCATCGTCTCGAAGGACCAGGATGGTGAGATCGTCGGCGTCGAGCTGAGCGATCTGTCCGACGAGCAGCGCGCCGAGTTCGGCGCCATAGCCGGAGCGCTGATCGGCCTCGGTGCCGAAGGCGATGAAGAAGGCATGGAGGCCGGGGCACTGCTCGGAGCGGAAGCCACCGAGGACGGCGTCCTCGGCGACGACGCCATGTGGTCGATCGCCGACACGATCCCGATGGGAACCACCGCCGCGGTGGCGTTGATCGAGCACCGCTGGGCGATCCCGTTGCGCGACGCCATCCGGCGAGCGGGCGGTGTGCCACTGGCCGACAGCTGGATCCACCCGGAGGACCTGGTCGCCATCGGCGCGGCCACCACCGAGGCGTAGTTCCAGGGTTCATCACGACGGCGCAGGCCGGGCGGATCCCATCACGCGATGGGCCTTGCCCGGCCTGATGTCGTTCAGGCGTCGCTCATCTCGGGGATCAGCAGGAGCGCACCGAAGAAGAAGCACACGGCCCCCACGAACGTTCCGAGGTTGGCGATGGGCAGGTTGACGAGTTCACCGGTGGCCGGCCGGATGAACGCCGCGATCGCCGAGATCTGGAAGGCGATCGATCCCAGCAGGTTGAGCGCCACGATCCGCCACGACGTGTCGCGAGGATCCCAGTGCCACCAGCCGTGACACACCTCCAGCCACGCCAGCGTGCTCGCGATCATGAAGGCGATCGACCCGAACATGTCGGGTGCCCACACCAGTCGCTCCGCTTGGGGGGTGGACAGGGCGGCATCCATCGCGTTGAACGTGCTGCGATTGAACAGCAAGGTCCCGATCGACTGCACCGACGCCGACCACCAATCGATCCGATGGGGCTGCCAGGCGAGCAGCCGCGTCCGGTGGCGGCCCTCGCCGGCTTCCTCTGACGTGTTGATCGTCTGCACGAACGCCAGATAGCCCGCGGACGTGAAGAAGATCGAGCCCACAAAGTACGTGATCCCCACGGCCGTGGGGTTCGTCGCGTTCGCATAGAGCGGGAACGACCCCAGGGCGAAGAGCGAGGACCCCACCATGAACAGCACCGCGATCCACCAGCCCAGGACCTTCGGGCGCCACCAGGGGAGGGGAGGACGGCTGCGTCGTTCCTCCGTCCGGCCCGTCTTGCGGCGGCGACGCGAGCTCCACGTGCGGTGCGAGCCGTCCGGCAGCCGATAGCGCTCGCGGGTGACGAAGGGCCCGATCGTGCGCTGCTCCTCCAGGATCCACGAGTCCGGCACGTGGACGAGCGAGCGAGGGTGCACGTCGTTAGGTGTGGCTGAAGCCCGGCTTTGCCGGTTGCCTCGGGGGGTTTTGGGTCAGGAACTCGGTCGCGGCCTTGAGCGCATCGATCAGGTCATCGGCGAGGTCGTAGCTGAAACCTTCCCGGACCACCACCCGCATGACCGCCACGTTCGTCGCGTCGTCGGGCATCGTGTAGGCAGGCACCTGCCAGCCACCGATCCGCAGCCGTTCAGAGAGGTCGAACACCGTGTACGGCGCGCCCTCCTTCAGGGCGAACGCGAACACCGGGATCGCGGTGCCGTCGCTGATCAGCTCGAACGGTCCCATCTCCGCGATGCGGCCGGAGGTGTGCACCGCGAGGTCGCGCAGGGTCTCCATGATCCGGCGATACCCGGCCATGCCCAGCCGCAGGAAGTTGTAGTACTGGCCCACGATCTGGTTGCCCGGCCGTGAGAAGTTCAGGGTGAACGTGGGCATGTCGCCACCCAGGTAATTCACATGGAAGACGAGGTCTTCGGGAAGGTCGTCGCTCGAGCGCCACACCACGAAGCCCACGCCGGGGTAGGTGAGTCCGTACTTGTGGCCCGAGACGTTGATCGACTTCACCATGGGCAAGCGGAAATCCCACTTGACCTTCGGGTGCAGGAACGGGGCCACGAACCCACCGCTGGCGGCGTCGATGTGGACCGGGACGTCGAACCCGGTTTCGGCGTTGCTCGCCACCACGGCGTCGTGGATCGCCTCGATCGGCTCGAACTCGCCGGTGTAGGTGGTGCCAAGGATCGCGACGACCCCGATCGTGTTCTCGTCGATGCGCTCGACGGCTTCCTCGGGGGAGATGACGTAGCGCCCCTCGTGCAGCGGGATGTATCGCGGTTCGACGTCCCAATAGCGGCAGAACTTCTCCCACACGACCTGCACGTTGGATCCGAGGATGAGGTTCGGCTTGTCGGTGGACCTGCCGGCGGCTTCGCGACGGGCTCGCCAGTTCCACTTCATCGCGAGCCCACCGAGCATGACGGCCTCGCTGGAGCCGATCGTGGAGGCGCCCACGGCGTCGCCGTCCTCCGGCGCGTTGAACAGGTGGG
>DATLPI010000105.1:0-7147 GCA_035535815.1 Actinomycetota bacterium | reverse complement strand
AGAAGCTCTTCGGCTACCCGCGGGCCAAGGCCGAGAAGTTGATGATTGACGTCCACGTCAACGGCAAGGCCGTCGTGTCGAACGGGTCGCGCGATGAGGCCGAACGCGACGTGGCCAGGCTCCACGCCTACGGCTTGTGGGCCACGATGCAGCAGGACCGATGAGCCTGCCCGGCCCGATCACGCGAGAGGACGGGGGGCGGTTCGCGCTGCGTCTCGGTGCCAAGGACCGCGAGGCCATGGTGGCGTTCACCGCTCAGCTCCGCCAGATCCTGGTGAACGAAAGCGCCAGCAGCGATCCGGCGGTGGCCCGTTTGTTCCCCGCCGCACATCCCGATGACATCTTCCGCAACCTCGAGTTCGAGCGGACGCACGCGGGTTCGCTGCTCGCCGACCGGCTCGAAGCGCTGGACGTCGTGGAACGCACGGCGCACGCCGAGGTGCTCACCGAGGACGAACTGCTGGCCTGGTTGCGATCGCTCAACGCCCTGCGCCTGGTGCTGGGCACCAGGCTCGACGTCACCGAGGACACCACCGAGGCCGACTTCGCGGGCAACGATGAGGCGGCCGGAGCCTTCGACCTCTACGGCTACCTGACGTGGCTGGAAGCCGCGGCGGTCGAGGCACTCTCGACCGACCCGGGGGCGCCCGCCTAGCGCTGCTTGCCGCGCCGGAAGAGGCGCTTGTACCAAGGGAGCCCGTGCGGATGCGCCGCTTCCATATCGCGATGCCGGGTGGCCTTCTCGTCCAGATCCATGTGCTCGCGCTTCGTGGGAACGACGTCCTTGCCGGGGCGTCCGGGGGAATCTGCGGGGGTCCTGCCCATGGGTGCGGCCCTCCTTGCGGGGCTCAGCGGATCGGGGAGCCCACCTGATGGACCTTCAGCATATTCGTCGTGGTGCGACCGGCGGGGGATGCCGCCGCCATCACCACGGATCGCCCCGCCAGTGCGAGGCCGTGCTGCTGCAGGCCACGGTCCATCGTCTCGATCATCTCGTCGGTGTCGGCAGGTCGTTCGGCGGCGAGAGGCGTGACGCCCCAATGCAGGGTGCTGACCCTGCGCACGCTGACCTCGGGGATGAACGCATAGATCGGGCACGACGGCCGTTCGGCGGACAGCAGCCGCGCGGTGCGACCGGTCTCGGTGTAGCAGGTGATCGCCACGATCTCGGCTTCACTCGAGGCGACGTCGGCGACGGCGTGGGCGACGGCGGCCGCTTCACCCGTGTGCCGGCACGGCGGCTCCCCCGACCGGAACTCCGACGCGCGCGCCTCGACGGCCTCGGCGATCCTCGTGGCCGCGGCTGCCGCCTCGAAGGGGTACTCACCGATCGCGGTCTCGCCCGAAAGCATGATCCCGTCGGCGCCGTCCAGCACCGCGTTGGCGACGTCGGTCGCTTCGGCGCGCGTCGGCCGGGCAGCGCGGATCATCGACTCCAGCATCTGGGTGGCCACGATCGCCGGCCGTCCGGCGATCCGCGCCGCCCGCAGCAGGTCCTTCTGCAGCAAGGGGATCTGCTCCATCGGCAGCTCCACCCCCAAGTCGCCCCGCGCCACCATGACGGCGTCGGTGACGTCGAGGATGGCCTTGATGTGCTCGATCGCGGGCTTCGTCTCGATCTTCGCCACGATGGGCACGACCCGCTCCCCCATCAGTCCGCGCATCTGCTCGACGTCCTCGGGGCCGCGCACGAACGACTGCGCGATCACGTCGACCCCCAGGTCGAGCGCGCGAGCGAGACCCTCGCGGTCGCGGTCCGTGATCGCCGGGAGGCCGAGTCGCTCGGCCGGCACGTTGACGCCCTGACCGGACCGCACGGTGCCGCCGCGCACGCACTCGGTGTGCACCACGGACCCCCGGACGGACGTCACCGTCAGCTCCACCGCCCCGTCGGCGAGCAGGACACGGTCGCCGGGGCGCAGATCCTCGGCGAGTCCGGGGTGCGTCGTCGAGGTGCCCGCCTCGTCGCCGGGGCCGTCCGGTCGCAGGGCGAAGGACTGGCCGGGAGCGAACCGGAACGCCTCGGGATCCATCGATCCCAGCCGCACCTTGGCGCCCGGAAGGTCGGCGAGCACCGCGAGCGCCCGGTCGCCGTCGGCCTCCGCGCCCCGCACCAAGGACACGGCGCGCGCGTGATCGTCGGGCGAGCCATGGGAGAAGTTGATGCGGAAGATCGAGGTGCCGGCCGCCACCAAGCCGCGCACGAAGGCCGGCGTGTTGGTCGCCGGACCCAGGGTGCAGACGAGCTTGGTACGAGCGGTCACAGGAGCCCTCCTGCGGGGTCGGACAGCGTCGCGGGGACCGATCCGCCCGACAGCGCCGTCGCCTGCCCCACCCAGGAGGCCGGCAAGGGGTCGGCGAGTTCGACCTCGGCCATCTCGGCGAACGCGATCGTCCATGCCCGAGGTACGACGCGCGCCCACTGGTAGCCCCCACCGCCGGTGGCCACCCATCGGCCGCCGGCCACTTCGTGCGCGAGTTCGTGCAGGATCGCCGCGGCGCGTCGATAGGTGGCGGTGGTGAGCTGGAGATGCGCGAGCGGGTCGGACGCATGCGTGTCGCAACCCAACTGGGTCACGAGCACGTCGGGGCCGAAGTCGCGAACAGCGGCCGGCACCGTGTCGCGGAAGGCCGCGAACCAGCCGACGTCATCCGTCCCGGGCGCCAGCGGCACGTTGATGGCCGATCCCGGTGCGTTCGGACCACCGCGTTCGTCGGGCGAGCCCGTTCCGGGGAAGAACCCGAGTTCGGGTGCGAATTCGTGGATCGAGATCGTCAGGACCCGGGGCTCGTCGTAGAAGATCGCCTGCGGCCCGTCGCCGTGATGCACGTCGACGTCGACGTAGGCGACCCGTTCGGCGCCTTGGGTCAGCATCCACGCGATCGCCACGGCGGGGTCGTCGTAGACGCAGAAGCCCGAAGCCCGGGACGGCATCGCGTGGTGCAGCCCCCCCGCCGCGTTGAAGGCGTGCGCGACGTCCCCGTTCAGGACCGCGGCGGCCGCGGCGAGCGTGGCGCCCACCACGACGGCGCCCGCCTCGTGCATCCGATCGAAGATGGGATTGTCGCCGGGACCGTAACCGAAGCGCCCCCACGGACCATCCTCACCGTCGCCGGCGCGTCGCGTCGCCTCGAGGTACTCCGGCGTGTGCACCAACAGGAGAGCCGCATCGGAGGCCGGATCCGCATCGAAGAGCTGAACCCCGTCAGCGGCGGTCACGCCGTAGGCCTCCAGCAGGTCCCAGGTGAGCAGGACGCGTTCGGGACGAAGGGGGTGAGCCGGGCCGTGGTCGTACAGCCGTGCTGCAGGGGCCACGACCAGTCCAGCGGTGCCGCTCACGCAACCGAACGTATCGCGGCGGCGGTGCGGTCGACGAGGATCGCCTCGTCCTCGTCGGTGAGCACGAAGGGCGGCCCCAGCACGATGAGGTCGCCGTTGACCCCGTCGACGTGCCCCGTCGAGGAGTAGACGAGCAACTCGTGGTCCCTCGCGTGGGCCACGATCCGCTCGGTGACCCGCGCGGTCCGAGCGAACGGCTCTTTCGACGCCGCATCGCGGACGAGCTCGATCCCGATCATCGTCCCCAGCCCTCGGATGTCGCCCACGATCGCGCAGTCGGCCAGCGCGGCTCGCAGGTCGTCCCGGATCCGGTCCCCAAGCGCGGCGCTGCGCGCCACCAGGTCTTCCTCGTGCAGGAGCTGGAGCACCGCCCGCCCGGCCGCCGCTCCCAGCGCGTTGTGCGACCACGTGAACCCGTGCACGAACCCGGTGGTCGCCACCGCGTCGTAGACCCCTGCACTTGCCGCCGCGTAGCCGAACGGCACGTACCCGCCGGTGGTTCCCTTGCCCGCCGTCAGGATGTCGGGCCGCACCTGCCAATGGTCGACGCCGAACCACCGGCCCGTCCGGCCGAATCCGGTCATGACCTCGTCGGCGATCACCAGGACCCCGTGCCGGCGGCAGACCTCGGTCATCGCCGGCCAGTAGTCCTCGCAGGGCACCGCCGCACCGAGCGTGGCGCCGGCGACCGGTTCGGCGATGAATGCCGCGATCGACTTCGGCGGGGCCTGATCGATCATGCGCTCGAGTTCACCGGCGTGCCAGGCGCCACAGCCATCGGGATGGTGAGGGTTCTCGCAGCGATATTCGTAGGCCGCGGGGGCGTGCAGGTAGCGACCCAACCACGGGGTGTAGGGCTTGCGGAGCGGCTCCTTGCCGCTGGCATCGAGCGCACCGATCGTGTTGCCGTGATAGGAGCTCCGCCGGCCGATCATCGTGAACCGTGAGGGCTCCCCGTTCGCGAGGTGATAGGCACGCGCGAGCTTCAGGGCGGTTTCCACCGCTTCGCTCCCGCCCGAAACGGGATACAGGCGCGGGCCATCCATCGGCAGGACGGCCGCCACCTCCGCGGCGTACCCCTCCACCGCCTCGGTCGTGAACATCGTGCCGTGCACGTACTGCGTGGCCTCCAATTGCGCGGCCACGGCCTCGATCACCGAGCGGCGACCGTGTCCGACGTTCACCACGATCGCACCGCCCGCCCCGTCCAGGAACCGGCGGCCGTCGCTCGTCGTGATCCACGCACCGTCCGCATGCACGGCGGTCGGGAGGTCGCGGTCCATCACCCGAGGGAAGACGTGGCTCACGACTCCACCCCGGGATCGTGGTCGTCCAAGGGGGCCGCCGGTCGCGACGGCACGGCGCTGGTCGGGTCGTCGTCGGCATCGTCGAATCCGGCGAACACCGCTCGCAGCCGATCGCCACGGGCCTTGCGCCCGTCGCGGATCGACTGCGCCCAGTCGGGTTCGTCCTCAGCCGGCTCCGCGGTCCAGGGGACGGGCGGCGGAGTGAGGTGGTCGCGGGGCTCGGGCATCGCTCAGGCCTTCCTCGCTCGTTCGAGCCAGTCCTGGAACACCGGGTCCTCCACGGTCTCCAGCCGCTGAGCCCTGCGTTCCGCGATCGCCTCGTCCCCGATCGCGCGCAACGCGATGACCGACAGGCGGAACACCGGGTCGCGGGGGTCGGTGGCATCCATGCATCGGGCGTTCACCGACAACCGGAACTCATTCGTCGCGTCGAAGCCCGCGCCCGTGGCGCCCACCAACGTGGCGAAGAACAAGACGGCGGGCAACGCTTCGCTCGTGCTGGTGGCGGCGTCGGCGAGCCGCCGGAGCACCACCGTGGCCTCATCGCGGGCGGCAGCCCGGCGATCGGCGCTCTCAGCGGTGAAGAACGCAGGATCGGCGAGCCGGACGCACGCCCGGTGCCCGCGGACCACGCGCGCCGCGGACGCCGGCGGGGGCGGCGTGTACCGCGGGTCCCACGACGAGCGCACGCCCGTGGACCGCAGCAGGTCGATCGTCACTCGGGGAAGGGAGACGAGCACGGCGCCGAGATCGGCTTCGGACTCGACCTCGCGCTCGATCGACTCCCGTTCGTCCCCCGAGGCCGCATCCACGAGACGGATCTTGATCACGGGCGGTCGTCCGGCCACGATCGACGTGAGGATCGAGATCTCGGCGCCGCCCTGTTCGCCGGACGAGGCAACCGGTTCCGGGCGCACCGACGGCAAGGCGTTCGTCAGGTAGCGGATCCCCTCGGCGAGGAACAACGGCAGGCCCAGCCGCAGATCGCGCGCGTCCTGATCGAGCGCCGACTCCTGCGGCCATGGTTCGGCGGCCAGTTCCACCCGAGGGGCGTCCTTGCCGACACCGGGCAGCAACCAGGTGGGTGCGAGCAAGGGTGCGAACCACGAGAGGCCATCGACGAACCTCTGCGGCGCCTCCTGCTCGTCCCGGCCGATCGCGTCCATGGCTACTTGGTGTAGACCCCCAGGGGGTCGAGCTCCTCACGGATCAGGCGGAGCTCCTCGGGTGTTGGCGGAGGTGTTTCGCCCAGTTCGTCGGCCACGCGAGGCTCCCACCCCATGTTGGCCCGGACGTCGTCGAGCGTCACGCCGGGATGCAGGGTGATCAAGGTCATCTCCCCCGTGTCGGCGTCGAACGCGTAGGTGCCCAGGTCGGTGACGACCCCGGTCGGTCCGCTCCCGTGCCATCCGCGCGCCGCGTCGTGCGCGGCGTCCCCGCTGTGCCCCGGCGAGGTCCGGAAGTCCAGCCGCTCCACGAACGACCGCTGCGCCTGCCGCATGATCACCAGGATCTGCTTCGCGTGGATGGCGATCTCACACGCGCCTCCCGAGCCCGGGAGGCGGACCTTGGGGTTGGCGTAGTCACCGATCACGGTGGTGTTGAGGTTGCCGTGGCGATCGATCTGCGCTCCCCCCAGGAACGCCACGTCGATCAGCCCCGCCTGCAGGTAGAACGCGAACAGCTCGAACATGCTGGTGATCGCCGTCGAGCCCGTGGCCAGGGTGGGGTCACCGATCGAGAGCGGCAGCCGCTCGGGGCGGGCGCCGTACACGCCCGACTCGTACACCAGCTGCAGCTCGGGGGTCACGGTGCGCTGGGACAGGTTGCACACGATGTTGGGCAGTCCCACGCCGACGAAGCAGTTCTTCACCCCGGCGAGCTGGCGTGCGCTGGCGGCGATCATGATCTCGGACTTCGAGTACCCGAGGTCCCGGCCCACGTCGGTGCTCACGCGTACCTCCCGTAGTCGACCTCGCCCGAGGGCGCCGGCGTGGGCCGCAGGCGGTCCCAGTAGGCGTCGCCGAACTTCTCGACGTACTCGCGGTGGTTGGCCAGTCCGTAGACCCACTCGTCGTACCACGCCTCCAAGGTGACCGGATCTTTCGCGATGCGGTCCCACTCCAGGTAGAAGGCGTTGTCGCGGTCGTAGTACCCCTGGGTGAACGACGGATGGCAGGAGAACGGTTCCTCGACCACGGCGTCGACCACCGCCCCCGGGATCACCGTGCGGTTGGGGTCCTGGCGGATCGTCGATTCCTCCACGACCTCCTCGACCACCACGATCACCTTGTGGGCGGCGAACGCGACCTCCTTCTGGCAGCCGAGCAGCCCCCAGATCTGCGTGTCGCCCTCGGCGTCGGCGCGCTGGGCGGCCACGATCGCGACATCGGGCTTGAGCGGCGGCACCACGTAGACCTCATCGTTCGGGTCGTAGGGCGAGGTCATCGGCACGATCTTCGGGTTCACCGTGGGGATGTCCGATTCGTAGTAGCTGCGG
>DATLPI010000104.1:0-3885 GCA_035535815.1 Actinomycetota bacterium | reverse complement strand
CCCGAGGGGACCCGCTTCCAGGTGCTCGCGCCGGTGGTGCGGGGCCGGAAGGGGGAGTACGAGAAGCTCCTCCAGGATCTGGCGCGCAAGGGATATCCCCGGGCGCGGATCGACGGCGAGGTCCGCGACCTCTCGGAGCCGATCCGGCTGCCCAGGAACTACAAGCACACGATCGAGGTCGTCGTCGACCGACTGGTCTCCAAGCCCGACATCCGCCGACGGGTCGCCGATTCGATCGAGCAGGCGTTGGAGCTGGCCGAGGGGATCGCGTCGGTGGCCGTCGTCACGCACGAGGGCCACGAGGAGGTCCAGACCTTCTCGCAGAAGCTCGCGTGCACGTACTGCGGGCTCTCGTTCGACGAGTTGGCGCCGCGCAACTTCTCGTTCAACTCTCCGTACGGAGCCTGCCCCACGTGCGACGGACTCGGAACGCGCTTGGAGGTCGACCCCGAGCTCGTCGTCCCGGACCCGGATCTGTCCATCAACGAAGGGGCCATCGCACCCTGGGCGTCCAACAGTCTCGAGTACTGGTACCGGGTCCTCCAGGCCGTGGGCGACGCGCACGGGTTCGACCTCGACACACCCTGGAAGAAGCTCACGAAGAAGGCACGCGACATCCTGCTCGAGGGCTCGGCCGAGTCGATCTACGTCAAGTACAAGAACCGGTACGGGAGGCAGCGCGCGTACTGGACGACGTTCGAAGGCATCCTGCCCAACATCGAGCGGCGGTACCGCGAGACGGAGTCCGAAGCCGCTCGGGAGAAGCTCGAGCAGTTCATGCGCGAGATCCCCTGCCGCGCATGCAAAGGCCAGCGTCTCCGGCCGGAGACGCTGGCCGTCACGATCGGGGACCGCAACATCGCGGACGTCACGGATCTGTCGATCCGTGACGCCCTCGCCTTCACCGGCGACATGGGTCTCAGCGAACGCGAGGAGATGATCGCCGCGCGGCTCGTCAAGGAGATCCGCGCGCGGCTCGGCTTCCTGGTCGACGTCGGCCTCGACTACCTGACGCTGGGCCGCGCCGCCGGCACGCTTGCAGGCGGAGAGGCCCAGCGCATCCGGCTGGCCACGCAGATCGGCAGCGGGCTCGTCGGGGTGCTCTACATCCTTGACGAGCCCTCGATCGGTCTGCACCAGCGAGACAACCGTCGATTGCTGGACACCTTGATCAGGCTTCGCGATCTGGGGAACACGCTGATCGTCGTGGAGCACGACGAGGCGACCATCGTCGAAGCCGATCACATCGTCGACATCGGGCCGGGCGCCGGCGAGCACGGCGGCGAGATCGTCTACTCGGGGAAGCTGAAGGGGTTGCTCGAGTGCGACGCGTCGCTGACCGGCGCGTACCTCTCCGGACGCCGGACGATCCCGGTTCCCGAGGTTCGGCGCCAGCCCGGGGAACGGGTGCTGCGACTGGAAGGGGTGCGGGAGCACAACCTGCAGAACGTGAACGTCCAGATCCCGCTCGGTCTCCTCGTCTGCGTGACCGGGGTCAGCGGGTCCGGGAAGTCGACGTTGGTCCAAGACGTCCTGCTCCGGGCGCTGATGCAGAAGGTGTACCGGTCGCGGCTGCTGCCCGGCAGGCACAAGAAGATGGTCGGCTGGGAGCAGATCGACAAGGTGATCGACATCGATCAGTCGCCGATCGGCCGAACGCCGCGGTCCAACCCAGCTACGTACACGGGGGTCTTCGATCACGTCCGGAAGCTCTACGCCCAGGTCCCGGAAGCCAGGATCCGCGGGTTCCAGCCGGGGCGCTTCTCGTTCAACGTCCGCGGCGGCCGGTGCGAGAACTGCGCCGGGGACGGGCAGATCAAGATCGAGATGCACTTCCTTCCTGACGTGTATGTCACCTGCGAGGTGTGCAAGGGAAGGCGGTACAACCGAGAGACGCTCGAGGTGAAGTACAAGGGTCGCAGCATCAGCGACGTGCTCGCCATGAGCGTCGACGAGGCGCTCGAGTTCTTCCAGAACATCCCGCCGATCAAGCGACAGATGCAGACGCTCTCGGACGTCGGCCTGGGCTACATCAAGCTCGGACAGCCGGCGCCCACGCTCTCCGGAGGAGAGGCGCAGCGCATCAAGCTGGCTTCGGAGCTCCACAAGCGGGCGACCGGCAACACGATGTACGTGTTGGACGAGCCGACCACCGGGCTGCATTTCGAGGACATCCGCAAGCTGCTCCAGGTGCTCCAGCGTCTGGTGTCGGCGGGCAACACGGTCATCGTGATCGAGCACAACCTGGACGTGGTCAAGACCGCCGACTGGATCATCGATCTCGGTCCGGAAGGAGGCGACCAGGGCGGGAAGGTCGTCGCCGTGGGAACGCCCGAGGAGGTCGCGGCCGACCCCGATTCGCACACGGGCCGCTTCCTCGCCGAGGTCTTGGGGAGCCTTCCCCTCACCACCGCGGGAGCGGCGCGCGGATCAACGACGCGTTGACCCGCGTTGGTAGTATCCGCGCCGACGTGTCGAAGCGACCCTTCGCCCTCCTTGCGGGCCTGGCCATGCTGGCCGCCGCCTGTGCCTCCAATCCCACCGCAACCTCGGTCGACTTCGGCAGTGGCGTGCGCTTCGTCCCGGTCGTCGCCGATTCCCTCGACGACGTCGGTCTGGGTTCCGCGGTGGCGTTGACCGCCGATGGCTTGCCCTACGTCACGTACTTCGGCTTCCCGGCGGTGGTGAAAGAGGGCGAGATCCCGATCCCGAGGCCCATCGGGTCGCCCTTCCTCCCCGGGGTGTTGTTGAGCTCGGTGGACGCGAACGGCGTCTGGACCCACGGGGCCATCGAGCAGGCCAAGCCGAAGGCGGGACTGCCGAGCGGCATCACGGTTCCGTTCGGACCCGTGACGACGGAGAACCTCCAACTGACGGCCGACGACTCGAACGGCACGGCGGTCACTCTCGGGTCGGACGGCACGGTCCACGCGGCATGGACGATGCGCGACGGTGTCTATTACGGGACCACGAAGGCCGACGGGACGTCCACGGTGCAGCAGGTCTTCAACTACGGCACGGCCGTGTCGCTGGCCGGCCCGATCTCGGCACCGGGGATCGCGCTCGACGCCGCCGGGAACCCCTGGGTCGCGTTCTCCGTGCTCGGGTCCGACGGGCTGGAGGTCCACGCCGCGACGCTGACCGGCTCGAAGTGGACGGACCAGGTGGTCGCGACCTCGGGACCGTGCGGCGGATGCCCGGAACCGGGCCCGACGGGGATCGCGGTCCTCCGCGGGAACCCGGTGGTGGTGTTCGGTGATGCCGCGAAGGATTCGGTGGAGGCCGCGAGCCTCCAGGGATCGAAGTGGGTCGTGAACGTCGTCGACACCAGGGCACAGGGGTTGGGGCTGTCGGTGTCCGTGGCCACGTCGGGGAACACCGCGTACGCGTCGTATTACACGGGCCACGGGGCGGTCCGGGTCGCGCTGCTCGACGACCACGCACCCACGACGATGGAAGTCGCGAAGGCTCCGAACCCGAGCCCGTCCAAGACCGGGAACTCCGCGTCACGCACCGCGGTCGCCGCGGGCACGGACGGCACGATCTACGTGGCCTGGGACGACGAGACGAAGGGTCTCCAGTTCGAGTCCGGAACGGACACCTTCGCGTCTGTCGACCTCGGCAGTACGGCGGCCGGTGGACTGCATCCGGCCCTCGCCGCATCGGACAGCGGGGTCTATCTCTCCTGGTACGACAGCGTGAATCAGAACCTGATGGTGGGCGTCCAAGGGGACGTTCAGAACATCCTCGTCGCGAACCCGCCCCCGTCGATCGTCCCGAGCTTCGGTGCTTCGAGCAGTGCGAGTTGTGGTCAGGACAAGAAGGTCCTGTTGAACATCTCCGCGACCGGGACATCCTTCGATACGACGTGTCTGGTCGGTCCTG
>DATLPI010000103.1:0-2261 GCA_035535815.1 Actinomycetota bacterium | reverse complement strand
GCCCCGGCCCTAGGTTCGATGCCACGACGCGATGCCATCGCGAACGAGGAGGGGTCGACATGCAGACCGACACCGGAACGATCCGCACCCAGGACGAGACGCGCGCCCGGCGAGCGCCCCGCGCGGTCCTCGCCGCCGTGGCGGCCACGGCCGTCGTTGCCGCAATCGCCGTCGCGGTGCCTGCCTCGCTGGATGACACCTCGCCCCGGCCGGCGATCCAACCGATCACCGTGGACACGACACTCCCCGCGATCGGCTTCTCACACGTGGCTCCTCACGCACCACTCTCTCCTCCGCACGTGCATGGTCCGAGGCACGTCCCGAGGCAGGGAGCACTGGGCGGGTAACCGGACCGCGATAACCGCCACGGATCTGGGGTCGCCACGGCGTCGCTCACGCCGGCGGCGGCCCCAGATCGTCGCGGTCGGCCAGCACCTTCTCCACCGCGGCCTTCACGTCCTCGAAGACCTCGGCGGGGGTGCGGTCGGCGTCGATCACCACGAACCGCTCGGGATGTTCCTCGGCGATCTTCAGGTATGCGTCGGACACCTTGGCGTGGAAGTCCTGGCCTTCGAGCTCCATGCGGTCGGGCGCCTCGGTCGAGCGCAGTAAGCCGCGTTCGGGTTCGAGATGCAGCAGGATCACCAGGTCGGCGAACAACCCCTGGGTAGCCCACACGTTGAGGGTGAGCACGTCCTGCTCCCCAAGCCCGCGCGCCCACCCCTGGTAGGCCAGCGAGGAATCGACGTACCGGTCGCAGATCACGATCGAGCCGTCGGCGAGCGCCGGGCGGATCACGGTCGAGACCGTCTGGGCGCGGGCCGCGGAGAAGAGGAGGGCCTCGCTGCGCGCATCGAGCTTGCCGGTCTTCGGGTCGAGCAGGACCTCGCGGATCTTCTCGCCCAGCTCGGTCCCGCCCGGTTCGCGCGTCACCAGCACGTCGTGCCCCTCGGCCCGGAGGTGCTCCTCGGCGAGCCGGATCTGGGTGCCCTTGCCTGCACCTTCGACGCCCTCGAAGGCGATGAACAACCCGGTGGCCGGCGGCCGCTTCAGCTTCGGCACGAGGGCGAGGGGTTGGGGTCGGGAGAGGCGGTGCCGCTTGAGCAGGCGCCGCGTGTTGAAGCCGGCGGCTGCGGCGAGCGCGCCGGCGGTCCACAGCGCGAGCCGGGGGCCCGGCGGATCGTAGACCTGGCCGTTGAACGAGAATGGTCGGTCATAGATGCTCGACAGGATAGGGAAGATGGTGAGGCTCATGAACAGGCCCAGCCGGGACAGGGTCGTCAGCGAGGCGAACGTCCGTCCGCGGAACTCGTCCTCGACGTTCTCCTGCAGCAAGGTGTAGCCGCTCACCCAGGCCAGGCCGCAGAAGGCGCCGAGCCACACCGAGACGACCGCGGTGAGTGCCAGGCTCGGCATGGCTGCCAGCACGAACAGCGTCGCCGCGGCCGCGAGCAGGGCCCACACGAACGCGATGTCGCGCTCCACGAACTTGTTGACCTGGCTCGCCGTCGCCATCCCCAGGAACATGCCGACACCGAACGCCGTGACGACCACGCCCCAGGCCGCCTGGTTCTTGTCGAGGCCGGCCACGAAGATCGGACCCAGCGCGAGCACGGCTCCCACCGCGGCGAAGGCCACCACGATCCCCCCGGTCATGGCCGAGGCGATCGAGTCCTCTCGGAGGAAATGCACCCCGTCCTTGATGTCGTGCCACACCTTGCTCAGGTCGAACCTGCCGGTGAGCCCGTGCACCGGGGCCGGGAACGCGATGCGACTCACCATGAACGCTGAGAACCCGAACGTGCACGCATCCAGCAGCAAGGCGAGCGTCTCAGGACGGTCGCCCAGGAACGGCACCCACTCGCCCACGCTCTGGCTGATCCACGTCAAGACCGCGAACACGGCGCCGCCCAGTGGCAGCGTCGCGTACGTGCTCACCAGGCCCAGCGAGTTCGCGTTCGCCAGCTGCCGCCTCGGCACCATGTTCGGGAGGGAGGCGTCGCGTGCCGGGGTCCAGAGCAGCGAGAGGCACTCGATCGCGAACGACAGGAGGAAGATGGCCCACAGCTTCCCCATGAAGGCCATCGCGGCGTACATCGCACCACGGCCGATGTCGGCGATGATCATGATCTGCTTGCGATCCACCCGGTCGACCAAAGCCCCCGCGATCGGGCCGAACAGGACCGCGGGGAGCATGCGAGCGATCATCACGGCGCTGATCGCGAACCCGGCTCTGGCCACGGAACCGGACAGCGTGGTCA
>DATLPI010000102.1:0-2870 GCA_035535815.1 Actinomycetota bacterium | reverse complement strand
CTTCAGCTCGATGCGGTCACGGTCGTTCACCTTGTTCTTGACCGTGTTGTAGTTGCGCCGCTTGCAGTCGGTGCAGGCGAGCGTGATCTTCGGGCGGTTATCTGCCTTGGCCATGGTGTCCTGTTCCCTGTGTGATCTCGGTCAACTTCCTGACGACGATCGTGCGTTCCGATCCCTTCGTGCGTGGTTCCGACTGTGCGGGCCGATGAACCTGGCTGGTAGCGGCGGGTGGACTCGAACCACCGACACAGCGATTATGAGCCTCTTGCTCTGCCCCTGAGCTACGCCGCCCTAGATGCGAACGTTGAGTTTACCCGGGCGGATGCGCGCCCGGCACACCCTGAGATCCTGTCGCCCGTGGTGCCGCGGTCAGGGGATCGATCGAAGTCGGTTTCCCGGTATCGAGCCGGCTCCTCAAGTGTGCCCTGCCCGTGACGAGCGCCAACGCGTACAGGGCCGCGACGCCGATCAACAGCGACCGGTACCCCACCACGAGCGCGCCGTACTCGAGGACGCCGCCCACGATCGCCCCGAGCAGGTTCGTGCCGAAGGCAATCGTCGAGGAACCCACGTCCTTGAAGCGGTTGGCGAAGATCAGGTTGCCCAGGAACACCGGCGTGAAGCCGAGCACGACGGCGGCGGCGAACCGCATCGCGGGCGGGAGGTCCAAGAGCGCATGGATCGGCACGGCCCACGCGATCGCGAGGCTCACGAACAGCGGCGCGTACAGCAGGCTCGGGCGCCGCACCGGCCACCGGCGGGTCACCTCGACCGCGAGCCAGACCGACACCAGGATGCCGCCGAAAACCAGCGCGTTCACGAACCACGTGGTGCCGAACCAGAGCGCGAACCGGACGACGTTCGTGGTCTCTAGCAGCAGGAACGCCGCCCCCATGAAGAACAGGTCGATGTAGGAGCGCATCTCGCCGAGCGGTCCTCCCGCGAACCGGACGGCGAAGAGCGAGCCGACCAGGATCAGCAGCAGCGCCAGCTGATAGAAGGGCGGGATCCCCCGCCCCACCAGGTAGGGGAACGGGAAATCGTCGGTCTCCGGGAGGATCTCGGCCGCCGGCCGTTGCCACACGTCCGCACACACCAGGCTGTCCGGATCGTTGCTGGCGGTGAGCACCGTGCGCGGACGCTCCCCCGGGCCGGGGCTCAGGTCCAGGCACGGCGGCGCGCCGAACGTTCGCTCGAGCGTGTCGCCGTAGCGATCGAGGGCGACCGGCAGATAGTAGTGGTACATCGCCACCGCCCCACCGGGCGCGAGGTGGTCGCGCACCTCCGCCACCGCCTCCTCGGTGGACAGGAAGCTCTCGAGGCGCAGCGACGACTGGCCGGCGAGCGCGGCGAGTGAATCCGGGATCGCGAAGATCACCAGGTCGTACATCGTGTCGGTGTCGTGGATGAACGCACGGCCGTCCTCGACATGGGCGTCCACCCTCGGGTCCTCGTACGGACGATCTGGGTGCAGGTCGCGACCCAGCGCGTACAGCACCGGGTCGATCTCGACGGCGTCGACGTGGTCCGCTCCCTGCGCGAGGGCGATCGCGACGTCGTTCCCGCTGCCCGCACCGACGATCAACACGTTGGTGAGAGGGTTCTCGGGCGAACGCGCGTACGGCTCGAAGCGGAACGCCTGCTCGGTCTCCATGTAGGACACCGACATGATCCGTTGATGCGGCCGGCCGTTGACGTCGATCGCGATGCCGGCGGCGTCCGGCGGCGAGGTGGTGATCCGTTGGTAGGGCGACCAGTGGGTCAGCGGCGCGAACGACAGCACCGCGAGCACCCCGACCACCACCGCGATGGCGGCGAGGTCCACGATCCGGCGCCGGGCGCTCAGCGCCACCAGCGCAACCGCGACGACGATCCCCCACACCAACGGCGAGGCCTGGAGAAAGGCCAGCGCCGAGAACCCCACGATCCCCAGGAGGCTGCCCAGGATGTCGAGGCGGTAGGCCTCGAGGGACTCGAACCGTGCGAACACCCGCGCCACGCCCGAGGCGATCGCCGCCATCACCAGGAACGACAGGCCGAAGACCACCGACAGCGAGAGCCACTTCGGCAGGGCCGGCCATCCGAACCCGCCCACCACCTGGAGGACACCCTCGACACGGCCTCCCTGCACCGGGAACACCGCGAGGAAGACCAACAGCGCCGCGAGCGTCAGCGGGGCCAGCCGGAACAGGTCGAAGCGGCCCTCGGCACGCAGGAACCCGACGCCCACGCCCAGGAAGCTCGCCAGCAGGATGAAGTTCGTGAAGAACGACAGGTAGACGTTGTAGGCGCCGGCCCATCGGATCAGGCCCAGCTCCACGAACAGCATCAGGAAGCTCAGCAGGACCAGGCGGACCTTGGACCCCGGGGCGGGTTCGCCTGCAACGTTGGTGGTGGTCAACAGCGCTCCACGGGGTCCGACGGCGTAGCGGACGACCCTAGCAGGGAGGGCGGCGTGGACGGTTCTGGAGCCGGAGCGGGGATTTGAACCCCGGACCTACGCCTTACCATGGCGTTGCTCTACCCCTGAGCTACTCCGGCGGAAGCCTGATGATAGCAATGCGCGGCCGAGCCACTCATCGAGCATGCGACCATGGATACGTGCGCCGACTCCTCACGATCGCGCTGGTCTTCGCCCTGATGGGCTCGGCATGCCAAGACCAAGGCGAGGCCGAACCCTCCGGCCACGCCGTGGCTCGCGCCACGTTCTCCACCCACCAGGAGGAGGTGCGAACGGACGTCCTGAGCGTCGCGGATTCCTCTGAGGAACGTCGTGTCGGACTCATGGGCGTGGAGGACCTCGATGAAGATCGGGGCATGGTGTTCGTGTTCGACGGCGAACAGGACGGTGCGTTCTGGATGAAGGACAC
>DATLPI010000101.1:0-3865 GCA_035535815.1 Actinomycetota bacterium | reverse complement strand
ACCGCCCTGCCGCACGGCACCCGCACCACGAAGCACGACGAGCGGCATCTCGAGGGCACCGGCCGGAGCATGGCGCGCGACACCGGATTCCTCCTCTTCCTCGGCGCGGTGTTCCTGACCGCATCGGTGTACATGCAGAACGCCACCACGTTCGCGCTGCACGTGAAAGATCTCGGATACTCGGCGCAGACCTACGGCTTCCTGCAGGCGGGCAACGGCGCATTGGTGGTGCTGTTCGAGTTGCCCGTCACCGCGTGGACGCAGCATCGCACCCGCACGCACATGGTGGCGCTCGGCGCCGCGCTGGTGGGGCTGGGCTTCGCCACCCTCGCGGTGGTCGAGGCCGTGCCGGGGCTGATCCTGATGGTGATCATCTGGACGCTGGGCGAGATCGTGGAATCGCCGGCCACCGCGGCGTTCGTGGGCGACCGGGCGCCGGACCACGCGCGAGGTCGCTACCAGGGAGCGCTTGGCGCCATGTACGGGTTCGCCGCGGTCGCAGGTCCGTTGCTGGGCACCAGCATCTACCACGTCAGCCCCACGGCGCTGTGGTGGGGCTGCGGTCTCGTCGGCCTGATGTCGGCCGGGCTGGCCCTGCGAGCTGGACGTTTCCCGAAGCCGTAGCGCGCCTCCGCGTCGTTTGCTAACTCACAACAGGGGTATGGTCGAACTACCGACATCGTCATGGGGGAGAGACATGTCCAGCACCTTCCGTTCATTGATCGCGTGCGTCATCGCCATGCTGTTGCTGTCGACGTTGATAACCGGATCCGCCGTTGCGCGCAGCAAGATGGTGATCCGGGAGTCGTTCAGCGGTACCGCGCCCGAGCTGCCGAAGCGCTGGAAGGACGTCGACGGGGACTGGCGGCGCGTCGAAGGGGTCGCGAAGATCGTGCCCTCATCGGTCTCGCTCCGAACCAACATCGCGTACTCGATCCGCTCGATGAAGAGCAGCTATGCGAAGCGTGGCATCTCGGTGAGCACCCGCCTCCGCCTGAGTCCCACCCACTCCAACGTCGGTGTCGTCGGCCCGTACAAGGACGTGGGCAACCATCTCTTCTGCAAGGTCGAGAAGACACCGGTGCACCCCAACGGGTTCCTCGCGATCGGGCGACGTCTGCACGGGACGAAGCCCGCGATCCGCGTCCACGAGGACAACCTGGGTCTGACCGTGGCTCGTCGATACACACTGAAGTTGGTCCGCGACCGCTCGACCGTCACCTGCAGCATCGCGCGCCAGGGCACGGTCTACGGCTCGCTGGACTACAAGCTGACGAAGCCGGATCGCCGCGCGTTCGGCAGCGGCAAGAAGACCGGCATCCGCATGCGGCTGGTGGCTCGGGGCACCCGGCGCGACGAGGACGACGGCCGTTCCGTCTTCGACACCTTCCGCGTCAGGACCCTGTCCTAGTTCATGCCTCGGGGAGCTTCAGGCGAACACACAACCGCTCGAGGGCGGCTGCGACCTGCAGCAGCGTGAGATCACCGTCGTGCGCCACCGCGACCAGGGCGACGACATCGGCGTCGCTGGCTTCCACATCCTGGCCGTTCAGGTTCAAGAACACGGTCGTGGCCAGCAGCGCGATGCGACCGTTCCCTTCACCGAACGGTCGCTCCCGGAGCATCGAGAGCAACACGGCGGCGGCCTTCAGGTGGATACCCGGGTAGGCGTCGCGTTCGTCCTCGGTGCGGACGGGCTCGTGGGCGACGCGCTTCAACAGATCCTGATCGACCTCGACGTCGGGGCCCAGCTCGGCTTCACCGATCGCGAACAGGTCGTCGGGCGTGAGCGCGCGGACCGTGGTCAGAGATCCTTCAGCTCGTCGAGGGCCGGACGGAACCGTTCCCGAGCGCGGTCGGTGAACCCGGTCACCGCGGCACGGTGGCCGCACTCGTCCAGGTAGTCATGCAGGGCGTGCAGCACGTGCTCGTCGACGGGTTCGCCCGTGGCGAACGCCAACGTGCCCATGGCCTCGCCGACTTCGCGAGGGAGCCGGATCGTGAGCTGCTGGATGGTTCACCTCCTGCGGATAGTGTGGACGATGAGCGGGGCATCGACGAACACCTTGCCCGCCGACCCAACTTGACGTTGCCCGAAGTTCCGGGTAGATATATCGAAGCGATATATGCATCCGATATATCGCGGCGTCACGTCCGTGACGACCGAACCTACCCGAAGGGACACCAACCCACACCATGCTGGAGCTCGCGATCCTCGGATTGCTCAAGGAGCAGCCCATGCACGGCTACCAGCTCTCTCGGGAGCTGGGTGAGTCGCTGGGCGGGTTCTGGCGCGTGTCCTACGGCACCCTCTACCCCACCCTGCGGCGCCTCGAGCGCGCGGGCGAGGTCGAGACCGATGCCGAAGCGAGCGCCGGACCCGGGCGTCGCAAGAAGGTCTACCGCATCACCGAGAAGGGCGAGATCGCCTTCTTCGAGCTGCTGCAGGAGACGCCCTCCGACAACTCGACCGAGGACACCCGCTTCCGGGTGCGCCTGGCGTTCTTCAAGTACCTGCCGCCGGAGACCCGGATCAAGCTGCTGGAACGCCGCCGCGCCTACCTGGAGGACCGGCTGTCCACCATCAAGGACTCGCTGAGCACGACGCGTGCGCGGGTCGACGACTACACCCATGCCCTGATCGAACACGGGCAGACCTCGACCGAGAGCGACATCGCCTGGGTCGACGACCTGATCGCGGCCGAGCGGACGCGATCGATGAAGACGAACGGCACCGAACGAGGGGGCAAGGAGCGTCGCACCTCGACGCTCCGCCGGAAGGAGCACACATCATGAGCAAGGTTCGCATCGCGATCGTCGGCGTGGGCAACTGCGCGTCGTCACTCGTCCAAGGGCTTGAGTACTACAAGGACGCCGATCCGCAGGACCGCGTTCCCGGCCTGATGCACGTCGAGCTGGCCGGCTACCACGTCCGCGATGTCGATGTCGTGGCCGCGTTCGACGTGGACGCCAAGAAGGTCGGCACCGACGTCGCCGAGGCCATCCTGTCCGAGCCGAACAACACGATCCGGTTCGCCGACGTGCCCCACACGGGCATCAAGGTCAACCGTGGTCGCACGCTCGACGGTCTGGGCACCTACTACCGCGACATGATCACCGAGTCCGAGCTGCCCGAGGCCGACGTGGTCCAAGTGCTGAAGGACGCGAAGGCCGACGTGCTGGTGTGTTACCTGCCGGTCGGATCCGAGCAGGCCGCGAAGTTCTACGCGCAGTGCGCGATCGACGCCGGCGTGGGGTTCGTGAACTGCCTGCCGGTGTTCATCGCCTCCACGCCGGAGTGGGCGAAGAAGTTCGCCGACGCTGGCGTGCCGATCATCGGCGACGACATCAAGTCGCAGGTGGGCGCCACGATCACGCACCGGGTGCTGACGAAGCTGTTCGAGGACCGCGGGGTGAAGCTCAACCGCACCTACCAGCTGAACTTCGGCGGCAACATGGACTTCATGAACATGCTCGAGCGTGAACGCCTCACGTCGAAGAAGATCTCCAAGACGCAGTCCGTGCAGTCGCAGTTGGAGAAGCCGCTCGACAAGCAGCAGATCCACATCGGACCGTCGGACCACGTGCCGTGGCTCGAGGACCGCAAGTGGGCCATGATCCGGCTCGAGGGCGAGAGCTTCGGCGGGGTGCCGCTCAGCATCGAGATGAAGCTCGAGGTGTGGGACTCACCCAACTCAGCCGGCATCGTGATCGACGCGGTGCGTTGCGCGAAGGTGGCGATGGACCGGGGCGTGTCGGGCCCGTTGATCGGACCCAGCGCCTACTTCATGAAGTCGCCACCCGTGCAGTTCAGCGACGAGGGCGCACACGACATGGTGGAAGAGTTCATCCTCGGAACCGGCGA
>DATLPI010000100.1:0-12109 GCA_035535815.1 Actinomycetota bacterium | reverse complement strand
CTACCTCCGCCGCCATGACCGGATCAACACGTGGGATCTGGTAGACCGGAGCGCGCCGTACGTCGTGGGGGGATACCTGTTCGACAAGCCGCGCACCCCGTTGTACGAGCTGGCCAGGTCCGAGGTCATGTGCGAGCGGCGAACCGCCATCGTCGCCACCTACTACTTCATCCGGCAGGACGACACCGCCGACACGTTCACGATCGCGGAGATGCTGGTCAACGACGACGAGGACCTCATCCAGAAGGCGGTGGGTGGATGGGTGCGCGAGGCCGGGAAGCGAGACCCCCAAGGGCTGCTTCAGTTCCTGGACCGGTTCGCGGCGACGATGCCTCGAACGGAGCTCCGCTACGCCGTCGAACATCTCGACGAGGCCCAGCGTGCCCACTACATGGGTTTGCGCGGAACGGCCTAGGCCCCACCGAGTCCGAACCCCGTCTCAATCGCTACACTTCCACGCGCTGGTGAAGACGTCGGCGGCGGTGCTCGCCGGAGTCGCCATCGGGCCTGGCCAGGTAGCTCAGTAGGTAGAGCACGCGGCTGAAAACCGCGGTGTCGGCAGTTCGATTCTGCCCCTGGCCACCGTCACCGGAACCGCGATGGCTCGCGGTCAGTTCATCGCTTCCCGGCTGCCCACCTCGGCCCATCGGCTCAACACGTTCTGATAGACATCGGCGGCTCGCGGGTACTCCTCGCGTTCCAGCGCCTCGAGCGCCTCGTGCACGTCGCGGGCGCTGTGGTCTTCGTCCAGCTCGTCCCACGTGAGCAACGTCGACAGGTCGCCGTAGTCCAATTCCAACAACGACGACGGATCGAACGCGTGCATCCACTGGTGCAGATCGACGATGAGGTCGCTGATCGGCCCCAGATCGGACCGGCGCAGCGGCACGACCGCCTGCTCGGCGCGCCGGATCGCCCGCCTCGTCGTGGTGCGGTAATGCAGGTGGATGGCCCCGGCCTCGTCGGTGGTGAGCCGGCGCTCCTCATCGCGGAAGAGCACGAACCACCGGATCGGCACGTGCCACGGGCTCTGATGACAGAACGGCACGGCGGAGGGGTCGTGCCGCCGGAAGCGTGCCAGGTCCCTGGCGGCCCGCCGGGCTTCCTTCTTGGGAACGAACTGCTCCCACAGCTCCATCGGCTGGGCCTCGCGGAACGACAGCATCGCGGCCAGGACGCGCAGCCGCAGCCGCATCGGGCTCACGTACGTGCGACCGTCCACCACGCGGACCTCGGCGTGCTCGGCCCCGAAGGGCGCCAACAGCCCCAGCGAGCCCACCGTTCGATGATCGGCGTAGCGCGGGCGGAGCGACTGCGCCGCGGGGCCATCGAGCAGGTAGCGCTCCCAATGGAGCTGCTCCTCGCGCTCGAACGCATCGAGCGGTTGGAACACCCTGAGGAACGCGCTGGGCACCATCGCCCCGAGCTTACCGCCGGCCGCCATCCCCTATGCTCTCGGCGTCCGACGAGGGGGCCCTGAAGTGACCCAGATACCCGAACACTGGCGTGGCACCGACCCCCAGCAGGTCCTGGCCCCCGACGGAACGCCGGTCGGCGACGCCGATGTCGGCCTCGATGAGACCGCCCTGCGCGGGATCCTGCGCTGGATGCTGCTGGCTCGCCGGCTGGACCGCGAATGCATCGCCCTCCAGCGTCAGGGCGAGCTCACGGTCTATCCCGGGTTCGAGGGACAGGAAGCCGCGCAGATCGGCAGCGCGATGGCGCTGGGACCCGACGACTTCGTGTTCCCGACCTTCCGCGAGCTCGCGGCCGCGCTCGTCCGAGGTGTCGACCCCGTGCAGTACCTCGCCTACCACCGTGGAACGTGGCACGGCGGCCCGTACGACCCCCGGGCTACCCGGTTCGGCCCGATCTGCATCCCCGTCGCCACCCAGATCGTCCACGCCGCGGGCTACGCGATGGGTTTGAAGCTCGACGGCACGCGCGCCTGTTCGATCGCCTACTTCGGCGACGGCAGCGCCAGCGAGGGTGACTTCCACGAGGCCGCCAACCTCGCGGGTGTGTTCTCAGCCCCGGTGATCCTGTTCTGCCAGAACAACGGCTGGGCGATCAGCGTGCCCACGGCGAACCAGACCGCCGGGGAGATCTGGAAACGCGCCGAGGGCTACGGCTTCCCGGGCGTGCGGGTCGACGGCAACGACGTGCTCGCGGTGTACCGAGCCACGAAGCAGGCGGCCGCACGCGCGTACGCCGGCCAAGGCCCCACCCTGATCGAAGCGATGACCTACCGGATCGGCGCGCACTCCACGGCCGACGATCCCGGGCGCTACCGGGATGATGCCGACGTCGAGATCGCGCGGGCGTTCGACCCGATCCCGCGATTCCGCACCTGGCTGGTCGCCGAGGGGGTCGTGGACGAGGACACGATCGGCACGTGGGACGAGGAGATCGAGGCGCAGGTACTGGCGATCCGCGAAGGCGTGATCGCCCAGCCGGCGCCGCCCGTGGAGTGGATGTTCGATTGGACCTACGCGGATCCCCCGGCAACCCTGGCACGCCAGCGCCGCGAGGTGGTCGGTGACTGAGATCACGATGGCGGGCGCCCTCAACGCGGCGCTGCGCGATGCGCTCCGCGAGGACCCGCGGGTGCTGGTCTTCGGCGAGGACGTGGGCCGCTCCGGCGGGGTGTTCCGCGTCACCGACGGCCTGCAGACGGAGTTCGGGGTCGAGCGGGTGTTCGACACGCCGATCGCCGAGGCCGGGATCGCGGGCGCCGCGGTGGGACTGGCGTTCGCCGGGTGGCGCAGCGTGGTCGAGATGCAGTTCGATGCGTTCAGCTACCCCGCGCTCGAGCAGATCATCGATCATGTCGCCAAGATGCGCGAGCGCACACGCGGTCGCGTCGACATGCCGATCGTGATCCGGATGCCCGCGTTCGGCGGCATCAAGGGCAAGGAGCACCACGGCGAGAGCCCCGAAACGTTCTACGTGCACACGGCGGGTCTGAAGGTGGTGGCGCCCTCCGGCGCGCTGGACGCCTACCGACTCCTGCGCCTCGCGATCGCCGACCCCGACCCCGTGATCGTGCTCGAACCGAAGGCTCGGTACTGGTCGAAAGAGGACGGCGCCCTCACGGTCGACGGTCCCGCGATCGGCGAGGGTCGGGTGCTCCGGGACGGTGAGGCCTGCGCGGTGTTCTCGTACGGGGCGATGGTGGCGCGCTGCCTCGAAGCCGCGGAGACGGTGGCGGCCGAGGGCATCGCACCACGCGTGGTCGACCTGCGATCGCTCTCGCCGCTCGACGTGGACCTGATCGCCGGCTGCGTCCGCGACACCGGCCGCGCCGTGGTCGTGCACGAGGCGCCGAAGACCCTGGGCCTCGGCGCCGAGGTCACCGCCTTGATCGTCGAGGAAGCGTTCGACTTCCTGGAGGCGCCGGTCGCCCGGGTCACGGGATGGGACGTGCCGTACCCGCCGGCGGCGCTGGAGCATCACTACCTGCCGAGCGTGCCCCGCATCGCGGCGGCGATCCGCGAGACGGTGAACTACTGATGAGCCGCGTGTTCACGATGCCGGACCTCGGCGAAGGTCTCGAAGAGGGCGAGATCGTCGCCTGGCTCGTCGAGGTCGGCGACACCGTCGCCCTGAACCAGCCCCTCGTCGAAGTCGAGACGGCCAAAGCGGCCGTCGAGATCCCGTCGCCCTTCTCGGGGGTGGTGACCGCGTTGCACGGGGCGCCGGGCGGGTCCATCCCGGTGGGCGCGCCGTTGGTGACGTTCGACGGCGGTGATGCGCCGGCCTCCCCCGTGGGATCCGGCGAGGGTGTCAAAGCCACCCCACCCGTGCGGAAGCTCGCGAAGGAACTGGGGATCGATCTCGCGTCGGTAGCCGGGACCGGACCCGATGGCCGGATCACGGCCGAGGACGTTCGCGCAGCCGCCGACGGCGGGCGCGGGACGACTGAGCCGGCCGCCGCCGGTTCCACAACCACCGGCTCGACGCGGCGGGCGATCGCCGACAACCTCGATCGGCAGGCCGCCATCCCGCAGGTGACGGTGTTCCGGACGGTCGATTGCACAGCGTTGGAAGCCAGGCGCCGCGAGCTGGGCATCTCGCCGCTCCCGCTGGTGATCGCGGCGCTGACGCGAACGGTGGCCGAGCACTCCGCGCTCAACGCCCGGTGGAATAACGGCGACGTCGAGGACCGAGCGGCGATCAACGTCGGCCTGGCCGTCGACACCGAACGAGGACTGATGGTCGCCGTGCTGCGCGAAGCCGCGAACCACGGCATCGCGAGCCTCGCCGACGAGATCAAGCGCCTCGCCGACGGCGCTCGGTCCGGATCGCTCACCCCCGCCGAGATGACTGGGGCCACCGTCGCCGTCAGCAACACGGGCACCTACGGCAGCGAGGCGGGCACCCCGATCCTGTCGCCGGGCACCGGCATCACGCTGGCGATCGGCGTGATCGAGCCCCGGGCGCTCGTCGTCGACGGCGACGTCGTTGCCCGCCCGGCCTGCACCCTGAGCTGCACGTTCGACCACCGGGTGCTCGACGGCGCCACCGTGGGGCGTGCCCTCACCGACCTGGTGAACCGCCTGGAGAACCAGCAAGCCCTGGGAGACTTGCCGGCATGAAGATCGTGTCCCTCCTGCCGTCGGCCACCGAGATCGTGTACGCCCTCGGCTTGGGCGATTCGCTGATCGGAGTCACCGACGAGTGTGACTACCCGCCCGACGCGGTGACGAAGCCGGTGATCTCCCGCAGCGCGCTCCCCCAGGGCCGGCCGCTGGGTTCGCGCGAGATCGACGCGGCCGTTCGGGAACGCATGGACGCCGAGCAACCGCTCTACGTCCTGGACACCGACCGGCTCCGACGAGAGCAACCCGATGTCATCCTCACGCAGGACCTGTGCCGGGTGTGTGCGGTGCCGGCCGGGCACGTCGAGGAAGCCCTGGCCTCGCTCGGCGTCGGCGACCAGACCAAGGTGGTGTCGCTGGATCCGCATTCGCTCGAAGACGTCATCGCCCAGCTCGAGATCGTCGGTGCTCTCCTCGGCGCCGAAGCCCGCGGCAAGGAACTGGCAGAGGTCCTGCGCGAACGGGTCGCCGCGGTGAAGCAGAAGGCCCAGCGCCTTCCCTCGGTGAGCGTGTTCTGCATGGACTGGGCCGAGCCACCGTTCGTCGCGGGCCACTGGGTCCCCGAGATGGTCGAAGCCGTCGGCGCCATCAACCTCCTCAGCGACAAGGGCGAACCGTCGCACACGGTCACGCACCGGGAGATCCGCGATGCCATGCCCGAGGTGCTGCTCTTCATGCCGTGCGGCTACTACCTGGAAGAGGCCGAGGAAGAGGGCGAACGCGTCCTGGCCCACCCGGAGATCGCCGACACGCCCGCGGCGCGCAACGGCAACGTGTTCGCGGTCGACGCCACATCGTTCTTCTCGCGGCCGGGACCACGCATCGTGGACGGCCTGGAGATCGTGGCGTGGGCCGCTCACCCCGAGGCCTACCCCGAGCCGTCACCGGGCTCGATCGCCCGGCTGCGATGACCGCGGCCGAGCCGACGACCGGCCGGCGCTCGGTCCTCACCACCACCGAAGGCACCCACCATGGCGCGTTCACCCCGCTCGACTGGGGACTGTTCGCGGCGATCGGCGGCATCTGGGGGTCCTCGTTCCTGTTCATCGCGATCGGACTGGAAGCGTTCGAACCCGGCCTGGTGACCTGGCTCCGCGTGCTGTTCGGCGCCGGCGTGCTGTGGCTGGTGCCGGGCGCGAGGAAACCCATCGATCGCGCCGACCGGCCGCGGCTGGTCGTGATCTCGGTGCTGTGGGTAGCCATCCCCTTCACCCTGTTCCCGCTCGCCGAGCAGCACATCACCTCGGCGCTCACCGGTCTGCTCAACGGCTCGCTGCCCATCTTCGCCGCGGCGATGGGCGCGTTGATGCTTCGCCGCTGGCCAGGCCGCCCCCATGCGATCGGGCTCGGCGTGGGATTCGTCGGGATCGCCCTCATCGCGCTGCCGGCGGCGGGCAAGGGTTCGAGCGAGATGCTGGGCGTCTTGATGGTGTTGCTGGCGGTCGTCTGCTACGGAGTGGCCGTCAACGTGGCGACGCCGCTCACCCAGCGGTACGGGGCGTTGCCGGCGATGGCCCGCATGCTCGCGCTCGCCTCGATCTGGACCGCGCCCTTCGGCCTCTGGGGGCTCAGCCGGTCGTCGTTCGCGTGGAACGCGTTCGCGGCGGTGCTTGCCCTGGGCGCGCTCGGCACCGGCTTGGCGTTCGTGCTGATGGGCACCCTGGTGTCCAGGGTAGGCGCGACCCGGGGGGCGTTCGCGATCTACCTGGTGCCGGTCGTCGCGATGGTCCTGGGCGCGGTGTTCCTTGACGAGGAGATCTTCGCGATCTCGATCGTGGGCATCGCCCTGGTGCTGATCGGGGCGTTCCTGGCATCGAGGAAGGACGCCGTCCGTGCCCGGTGATCCTTGGCAGCCCGACGCGCCCATCCTGGAGTTCGACCCGGCGCCCAACGCCGTGATCGAACCGGGTGAGGTGATCGAACCGATCGATGTGCCGCTCCACGTGGTGCTGTGCTTCTTCCAGGACGTGATCACGACCGTGGTCGATGAACTCGAAGGCCGGGTGATCGACCACGTGGTCTCCGAGATCGGGCGCAACCCGATCTACGAGGTGGAGCTGGAAGGACGGCGTCTGGGCATCGTGCATCCGGGCGTGGGGGCGCCGCTCGCCGCCGGGTTCCTCGAGGAACTGGTGGCCCGCGGCGCGCGCTCCTTCGTCGCGTGCGGCGGCGCCGGCGTGCTCGTGCCCGACGTGGCGCTGGGCCATGCCATCGTTCCCACGTCCGCCGTCCGGGACGAAGGCACCTCCTATCACTACCTGCCTCCCAGTCGGACCGCCTCCCCCACGCCCCAGGCGGTCGACGCGATCGTCGAGACGCTGGAGGCCCATCACGTGCCGTTCGTGACCGGTGCGACGTGGACCACCGACGCCCTGTACCGCGAAACCCGCGGCAAGCTGGAGCACAGGGTCGCCGAGGGCTGCCTCACGGTGGAGATGGAGGCCGCGGCGTTCTTCGCGGTCGCGGCCTTCCGAGGCGTGACCTTCGGCCAGCTGCTGTACGCGGGCGACGACCTGTCCGGCGACGCGTGGGACCAGCGAGCGTGGAACGACCACACGACCGGTCGCGAGACCCTGTTCCGCCTGGCCGCCGAAGCCGTGCTGCGGCTGCCGCCCGACCCGGTCCCCGCCCCTGCGGCGACCGGCTGAGCAGCGCACCGGTTCGATATCCTCGCGCCATGGCCCACGACGTGACGATCGACGGTTTGCGCTTCCGCGTCCGCAACCCCCTGGCCGTGGCGGGCCTCACGATCGTCACGCTCGGCCTCTACGGGCTCTACTGGTACACCGCCGCCAACAACGACACCCGCATGTACCTGCGCAACTACTCGATCCGCCCCGGGGTCTCGTTGTTCGCGCTGATCCTGAACCTCATCGGCACCCAGTTCATCGCGTTGGCGCTGCTCCTGAGCTCACCGTGGCTGGCGTTGGGCGTGGTGCTGGTGATCCCGTCGTTCGTGTCGGTGTTCCGCACGGGCAGGCGGGTCGCCCTGATGCAGGTCCACGCCGGCGTCGAGGAGAGCTCCCCGGGCATCGCCCTCGTCCTGTTCCTGCTGTTCTTCCTCGTGGGTGCCGGGATCTACCTCCAGGCCGGACTCAACCGCGTGTGGGCGGCCGCAGGTTCCCAGCCCGAGCCCGAGCCCGAGCCCGAGCCCGAACCGGTGGGGGTGACCATGCCCGGCGGTGTGCCATCGGTGGCGGCGGGACCTCGCATCGACGCCCGGGCGACCGGCAGCAACCTGGTCGACCCCCATGACGTGGGCTCCCGCGTCACGTTCCAGTTCGAGCTCCCCAACGGGTACACCACCGAAGCGGTGGGTGTGTTCGAACGCTGGGACGAAGACGCTCAGACGTACTTCGTCCGCAAGAAGGACGGCACCGAGGTCCGGGTACCGGCACGTGGGGTGCGCCACGGCAAGGTCATCCCGCCCGCGCCGCAGCCCACCACCTGAGCGCCACGGCACACCGACCCTCGCCCCAGAACCGCCAAGCAACATCCGCCAAGAACCAGGAGGCCCCGATGTCCGAACTGCCCACCGCGCTCATCCGTTTCCGGCTCGGCCAGGAGGACGCCCACTACGGCGGCAACCTGGTCGCCGGCGCCACGCAGCTGAAGGTGATCGGCGATCTCATCACGGAACTCGCGATGAGGTACGACGGAGACGAAGGGCTGTTCCGCGCCTACGAATCGGTGGAGTTCCTGTCGCCGCTCTATGCCGGTGACTGGATCGAGGGCCGCGGCAGGATCGTCGAGGTCGGCAACTCCAGCCGGAAGTGCGAGTTCGAGGTCTACAAGATCGGTGCCGCGCTCACCCACGTCAGCGACAGCGCCGCGGAGTTCCTGGACGAGCCGGTGCTCACCTGCAAGGCCGTGGGCACGACGGTGGTGCCTAAGGAACACCAGCGGTTCTCGCACTAGTCCGCAGCGGACTACCGACGAGCGGGCGCCTCTTCCCGGAAGACCGCGCGCAACTGGGCGTCGAGCAGGGCCACCGGCGCCGGTTCCGAGGTGCCGGCCAACTGTTCATCCAGGTACCCCAGCAGGCCCGCCCGCGCCAGGAACACCGCGCGATGGAAGGTGCCCTCGTCCGCGGGGCCGTCGTAGCTCCTGAGCACCTCGCGCACGAACCCCGGACCCAGCCAGATCGCGAGTCCTGCCAGGTCGGCGGCAGGATCGGTGATCGTCGCGTCGGCCCAGTCGACGATCGCGGTGAGGCGGGTGCCGTCCTCGCTCACGAACAGATGCTCGCCCTTGAGATCGGCATGACACAGCACCCCCGTCGCCGCCTTGCGCGCGTCCATGGGAAGCGGATCGGAGAGGAACGCATCGACGGCGTCGCCCGCCACGCGCCTGGCCCAGGCGATCGCGTCCTCACCGACGTCGACCTGCGGGTCCAGTGTCACGGGATGTGGCGCGATCCCGGCGGCCTTCACCGCCTTCAGCGGGGTGGTGTGCAGGGTGGTCAGCGCCTGCGCGAGCTCCCTGGCCAGGGTGGTCCTTGCCCATGCCTTCGGTTGGATGATCGGGCCTTCGATCGTCTGACCCTGGCGCCCACGTGCTCGGTCATAGGCGACCGACGGGAAGGGGAACCGGTTCGAGGGTTCGGCGACGCCGAGGATCGCCGGGACGAGCGCACCGAGCCGGTCGGCGATCACCGGGTGCGCGGCGACCTCAACCGTGAGCTTGCGCGCTCCTTCCTTGCTCCTGGGGAACTTCATCACGACGTCGCCCGCCGCCCACGTGTCGAACGCCTCGCCGGCGAAGAGCAGCCGTGGCCTGGGCGTCGCCAGATCCGGGAACGACTCGCCGATGATAGGGCCCATCACGGGGGCGGCGCGGGTGTCGGGGGAAAGGATCACCCGCCGACCGTAGCAGGGTGGAGGGAAGGGGGGGCCGCCGGCCAGCGACTAGCTGGCCCGCTCGAGGCCGTGCAGGACCTCGAGGAGCTCGTCGACGTTGAACGGCTTCGGCACGTAGGCGTCGGCGCCGAGCTCGGCGGCCTTCGCTCGATCACGCAGCGAGGCCAGGGCGGACACCACGACGACCCGCGGACGCTCCTCGCGCGGGAGCTCGGTCATCGCTTCGAGCACCGACCATCCGTCCATCGTCGGCATCATGATGTCGAGCACCATCATCGTGGGCCGGTGCTCGGAGATCTCGGACAGGGCCTCGACACCGTTGTTGGCGGCGAACGTCTGGTAGCCCTCGGCTTCCAGGCTGAACTGCAGGACCCAGACGACCTGGGGCTCGTCGTCGACGACCAGGATGCTGGTACCGGGCGCGGGCATGTTGTCCATCTGCTGGAAGTTACGGCCCATCTCGACGAACCCTGAATCGGCCGCGCGGGTATATCTGTTCCCGACCGTTGCCCCGAGAACCGTCCGAAGGTCGGTGGTGCCGGGGGATGCGGGCCTAGTCAGCCCTGGTCATCCCGCCCGAGGGTCCGAACGGACCTCTCAGGTGATCGAAACGCCGGCGCCCGGCAGGACGCGGCCGATCGCGAAGGCTCGAGGGTCGTTGCGCCCCAGTACCTCTTCGACAACGGCGGGATCGACGACGAGGACCATCCCCACCCCCATGTTGAAGGTGGCGAACATGTCGTCGTCCGAGGCTCCCGAGGCGGCCTGCACCAAGGAGAAGATCGCCGGCTCCGGCCACGCCGCCCTGCGGATCTCCGCTCCCATGCCCGGGGCCAGCGCACGGGGGATGTTCTCGTGGAACCCGCCGCCCGTGATGTGGGCCGCGGCGTGGAGCAACCCGTCGCGAGCCATCGACAGGACCACGGGCGCGTCGATCGCGCACGGCTCCAACAGTTCGTCAACGAGGGGACGCGTGAGCCCTTCGGGTGTTTCCGTGAGGTCGTAGCCCTCGAGGGCCTTGCGCACCAGGGAGTAGCCGTTGGCGTGGAGTCCGGTGGACGCCAGCCCGATCAGCACGTCGCCTTCTCGGACGCGAGCCGGCCCCAGCAGATCGGCCTCAGCCACCACCCCCACGCAGAACCCCGCCAAGTCGAACTGGTCGTCGGGCATCACGCCGGGATGTTCGGCGGTCTCGCCGCCCAGGAGGGCACAGCCCGCGCGTCGGCATCCCTCAGCGACGCCTTCCACGAGGGCGGCCACCCGTTCGGGCACCACCCGGCCCACCGCGAGGTAATCCAGGAAGAAGAGCGGTTCGGCGCCCGTGCACACCACGTCGTCGGCGCACATCGCCACCAGGTCGATGCCCACCGTGTCCAGACGACCGGCCGTCCGAGCGATCTCGAGCTTCGTGCCCACCCCGTCGGTGGCCGCGGCCAACATGCGGTTGCCTCCGATCCGGAAGAGCCCCGCGAAGCCGCCCACCTCGTCGGCCACTTCGGGACGCCGGGCCCGGGCCGCGAGGTCGCCGATCAACGTGACGGCTTTGGCCGCCGCTTCGATGTCCACGCCGGCGTCACGGTAGGCCTTACTCATCGGCCCGCGATCACGTGGGCAGCTGGAGTTGATCCTCCAGCACGAACTTGCCCGCCTGCGCAGGGATCTCGATCGGGTACTCGCCGTCGAAGCACGCCCGGCAGAACCGGTCCTTGCCGCCCCCTGCCGCTTCGACCATGCCCTCCAGCGACAGGTATCCGAGGGAGTCTGCCGCGACGTAGGCGCCGATCTCCTCCACCGTGAGGTCGGCGCCGATCAGCTCCTGGCGCGTGGGCATGTCGATGCCGTAGAAGCAGGGCCATTTCAGCGGGGGGCACGTGATCCGCAGATGCACCTCGGTGGCGCCGGACTCGCGCAGCGCCGCCACGACCTGCTTCGTGGTGGTGCCGCGCACGATCGAGTCGTCGATCACCACGAGGCGCTTGCCGCGGATCGAATCGGGCAGCGGGTTGAGCTTGAGCCGCACACCGCGGTCGCGCAGGGTCTGCGACGGCTGGATGAACGTGCGTCCCACGTAGTTGTTCTTGTAGAGGCCGTCGCCGTACGGCAGGCCGCTGACCTCGCTGTATCCCTGGGCGGCGCTGTGCCCGGTGGTGGGCACGGCGATCACCATGTCGGCCTCGACCGGATGCTCACGCGCCAGGATGCGGCCCATCTCGCGACGGGATTCGTGCACGCTCGTGCCCTCGAACCGTGAGTCCGGCCGTGCGAGGTAGACCGACTCGAAGACGCACAGGGCGCGGCGTGGCGACTCGGCGAACCGCACCGAGTGCAGGCCGCGGTCGTCGAAGCGGATCAGTTCACCGGGTTCGACGTCGCGGACGAACGCCGCCCCGACGATGTCGAGCGCGCACGTCTCGGACGCCACCACGAACCCGTTGGGGAGCCGCCCGATCGACAGGGGCCGAACTCCGAAGGGGTCGCGCGCCGCGAAGACGCTCCGCTCATCCATCATCACGAAGCAGAAGGCACCGCTCAGCTTCGGCAACACCCGCATGCAGGCCTCTTCCAGCCCACCGGTCTCGGTCATCTGCTGCACGAGCAGCGTGGTCACGATGTCGGAGTCGGTGGTGGCGGCACCGGACGGCACCATGG
>DATLPI010000099.1:0-9640 GCA_035535815.1 Actinomycetota bacterium | reverse complement strand
GACGACGAACACGTGCGCCCCGACACCACGCTGGAGACCCTGGGAAAGCTGGCACCGGTCTTCCGCGAGGGCGGCAGCGTCACCGCGGGCAACTCCAGCGGCATCACCGACGGCGGTGCCGCCATGGTGCTGATGAGCGAGTCGCGCGCCAGGGCCGAAGGACGCGAGCCCATCGCGACGATCACCGCGATGTCGTGGGCGGGCGTTCCCCCCGAGATCATGGGGATCGGTCCGGTGCCCGCCACGAAAAAGGTCATGGACCGCTTGGGCTGCACGATCGACGACTTCGAGGCGATCGAGATCAACGAGGCGTTCGCCGCGCAGGTGATCGCCTGCGAACGCGACCTGAAGTTCGATCGCGACCGGGTCAACACCAAGGGCGGCGGCATCTCGCTGGGCCACCCGATCGGCATGAGCGGGGCCCGGGTCATCCTCTCGCTCGCCTACGAACTGCGAGGCCGCGACCTGTCCCTGGGGCTGGCGACCCTGTGCATCTCCGGCGGTCAGGGGCTGGCCGTCGTCCTGGAGCGCGCCTGAGTGGCGCGGGAAGGAGCCGAATGAGCGCCGTTCACGCCGTCGTGCTGATCCAGTGTGAGGTCGACGAGATCTCCGAGGCCGCGCAGGCCATCGCCGATCTCGATGGCGTGAGCGAGGTGTACTCCGTGGCCGGCGAGTTCGACCTGATCGCCATCGTGCGGGTCGCCGACCACGGCGACCTCGCGACCGTGATCCCCGGCGGGATCGCCAAGGTCGAGGGTGTCGAGCGCACCGAGACGCTCATCAGCTTCCAGGTCTACTCCAAGCACGACCTCGAACGGCTCTTCTCGATCGGGTTCGACGAGAGCTGAGCGCCCGGCGCCGGCGCGTCAGATCAACGAGGTGTAGCTGGTCCCGCTGGGCCACGCGATCGCGACCGGCAGCGCACGCTGTCCCCAGGTCGTGAGGTCGCCCGACCCCGGCCGCGTCCCGTACTTCTCGAGCAGTAACCGGCGAGCCAGCGCGTCCTCCTCGGTCTCTGCGGCCACGACGCGCGCGGTGGTGGTGCGCTTGCGGTCGCCGATCTCCAGCGTCACCTCGGGATCGGCTTGGAGGTTGCGGATCCAATCGCTCCGCTCACGATCCCCCGCCATCAGGTAGACCGTCTCCTCGAACAGCGCGAACCAGATCTCGATGCGATGCGGGTTGCCGGAGATCCGCCCCGTGGTGGTGAGGTAACAGAAGTCCAGGGAGGCCAGGTCGGTGGTCATCGGATCGTCAGAGGATCGCCCACAGGACCAGCGCCACGATCACCGCGAGCGCCACCCCGAAGATGATGAGGTCGATCTTCTTGACCTTGCCCGGTTGCTGATAGTTGAAGCCCATGACGTGTCGCCTCGTCAGATCCGGTAGTACTGGCGGAACCGCTCGGCGGAGAGCCAGTAGAGATGCTGGCGTACGGTCGAGGCGAAGGTCCGCGCCTCGGAGCCGTCTCGGCAGGATCGCTCGCTCACGACGGCGCCGGCCTCATCGACGATCTCCACGTGCCAGCCGTGGTCGGCC
The DNA here is from genome assembly GCA_035535815.1 of Actinomycetota bacterium. Classification (GTDB taxonomy): domain Bacteria; phylum Actinomycetota; class UBA4738; order UBA4738; family HRBIN12; genus JAOUEA01. The sequence goes on along the minus strand of DATLPI010000099.1, from coordinate 8,101 downwards.
TCGCGGATCTGCACGCCGTAGCCGTTCTCGCCCAGGGTCATCGCCACGTGCTCAGCCTTGCTTCACCAGGTTCTGCCGGAGGCGGTCGAGGGAGGTCTTCAACGGTCCGATGACCGAGGCGTCGTCGAGCGTGAAGTCCGGTTGGAGGTCGGCGATCGTCTGCAGCGCGAACTCCAGCCTGCTACCGGCGTCCTCGGCCTCCTTCAGCGCGTTGACCAAGGTGATCGCGTAATCGGCGTTGAACGGCTGACCGTCCCACGGAGAAGAGCCGCCGTTGTCGATGACCTGCTCCACCATGAACTCACGGTCGTTCCGTTTGTCGAAGCCTGTGATCTTCACGCGCTCTCCTTCTGATGCACCAGTTCCAACAGCCGATCCGCCAACTCGAACGGATCGACCGGCTTCACGTACCACGCATCGGCTCCCGACCATTCGGCGAGCCACGCATCGTGTTTGCGTTCGAGCAGGATGACGATGGCCCCGGTGAACGGCTCGTTGTCGTCGCGCAGGGCCTTGGCAAGGGCGAACGCCCCGGCCCGTGAGGCGATCTCGTCGGCCACCACGATCTCGGGACGGTCGCGGAGCGCAGCCCGGATGCCGAGCTCGCCGTTGGCGGCAGCCCGGAACCGGAGCTCGACGCCCAGCGAACGCTCGATGCTGCGCACGGTGAGGGCCATGAGCTCACGCGACGCGGGGTCGGGCGAGACCAGGAGGGCTTCCACGGCAGGCATGCTACTACGCGGGTTCGGCCGGAATTGCAGCCTTTGCCCGGGTGAGGTGGCCTGGACTAGGCTCGCGGCCACGCAACCACGAGGAGGGGCTTTGGAGAGCACCGGCAAGGCGGCGATCGCGGAGTTCGTGGCGACGTTCGCGCTGATCTTCATCGGAGCGGGAGCGGTGTTGTTGTATTCGGCCGACCGGCTGGACCTGACCGGCGTCGCGCTCGCGCACGGCCTGGTCCTGTTCATCATGGTGTCCATCACCGCACACGTTTCGGGGGGCTTCGTGAACCCGGCCGTCGCGATCTCGCTGTGGGTCACCGGCAAGGTGCCGTCCCAGCGCGCGTTGATCCTCATCATCGCCGAACTCCTCGGCGCGATCGCGGGCGCCTTCCTGTTGAAGTTCCTGGTCCCGGCCGTGGTCTTCGAACAGGGCAACGGGGGCATCCCCGCCCTGGCGCCGGAGATCGCGATCGGCAAGGGCATCCTGATCGAGGCCGTCTGCACCTTCTTCCTGGTGTTCGCGGTGTTCGGCACCGCGGTGGACGAACGTGGGCCGTTCGCCAAGACCGCGGGCCTCACGATCGGCCTGGTGATCGCGTTCGACATCATGGCGTTCGCCCCCTACACCGGCGCCGCGATGAACCCGGCGCGCTGGCTGGGACCGGCGCTGGCCACGAACGACTGGTCCAACTGGTACGTGTGGATCGTGGGACCGATCGCGGGCGGCATCATCGCCGGGGTGCTGTATTGGGCGGCCTTCCTGAAGGACGCGGAACCGGCCACCCCCTGAGCCACCGCAACACGTCATACGACGGCCGGCGGATCACCCGCCGGCCGTCGTGCGTTCATGGATCTCGACGCTAGGCTCTGCAGGATGAGCGCCGACATCTACCTCGACGGGGCGAGCGCCACCCCCCTGCTCCCCGAAGCTCGCGAGGCGTTCGTGGCTGCGCTCGACACGTACGGCGATCCGCTCAACATCCACGCCTCGGGTCGCGCGGCGCGTTCGCTCCTGGACGAGGGACGCGCCACCGTGGCCGAGGCGATCGGTGCGCAGCCCGACGAAGTGGTCTTCACCTCCGGCGGCACCGAGTCGGTGGCTCTGGCGATCTGGGGCGGCGTCCGGGCCATGCGCGAGCTCGGCTCGCGGGTGGTGGTGGGCGCGGTGGAGCATCCGGCCGTGGGCGGGGTCGGCAACGCGCTGCAGAGCGACGGATTCGAGATGATCGAGATCCCCGCCGACGAGTACGGCCGGATCGACCTGGACCGCTACGTCGCCGAGATCCGCGTTCCCGGGACGCTGCTCGCCAGCGTGCAACACGCCAACCACGAACTCGGCACGATGCAGCAGATCGGCGAAGCCGCTCGCCTGGCCCGTGAGGCGAAGGTCCGGTTCCACACCGACGCCTGCCAGACCGTGGGGCGACTCCCCGTCGATGTCGCGACGCTGGGCGTCGATCTGCTGTCGCTGTCGGCCCACAAGTTCGGCGGCCCGCCCGGCGTGGGCGCGCTGTACGTCCGACGCGGCGTCGGGGTGACCGCCTATCCGTGCGGCGACGATCGAGAGCGCAAGCGCCGGTCGGGCATGGAGAACACCCCCGGGATCGCCTCGATGGCTGCGGCGCTCACGGCCTCCCTAGCCACCATGGGCGATGTCGCGGCGGTGCAGTGGTCGCTCACGGCGCATCTGCGCGAGCGCATCGAGGCCACCGTGCCCGGTGCACGCGTGCACGGCCACCCCACCCATCGGACGCCGCACCTCGTGTGCTTCAGCGTGGAAGGGCTGGACCCCGCCGTCTTGATGATGGCCCTGGACGATCGCGGGTTCCGGCTGGCCGCCGGATCCCTCTGCAGCGGTCGTCCCGAGGACGCCTCGCCCGTGCTGGAGCGGATCGGCCTGCCAGGCACGAGTGCGTTCCGCATCGGCCTCGGCAGGTCAAGCACCCGCGAGGACGTCGACGCCTTGTTGGAGACCCTGCCGGACGTGGTCGTAGAACTGCGTCAGGTGGAAGCGGTCAGCACCGAAGCCCTGGCCCGGTTCCGACCTCCGAGCGGTTGAGCTAGCTCACGGTCCAGGTGTCGCCGCCGTGCAGGAGCTTGCCGAGGTCACCCTTGCCCATGCGCTCCTCGACGCTTTGCAGCTGCGCGTGCATCGCCTCGCCGTACACCGGACGCTCGAAATTGCGGAACACGCCGAGGCACGTCGCCTCGTGCGGCCCCAGCGACAGGTGGGCGAGGCCGAACGGTAGTGACGGACGACCGCCCGCCTGGTGCACCACGATGCGATCGGGATCGACCTCGGCGGTGGGCTTGACCTGCAGCCGGCCGTTGTCGCCGACGATCACGCACTTGTTGCCCTCGTCGAAGATGATCGGCTCGCCGTCGACCAGCCGGATCTGATGGTGCACGCCCTGGGACTTCTCGCGCAGCAGATCGAACGCGCCGTCGTTGAACACGTTGCAGTTCTGATAGATCTCGACGAACGCGGTCCCCTGGTGAGCGGCCGCCTGCCGCAACACCTCGGTGAGGTGCTGGCGGTCGTTGTCGATCGTGCGCGCCACGAACGACGCCTCGGCGCCCAGGGCCACGGCGATCGGGTTGAACGGGTGGTCCACCGAACCGAACGGCGTCGACTTCGTGACCTTCCCTTCCTCGCTGGTGGGCGAGTACTGGCCCTTCGTCAGGCCGTAGATCTGGTTGTTGAACAGCAGGATCTTGATGTTCACGTTGCGACGGAGCGCGTGGATCAGGTGGTTGCCGCCGATCGAGAGCCCGTCACCGTCGCCGGTGACCACCCACACCGACAGGTCGGGGTTCGCGGTGGCGATGCCGGTGGCGATCGCCGGCGCTCGCCCGTGGATCCCGTGCACCCCGTAGGTGTCCATGTAATAGGTGAACCGGCCGCTGCAGCCGATGCCGCTCACGAACACGGTCTTGTGCGGCTCGATGCCCAGCTCGGGCATGAAGCCCTGGACCGCGGACAGGATCGCGTAGTCGCCGCAGCCCGGGCACCAGCGCACCTCCTGGTCGGAGGTGAAGTCCTTCTTGTTCAGCGTGGCGACGCCGCCGTTGCCGTCGTCGATCGTCTGATCACTCATCGAGCACCCGCAGGATCTCCTGCTCCAGGTCGTCCGCGAAGATCGGGAGTCCCTGGACCTTGGTGAAGCTGATGGCGTCCACCAGGAACTTCGCCCGGATCAACATGGACAGCTGGCCCATGTTCATCTCGGGGATCAGCACCTTGGGATAGGCCTTGACCACGTCGCCCGTGTTGGCGGGGAACGGATTGAGGTGACGCAGGTGCGCCGTGGCGACCTTGCGCCCGGCCAGCCGCACCCGTCGTGACGATGCGCGGATCGTGCCCAGCGACGATCCCCACCCAAGGATCAGGAGCTCGGCGTCGCCGTCGGGATCGTCGACCTCGAGCGCCGGGATGTCGGCCGCGATGCCGTCGACCTTGGCTTGGCGCAGGTGCGTCATGCGTTCGTGGTTCTCGGGGTCGTAGCTGATGTTGCCGGTGCCGTCCTCGCGCTCGAGTCCACCGATCCGGTGCACGAGTCCTTCGGTGCCGGGCTTCGCCCATGGCCGCGCCAGCTGCTCGTCGCGCACGTACGGCAGGAACTCACCGTTGGCCTTGGCGAAGTTCGGCTCGATCAGCGGCAAGTCGTCGACCTCGGGCACCTTCCACGGCTCCGAGGAGTTCGACAGGAACGTGTCGGAGAGCACGATCACGGGGGTGCGGTAGCGCACCGCGATGCGGGCGGCCTCCATGGCGACGGCGAAACAATCCGACGGCGAGGACGCCGCCACGATCGGCATGGGCGACTCGCCGTGACGGCCGAACATCGCGAGCAGCAGGTCGGCCTGTTCGGTCTTGGTGGGCAGGCCCGTGGACGGGCCACCTCGCTGGACGTCAACGATGACCATCGGCAGTTCCATGATCACGGCCAGGCCCAGCGTCTCGGCCTTGAGGTCCATGCCGGGGCCGCTGGTGCCGGTCACGGCGAGGTCACCGGCGAACGCCGCGCCCAGCGCCATGTTCGCGGCCGCGATCTCGTCCTCGGCCTGCAACGTGATGACGCCGAAGTTCTTGTGCCGGCTGAGCTCGTGCAGCAGTTCCGAGGCCGGGGTGATCGGATAGCTGGCGTAGAACAACGTGAGCCCGCTGCGTTCGGCGGCCGCCACCAGGCCCCAGGACAGCGCCGTGGAACCCGCGACGTTGCGATAGGTCCCGGCCTCGACCGGGGCCGCGGCCACCTGGTAGGACTGGGCGAACAGCTCCGTGGTTTCGCCGAAGTTGTAGCCGGCCTTGAACGCCGCCACGTTCGCCTCGAAGATCTCCTGCTTGCTGCCGAACTTGCGCTCGAGCCAGTTCAGGGTGGTCTCGGTTGGGCGCCCGAACATCCAGGAGACCAAGCCCAAGGCGAACATGTTCTTCGCGCGCTCGGCTTCCTTCTTGCTGATGCCGATCTCCTCGGTGGCCCGCACCGTGATCGAGGTCATGGGCACCTCGAACAGCTGGAAGCCTTCGAGGGTGCCGTCCTGACGCGGGTCGGCGGCATACCCCGCCTTCTCGATGTTGCGCGTGGTGAACGCGTCCTCATTGAGGATCACCGTGCCTCCGCGCTCCACGGTGTGGAGGTCGGCCTTGAGCGCGGCGGGGTTCATCGCGATCAGCACGTCGGCATGGTCGCCCGGCGTGGTGATGTCGGTTGAGGCGAACTGGATCTGGAAGGCCGAGACGCCGTGGACGGTGCCGGCCGGGGCGCGGATCTCCGCCGGGAAGTCCGGAAGGGTCGCGAGGTCGTTGCCGAGCACCGCCGTGGCCGAGGTGAACCGGTCGCCGGTGAGCTGCATCCCATCGCCGGAGTCCCCGGCGAAGCGGACGACGATCCGTTCCTTCTCGAGAACGGCCTTGCTCATCGTGGGGACCTGCTCAACAGCTGGAGACTCCTCGGTCGGGGGCTACATGACCTAGCGTACTGCGCCCAGCAGCGAGCGCCGCGCACCAGCGGTAGATTCTCACCATGCAGACGAATCAGCTCGGATCGAACGGCCCGGACCTGTCGGTGATCGGCTACGGCGCCTGGGAGGCCGGCGGCACGAATTGGGGCCCCAACGAGTCCGACGATGCCGTGATCGCCGCGATGCGCGCTGCGCTCGACGCCGGCATCAACTGGATCGACACGGCCGAGGTGTACGGCAAGGGGGTCTCGGAGTCGCTCGTCGGCCGGGCCGTCGCGGGACGCCGCGACGAGGTCGTGATCGCGTCGAAGGTGGCGCCCCGGCCCGAGGGCTCCGGCTTCCGCCCCGAACAGGTCCATCGGGCCTGCGAGGCATCCTTGGCCCGCCTCGACATCGAGGTGATCGACCTCTACCAGCTGCACTGGCCCGACGATCAGGACACCCCGATCGAGGACACCTGGGGCGCCATGGTGGAACTGCAGGAGGCCGGCCGCGTCCGTTGGATCGGCGTGTCGAACTTCTCCCAGGACCTCATCGAACGATGCCTCGCGATCCATCACGTGGACTCGCTGCAGCCGGAGTTCTCCATGCTGAACCGCCGCAACGCGGACCTGATCCGCTGGTGCGGAGAGCAAGGGGTGGGCGTCGTCTCCTACGGGCCGCTGGCGTTCGGGCTGCTCACCGGGGCCATCACCCAGGACACCGTGTTCCCCGAGGGCGACTGGCGAGGCAGCGAGGACGAAGAGGACGACCCCGACGAGGACGACGTCGACCTGTTCGACCCCGACACGCTGCCGCAAGCGCTGGCCACCGTCGCACGCCTTCGCCCGGTCGCCGACCGGCTGGGGATCACGCTCTCGCAGCTGGCTCTGGCCTGGAACGTGAACCAGCCCGGCGTCACCAGCGCGATCGCGGGCAGCCGAAACCCCGATCATGTGCGGGCGAACGCCGAAGCCGGCGACGTGAAGCTGGACGACGCCACGCTGGCCGAGGTCGACGCTTTGCTGAGTTAGTCGGCCACATTCACGACGGGCGGTTGACCTGGCGCACCCGCCGGGTGATGCCGTCCAGCAGTTTCAGGCTCACCTGCGGCTCATCCTTTATGAGCGCCATGAGCGTCCGACGGAACAACCGGAGCACCTGCATCGGTGTTTCGGCGATCACCGAGGCCGTCCTCGGCCCGCCGTCGATCGCCGAGAGCTCTCCGAAGAAGTCGCCCGGCATCACCGAACCGACCCGCCTCTTGCCGCGCACGACCTTGCCCTGACCCGACAGGACCACGAAGAGCGCCTCCCCCGGGTCGCCCTCGCGAACGATCGATTCGCCCGTGCCGAACGCGAGGACGTCGGTGTCGGCGGCGAGGCGGTTCAGATGACGCTTCGAGAAGCCGGCGAACATCGGCACGCCCGCCAGCGCTGTCGCGGTCTGTCGTTTGGTCCGTCGGGGCGCCTGTTCGGGCTGCCGGTCACCCATCTGGCCACCTGATCCGCGACGCACCATGTCCGGCAGGCTCTGGCTCATGGCGCGAGCCTACCCTGCGTCGGCTTTCGGGCGCCAACCTCGGATGTCTTCGCTGGTCGCACCCTTCGAACGGCCGCTAGGGTGGACCCATGGATGCCGCCGCCCGACTGCGCGCGTTGCTCGACGAACGCATCGTCGTGCTGGACGGTGCCTGGGGCGTCCTGCTGCAGGGCAGGGGCCTCACCGAGGAGGAGTTCCGCGGCGACCGGTTCGCCGATCACCCCAAGGACGTCAAGGGCGATCCCGATCTGCTCAATCTCACCCGGCCCGACATCGTCGCGTCGATCCACCGCGAGTACCTCGAGGCCGGCGCGGACATCACCACCACCAACACGTTCACCGCCACCTCGATCGGCCAGGGCGACTACGGACTGCAGGGCGCGGTCCACGACATGAACGTCGAAGGCGCCAGGCTCGCGCGCGCGGCCGCGGATGAGTTCGACAATCGCTTCGTGGCGGGCTCGGTGGGGCCCCTGAACGTCACGCTGTCGCTGTCCCCGAAGGTCGACGACCCCGCGTTCCGGACCGTCGACTTCGATGCGGTGTACAAGTCGTACGCGGAACAGATCCGGGGCCTGCGGGACGGCGGCGTGGACCTGCTGCTGATCGAGACGATCTTCGACACCCTGAACTCGAAGGCCGCGATCGCCGCCGCGATCGACGTGGCCCCCGAGCTGCCTCGATGGATCTCGGTGACGATCGTCGACCGCAGCGGCCGAACCCTGTCCGGTCAGACCGTCGAGGCATTCTGGGCATGGGTGGAGCATGCCGACCCGATCCTGGTCGGGATCAACTGCTCGCTGGGTGCGAGCGAGATGCGGCCCTACGTCGAGGACCTCGCGCGCGTCGCGCCGATCACGACCGCGTGCTACCCGAACGCCGGACTGCCCAAC
>DATLPI010000098.1:0-9364 GCA_035535815.1 Actinomycetota bacterium | reverse complement strand
ACAACCCGACGGACACGTGCGCGATCCACGAGGAACGGCGGCCTTTCCACCAAAACTCCGGGAGACGCAAGGCGAAGGACGCACCGAGGCGTCCGATGGAGGAGCGGGACGTGCTCCTGGCGTTGATCCGCGGCCTCGAGTGAACCATCAGCAGCCGCTAGCCGGACTTGGCCACTCACGACCGGATCTGCAAGCTGGATGGGTGGCCGCAGACCTTCGTCGCCCGATGAGGAGGTGAAGCATGCCGACCGACAAGACCGAGGAGCCGACGCTGGATGAGAAGTACGGGCCGGTCGCCCTGCGCTATCTAGGCGACGAAACAGGCACCGAGACCGTGGGTGGCGTCGCCGGTCTCGATGTAGCGATCGAACGCCTCTGCAACGAACTGAGCGAGAACGATGGTCCCCTGGAACAGTTGCGGCTCCTCCAGGAAGCCGAAGATGAGTGGGCCGCATTACGAGGATTGCTGCCGGAGAAGGGGCCGACGGCACCGGCTTGGGAGGACAAACCCCTCCTCGCGCGTATGGAAGGGATACGCATGCATATTGCGACTCTTCGTCCCGGCATCAGAGACCTGCGCGACGACGAGTCAACTGTTGGGGCGAAGCTTCGTATCTTGGGCCGGCTGCTGGAGGAGAAGGGGAAGCGTGGCGCGAGGCCAGGTAATCAGCCTCGCATCGTCAATCGTGGCTGACGATCAAGTTCGCTCGCTCCTCGAGACCCTCGACCCTCACGCCCGCGGCACGCTCCGTCGCGCCCTGATCCACGACCAGGCCGACCGTGACGCGGTCGCCTCTCAGCTGCTCCGCTACCGCGACGCCAATGGCCAGGACTGGGCCGACATCATCGACATGCTGACGATGGATCCGGACGCTCGTAGGCAGGTCGTGCGAGCCTTGGCAGAGATTGAGGCCGCCAGGCAACGTTAGGGAGGGCAGGCCAGGCGGGCGAACGGAGAGGGAAGTAGTCGCCCGTGGTTCGCGTCCCCCCGTGACACTAGGCCCGCCCTCGTACCTCAGGCTACGGCCGGCACGTACGCATTCCTACCCCGTTTGACGTACTGGCCTTCGGGTTCGAGGACGCCGTTACTAGCGTCCCGACGAGGCGAGCGGATGATCACTTCAGCCTGTCGGTCGAATGGGGGATTCCAATAAGGGGCTGAACTAGCTACGACCCTGAAGGAGTTCCCCAAGAGTCGGCGGCCGGGTCAGAAGGAGGTGATCACCAGCTCCCGGTAGAGCATCGGTTATCGGTTGCCGGCATGGTTCATTCGTCGGAGCAAGAGGGGGAAGACATGCGAGCAATCAGACTACTCTTCTTGGTGGCGTTGATCATTGGGCTTGTCGCGGGATCGGCGAGCGCGGCTCCCGGGCAGACGACCCATTTCCGCTTCCATGGCACATTCGCGGACGCTGAGTGGTTCATAAGCTCGGACACATCGTTTACCGATGGATTCGTCAGTGTCTCGCGGACGCGGCAAGGCCAAGAGATGTTCGTGGAGTTGTTCACCGAGAACTTCGACAGCAACGGCAACTTCACAGGCGCTATCGACACCTTCGCAGATGTGACGAGCGGCTTCTCCTTCACGATCGACGCGCGCAAGCTCGACAGCGCGAGCACGAGCGGATCAGGTTTGCCCGCCACGACGTGCACATATGACGCCAACTTCGATCTCATCGGCTGCACCGATACCAGCATCAACGTGAGCGCGTCATGGACAGGTCAAGGGCCGATCGCACGCGAAACTTCCAACGACCACTTCCAGTTCGATCGCTTCAAGGTGAGCAGCCACTTCAACGGCACCGATCGAAATGCCACTGCCAGCGGGAGCATCGGGGGCGTCACGTTCGCGCCGGCCGACCTTGAGTTCGCAGATCTGGGCCGCGCCAATTCCGGCGAGACCGACATCTGCATCGGGAACAGCTGTTAGGCACCCTTCGAGTTGCGAGGGGGGCGCTCCGAGGCCCCCCTCGCGAATCTTCATGCTCCACGATCTCGTCGCCGTCGTCGGGCCGAGAGTCGATCCGAGGACTGCAGCCGGAGGCGCGGCGGAAAGTGGTTCGGCTGCTCCGCGAGATCGAGAGTTGAGCAACGTTAGGAGGGACGGGCCGGGCGGGCCACTGAATACGCGCTCGTACCTCGAATGCGCAAGAAAGACGGACGCGCGGCGCTGCTACCAAGACCCGCACAAGAACCGGATCGGCATAGGACGCCGAGGATGGAACAGGTTGCCAACCCTCTGTTACGCCAGTTGGACGACCGGTTCTGAAGACCGTGTCAGATTCGCCTGAGCCTGACCGTCTCGACCGTGACCGACGATGCCGGACCGCGCGTGGCTTCCCGCGTACGCTCGTCCCGTTAGCGTTCGAGGATCGCCGTCGGCACAGCGCTCAGCCTCGGCTGGTATGCAAGCCGGGATCGGCGCTCGAGTCCGCTCGTCTCCACCGAAGATCCGGCCGCGCCTTGATGGCCCCTCCGATCTGGATGCGTCAGGTCCTCCGGAAGCTCTCTCGCAGCTTCGCTGGCGGTCTGTTCCTCGCGCGCACCGAGGCCCAGATCGCGGCGTTGAGGATCTCTTCGTTCGCGCCGTCGGGGACCGAGAAGTCCTGGGCCGCAGACGCGCGGGCGAGCGGTGCGTCGCGGCTGTTCCGGGGGTAGCCCGGATCGCCGAACGGAATCACGGTCGGCTCGATCGCACGGTACGGACGCATGTTCGCGGTCCGGCGGAAGGCGTTCCACATCGGCGTGGCCCGCTCATCGAATGCGCTCATCGGCGGCAGCCCGAGCAAACGCTCCATCGTGCCGAGCATCGACACCGTGTCGTAGTGGGTGGAGTCCACCGTCGCGTGCTGCGTGTACGGCGAGATCACCAAGCCCACCGATCGATGCGGGTCCACGTGGTCGGGGCCGTCCTGCGCGTCGTCCTCAAGCACGAAGATCGCCGTGCTCTTCCAGTAGGGGCTGTGCGAGACCGTCTGCACCAGCCGACCGAGGGCGAGGTCGTTGTCGGCGAAGTACGACTCTGCGGTGGCCGTGTGGGGCACGCTCCCCTCGGTGTGATCGTTCGGGAGGTACACGATCTCGAGACCGGGGAGGCGCCCGTTCCTGACGTACCGATGGAACTCGCGCTCCCATTCCGGCTCTCGAACGAGGTGGTCGGGGCACAGCATGTTCCATCCGATGTACCGGCGGTCGACGTGGTTGCCGAACCGCGATTGGAGGTGCGTCAGGCTGGAGCGCACGTTCCGGTCGTGGCACGAGCCGGCCGTCGCGGTCGACTCGCCATAGTTCCGGAAGGAGACTCCGTGTGCGTACGCGTCGTCCCAGATGTAGCCGGCGGTGGCGGCCGCGGCCGGACGCGGGATCGACGGATCCGACGCGAGCGGCTCCGTCGCGAACTGCTGACGGATCGGGACGAACTCGCTGTCATAGCTCCGGAAGTAGGCCCACGCGTAGTCGAAGGGCCACACCTTGCGCACGTAGTCGGTCGCCACCCCTTGCGTCGACCACGGATGCCCATCCTGCGACACCTGTGCGTCCACGTAGAAGTTGTCGAACAGCACGAACCGTTTCGCGAGCGCGCGATGGTTCGGGGCCGAGGCGTCACCGAAGAGCACGAGCCGAGGATCGCCGTTCCCCTTCGATAGGTCCCCGAAGACCTCGTCGTAGGTCCGGTTCTCCTTGATCACGTAGATCACGTGCTTGATCTTGTCGAGCCACGCCGGCCGGGGTGAGCGACGCTCGTCAACGCGGTTGTTCTGCCGGACCTGATCCGTCCAGCGACCGAGCTTGTGCCGGAGACGCCAGGGCGACGCGGGGAGCCTGACGACCTGGACGACCCCTTTGATCATCGTCCCGACGTACTGCGTCTCGGGCAGTGGCGGTCTGTACCACGTCCCGGGGTAGTAGTGCGGTCGGTGATCGGGACAGCGCAGAGGCCCGAGCGGCGTGAACGGGCCGCACGGGTTCGGTCGCGCGCCGAACCCGTACGTGTCGGCCACGACGAGGTGACGTCCGTCCGGCGTGATCTGGACGTCGGCCGGATACCAGGCCGTCGGGATGAACCCTAGGATCGCCCGCCTCGCGATGTCGACGACCGCGACGGCGTTCTCGCCCGCGTCGGCCACGAACAGGAGCCTGCCGTCCGGACTCACCGTTACTGCGACAGGCGTGGACCCCGTCGCGCCGCGCGGGTCGAGCCCGACCGCGATGGTCGCCGCGAGCCGGTCGTGACGCGAATCGATCACCGAAACGGTGTCGCTGTTGGCGTTGGCGACGTAGACCTCGTCCCTCGTGGGGCTCACGGCGATGCCGGTCGGGTGGTCGGCGACCATCGGGTCGTCGGGGGGCGACAGGACGACGTCGATGATCTTCCTCTGGGTCCGTGTATCGATCACCGAGACGGAGCGCCCGACCCAGTTCGTGACGTAGGCCTTCGTGCCCTCGTGGTTGAACGCGACGTCGATCGGGTCGAGGGCGGGTCCGAGGTCGATCGCCGCGGTCCGACGGTTCGTGGCCGGGTCGATAACGGTCACCGTGTGGCCGGGTGGATCCTCGTACGTGACGTCGGGGTTCGCCGGGCCGCCGAGGTTGTTCGCCACGTAGAGCCGATCGCCGCGCGGCGTGTGCCCGTAGGCGATCCCGGCGGGGAAGAAGCCCGCGGGGATGTCCCGTGTGGCGACGAGCCGGCCATCGGTCGTCACACGGTACGCGTGCACCACGCCTTGGCCTCCGCCGGACGCCCACGCACGGCGTCCGTCTGGTGAGAACGTCACGCCGTAGAAGACCGACGCGCCGGTCCGTCCGTTGTAGATCTTGAGGGACGTCCGTCGGCCTGTCGCGAGGTCGAAAACCTCCGTCGTCTCGTTCTGGACCGCCGCTCCACTCGACGTCACGAGCGCCCTCCGGCCGTCGGGGGAGAGCGCGACTCCCCAGGGCCCGCTGAGCCCGGGGCCGTTCCTCGGCACCGTGATCAACCGGCCGGCCGGTGTGAGGCGCCACCCGCTCGGGACGTGCACGGCACGGGAGCGGCGAGATGCGTCCATGGGCCCGCCGGACGCGGTGCTCGGATGTTGCAGAACGACGGCGCCGAAGAGCAACGCGACCGCGAACGCACCCCTGGCGATCCGGACCATCCTCTCCCTCCCAGGTTGACGATACCGGCGTCCGCAGCGTCCCGTAAAGCGAGTGAGGTGAGACCCGCGAGCGCGATACATGCCAGATGTATCGATGCAAGCGTTGAGGCGCTCGATTCCGCGCCCGTTCGGCGTTCGGACAGAGACTCGAAGTTGCTCCGAACGGGCAACCGTGCGAGGTCAACGCACTAGCGCCCGCCTACGGCTCAATCCGACGAGGCACGACCAAGAGATCTTGCCGAGAGTCCGGGAAATGTCAACCAAACGGCTTGCGAGACTGACAGATCTGAGCGAACACCAATGTTGGAGAGTCAAGAACGGGACTAGGAGGCTCCATCCCAGGTTCTGGGACATCGTGCTGAGTGCACCAGATGCTCCTACGTCAGGCCCTCGATGACACTGCCCGGCGATACGCACGGAACGGCGAACGTACCGGCCACGCTCTCCTCTTGCCTGATTACTGCTGATAGTGCGGGAGGATCGTGCCGTCCTTGACGTAAGTCAGCGCCGCGGACACGTCGTAGGCGTGGATGGCCGAAGTGAGCGGAGCCAGCGTGTTCGACAGGCTTTCGATCTCGCGGCCGTGGAGGAAGCCCGCCCGCTCCTGCGCGTCCGTGAAACCCAAGATCACCGATGCGTGGAACCGCTGGTCGGCCGGGTTGTCGTGCGCGACGTTCGGGGTGTCCCAGAGCTTCTCGTTCCAGGGCAGGAAGGTCTGGGTTCGCAGTTCCCTCAGCACGCCGGTGCCTGCGAGGGCGGGCACGAGCTCGTTGTTGATGAGCTTCCGGAAGTCGCCGGCACCGACGCCATCCTTCCGCCTGAGGTAGATCAGGGCTCGGGCGCCCGCCTTCTCGCCGGGCTCTGCCACCTCGTACCAGCGGGACGAGTTCGGCAGACCGGCGTAGAGCAGGGTGCGCCGGAAGACGTTGATTTCGTCCTTGAACGCGAGCTGGGTCTGCTTGCGGCCCAGCAGCGGGGACAGGGGCGACTGGAAGGTGACCTCCGCGACGCCGTCGATCTTGCGTTCGACGGGGATGTCGGTCTCGACGCCGGGGATCGCCGGCCACAGCCCCGGGTTCACCTCGGCGAGGTGGATCTGCCGGTACTCCTCCAGACCCGGCGTGGCCGAGATGATCTTCGAGTGCGGTCCCTTCCAGTGGTCCATCCCCGTCTGACGGGGCTGGTCGGTGCGCATCCACAGCAGGATGGAGGAGGAGAGGTGCTTCCTCACCGTCACCTGCGCATTGGACGGTGACTTGCTCATTTCACTCCCGCCTTCCCTTGGTCATTCACGGTGGTCATAGGCCGAGGAACTCGACGGCAATCGGGGCGAACTTGTCGTGGAACTGGAAGATGCCGCCGTGCCCGGAGTCGGGGTAGATGATCAGCTCGGAGCCCTCGATGCGCCGATGCAGGTCCTCGGAGAGAGTCGAGGGCACCATCCGGTCGTTGTCACCGTTGGCGACGAGGGTGGGCTGGGTGATCTTCGACAGATCGTCCGGCGTGCCGCGTCCCCACTTCTTGATCGCCTTCAACTGCGTCTGGAGCGCCTTCACCCTGATCGGGGCGTCACGGTCGACGGTGCGCTCCTTGAGGCGGTTGACGAACGCGCGCGCGGCGGGCTTGCCGGTGGAGTTGCGGTTGAAGAACAGGAACTCCTTCGGGTCTGACCGGGTCAGGGCCGCCCGCAGCATGTCGAAGTAGGTGGTGCCGGCAACCTTATCGATGTCCTTACCGCCCTTCGGGCCCGTGCCCAGTGAGGACAAGGTCCTTACCGCCCTTCGGGCCCGTGCCAGTGAGGACAAGTTTGCGGACAAGGTCGGGGTGCTTGACGACGAGTGCCTGGGCGACGAAGCCGCCGAGGGAGAAGGAGAAGATGTCGATCTTGCTGAACCCCAGGGCCTTGATGAACGTGTAGGCGTCGTCGGCCATGGCCTCGACGGTGTCGGGCACCTGGCCGGTGGAGGCGCCGATGCCGCGGTTGTAAAAGGCGATGACGCGATGGGGTCGGTGACGCTCGGATCCCAGTTGTCCAGCGTCCCGGCCAGGTGGACGAAGAAGAACACCGGGATGCCGCCCTTCGGGCCGAGTTCACCGACCGCCCGTAAAGGCCAGGATGGAACGCCATAGCCGTGGCCCAACTTCCCCGTAAAGCTCGTCGAACCCGGTAGCGCCGTCCACATCCACGCGCACACCTTTACAGAGCATCGGCCTGCCCTCTTCGTTAACCCCCGCAGCGGATCTGGGTCGAGTGACGCCCGGCGGTCGCGCGTCAACGTCGTACGTGGTGGTCGTCCCGCCGCGCTCGATGCGTTGGGGTGAGGGTATCGAGCGATGTCGTGATCGTCGGCCTTGCCTTGCCGGCGTCGGAGACGCAAGATGCAACCATGCGAAGCATGTCTGGACTGCCGGGGAACGCGTGGAGGGCACTTTATCCGGCGGATCCTGAGACCCGGTCGAGCCGGACCTTGCTGATGGTTGTGGCGGGGGTGGCCGTGTTCGCCGGGCTCATCTTGGCTGTGTTCCTCGTCACCCGGTAGCTGGCGTTCACGCCGTGAGTGAGCATCAGCGCCTGTGTCCGGCCTCCACCACCTACGTGGCCGCGAGCATCGGGTGGGCGGGCCCCTCGGGTGCGATCACGAAGCGGAGGAGGACAGCGCTCAGCACTTCTCGTCTCAGCCCGTAGCCTCGATCTCCCTGAGCAATCTCGCTACTCGCCGCCGCTCCTCCGGATGCATCGTCAGCGTGTCGATGATGTCGGCCCAATCGTCGCTTCGCTCGTCGCGGTGGCGCATGAGGCGGGAGGAGATCGCGTCGCGGTCGGCCTGTTCCCGGCTGAGGACGTTGCGAAGATGTCCACGAGCCGACGGATCCAGGGTGTGGAGTAGATCGCGGAGGGCGGCATTGCCCTTCGAGAGTATCCGCTTGGCGTCAGAGCCGGCGTTCGAAGATGACGGACACGCGCTCGTATCCGATCGACTCGTAGAACGGCACGCTCTCGGGGCTTCGAAGGAAGGTGTCGAGGATCACGACACTCGCGCCGCGTCCGCGCAGCCACTCCTCCGCGGCCTCCATCAGAGCCTTTCCGATCCCGCGGCGACGGTGGTTCGAGAGGACGCCGAGCGAGTTCACCTCTCCCCGAATATCTCCCAGTTCGGCAATCGTCTGGAACCGAGCTGATTCGAACGGCGGATGGAGCTTCGCTTCGACCTGGCCGACGATCCGGCCGTCCTCAACGGCGAGGAAGCAGTTCCAGTCCGTGCCGACGGTCGCGAGATCGGCGTCGATCCACTCGGGCATGCCGTTTGACTCAGGAAGCTTGAACCGGTTCGGATCCAGGACATGGAGCGACGACGCCGTGTCGAGGTGGAGGTCGGCGATACCCCTGCCGTCGCCCGACCGCGCCTGCCGGATCACCACCTCCCCCACGGGCCGCGATGATAGGTCGTCTCACGACCGCCTCCCGTGGCTTCCGGTCCCACGGCTCGATTGGCCTTACGGCGGAGGCTCGCGGGATGAGCGTTGTTCGATCTGTTCTGCTGCGGCTAGAGGTACGTCAGGCGGGGCGGGCATCGAAATGCGCTCGCAACAAGAACCACGCTATCGCCAAAGGCCAACCGCGCTTCGTGGTGAAGAACCACGGCCCGGCGCAAGGTGAGAAGGGGTACTGCAAGCGGTGCGCGAAGCTCATGATAAGCCGAGCGCACGACGCCCTCGACGGGCTCGAAGCTGATCTCTCCTGACCAGCTCATCACCAGACCGAGCGGCATCCGTCGCTAGCGCGGTCGACGACCGACACCGATACTGAGGGGGGAGGGCTGTGAGTACTGTTCTGAACGCATCACAGACCGCTAGTCCCATAACGCAAGATTGACCCAGGGCTCGTACGACACGCGGTTCGCGTCTCCGAGTATCGCCTTGACACGCGGTCTTCTGGACCGCGCATCGGAGAGCCGGCGGGACGCCTCGCGCGCTGTGATGAACGTGCGCCATTCCGCTCCGTTCGGTGGGCGCTCGTCGCGGGTGGTGTTAGAACGGAAGGCGTGACGCGTGTCCGCCGCTTCCCCGGTTCGGTCGTCGCAGTCGTCGTCGTGCTCGTGGTGGTCGCGAGCGCGGCCTTCGGGATCTCCAAGGTCCGCGCGCAACCGGCTCCGAGCCTCCCGTCCGTGACGGCCGACCAACTGCTCGCCTCGAGCATCGCGGCGCTAGCCGCCCCCCACTCAGTCTCC
>DATLPI010000097.1:0-4990 GCA_035535815.1 Actinomycetota bacterium | reverse complement strand
CGATCTCGGCCCTTGGTGGCATCGGCGAAGACCGCCCGCGGCGACAGGACCTGGTGCTCGATCTGCTCCGTCCGCTCTCGGGGCGTGATACCGGGGGTGCTCACGCACCCATCGTAGCCGTGAGGAACGACAGGCCCGAGCCCGGCCTCGCCCGTACTCCCTAGCATGGAGCCCATCATGCGAAACACGATCACCCGACGTCGAACGATCCTGGCCGCGGTTCTGGCCTCCGTCCTGCTGCTGGCGGCCTGCTCGAACGGCAGCGATGAGCCGGCCGCGGCAGGCGGATCGACGACCACGTCCCCACCTTCCTCCTCGTCCTCTTCCTCGTCCTCCCAGGGCGGCGGGGGGCGCTACGGGTACGGCGACAGCGGCTCGGATTCCGGCGAGACGGGATCGAACTCGGGCGGCAGCGACGACGTGGCGCTGAAGGTGTCCGTGGCCAACTACCAGTTCACACCCGCGACGGTGAAGGTCGACAGCGGCGACGCGATCGAGCTGACGAACACGAACCCGCAGACCCCGCACACGTTCACCGTGATCGACGAGAACATCGACGTCAGCTTGGACCCGGGGTCCTCGACCACCGTGACGATCGACCTGCCGCCCGGCACCTACCCGTTCGAGTGCAAGTTCCACAGCTCGATGGGGATGCGCGGAACCCTGAAGGTCAGCTAGCGCCGCTTCTCCTCAGACGACGCCGGGCGCGGTCTCGGGACGCTCTTCAGAGATACGGCGCACCTCGATCGCCATGCCGACCTCTTCGCTGATCGCGCGGCAGAGCATGACCGCGGCCACCACCTTGCCCTGCGTATCGCGAGCGGGCTGACCGTTGACCGACAGGATGACGTCGTGGTCGCGGCCGGGAGGCTTCATGCGGATCAGCATGCTGTTGAGCACCTCACCCTGCAGGACCCGGGACTCGGGCAGATCCTCCGGTTCGAGCTGATGTCCACCGAACGTACGTACCCGGCACCGGAACGCGATCTCCTCGATCGTGGTGCCCGGCCGGACCGACGTGAGGTCGGCGAAGGCCTTGTTGGCGTACAGCACGCGACCATCGGTGCTGACCGCCTCGGCGCCATCGGGGATCGCCTCGAGGATGGGCTCGACGTCCGAGGCCGGTGCCAGCCCCATGCGCTGGAGGTATTCGCGATAGGCGTTGGTGCTCCCCAGGGCCATCCGGTACTCGTCAAGGTTGGCCTTCAGGACCTGTTCGGTCTTCATCACGGACTCTTCGGTCTTGATGAGCGCTTCCTCGGTCTTGGCGCTGCTGGCGGTGATCTCCTGGGTGGCGTCCTCCAGGCGGGTGAGGGCCTCCTGCATGGCGCCGGACGTCTTGGTGAGTCGGGTCACCTCCTTGGTGGTGTCCTCGAGGCGGCCCAACGACTCCTGCATCGCCGTGGTCATCTTGGCGAGCCGGGTGACCTGGCGCTGGGCGCGCCACACGAGGGCACCCATCACGACGATCAGCGCGAGCAGCGCGATCTGCCACTGATTCGAAAGCGGTTCGAGGACCCGGTCCATCTCACTCCGTCGAATTCCGGGACGAAAGCCCCACGGGTGATCCCGCGGAGCGACTCGTCTCCTGTACGAGGTGTCGGGTGACGTCGAGGTGTGGAACAGGGCCAGCGCGGGCGATTTCGTCCGATGGGCCGGTCGGGCGACACGGCACCGCCGGACAGCCTAGCCCGGGTCGGTCAGTGGCCGAGGATGCGGTAGGCCAGGTAGGCGAACGTCTCCCGGATGTAGCCCGGGATCCGGGTCTCCTCGGTCTTGGCCGCCGAGGTCCAGGTGGCCGACGCGTGCCCGACGATCCCAAGGTCCGAGGCCATGCGCTCGATCCGAGCGTTGTGCCAGGGGTCGGACACCAGGAACGCGGATTCGAGCTCACGTTCCCGCATGGTGCTCGCGGCGGCCTGCAGGCTCTCGAACGAGGTGTGGCCCTCCGGTACCGCGATGACCGAGCCGGCCGGGACGCCCTGGTCGATCAGGTAGTCCCGGCCGGCCTCGGCCTCGGTGGAACGATCGCCCGGCTGGTTGGCTCCCAGCACGATCACGGTCGGCGCGCGGTCCTGCTCGAACAGGAGCGCCGCGTGGTCGAGCCGCCCCTGGAACACCGGCGAGGGAACGCCGTCGTACTGGGCCGCGCCCAGCACGACGATGGCGTCGGCCGTCTCAACGTCGCTCGCGTCGTCGTGGTGGGCTTCCTGCCACACGACGAAGCCGCTTGCCGCCACGATGACGGCGAACACGAGGAGGACGAACCCGATCACGCCCAGCACGGGGTGCCTGCGGATGAGGGTCACCCGCCCAGCCTAACAAGGTGCCTGTTGGCGACCTCATGCCTTCGCGCACCGCGGGTAGCACTCCGGCGTCCAGCCCTCGCGCATCACCGCCCGGAACGCCGAGGACGAGCGGTAGTCCTCGTACCAGATGCCCGTGCCGTAGGAGTCGCCCCGCGACTCGATGATGTAGTCCGAGCCGCCGCTCCCTTCGCTGTAGAGCATGCCGATATGGCCTGCGTCGCCGTCGCTCGTGCGGTACACGAAGGCGTCCATCGAGCTGGTCGACGGGTAGCCCTTCGCGATGGTCTTGAACGGGTTCGACGCCGCAGGCGAGTAGAAGCTGGCGGTGCTGAACGGACCGTGGATCTCCTTCTGGTGATCCCACTGCCGGAAGTCGTTCCGGCCGTCGGCGGGCAACGCCCATGTCTTGAACACCAGGCCCGAGCAGTCGGTACCTTCACCGCCGGAGTCCGGCTGGTTCGGCGTGTCGTCCTGATCGTTTAGCTTGAAGCATCCTCCTCCCCACTCGTAGCCCTCGTTGGAGTCCCGCTGGGCGTAGTCCTTGGCCTGCGATCGCTTCCACGTCGCGATGTCGCTGCCGCCGCCGTTGCAGTTGTTGGCGGACCACGTGGCGGATGCGGGCGCCGTGAGCGTGCACATGGCGACCACCGCGATCGCGGCCCGGACCGCCCAGCGCAGCGCGGTCGTCCTCGTTCCCGTCCTCATCGTGACCTCACCTCGAATCGAGCGATCGTGTAGGCGCGGTCGGTCGAGTAGGCGACCAGCACCTCATCGGGCGAGCGGAAGCGCACGGTGGAGAACCGGCTTGCCTGTTCCACGGTGGGTTCGGGCAGCAGCGAGAACGAGGCGATCTGGCCGCCGGCGTCGAAGTGGAAGAGCCCGACCCCCGCATGCGTCTCGTCCCACACGCCCTGGGCCACCACGGCACCGCCGTCGGGCAGGGCCTGCACCAGGTAATCCGATCCCACCTGCGTGCCGCGCGGGAGTGTCACCACGGCCCCGCCGCGGCTGCCGTCCGGTCGCGTCCAGACCGCCGCGAACCGGCGCCGGCCCACCGGAGACGCGATGCCGACACCCCCATCGGGCTGGGGCACCGACGCGGTCTGCAGGCGTGACTGGTCCTCGGCCGACAGCGGGATCCCCCGGTGCACGCTCACCGCGGCCCACTGGTTGGGGCCGACGAACACCCGGGGGCCCTCGGGAGCAGCCCCGATGCGGGCGCTGACGCCGTACGCGACGGGGTAGCGGCCCACCACCTCGCCGGCGGGCGACATCTCGACGACGCGGGCGTCGATGCCGAGGGTCGCCAGATAGGCCTGACCTTGGGCGCCGATCGCGACGTCCATCGGCTCATCGAACGGCAGGGCCGCGGAGCGCCGGTAGGAGCCCTTGGCGTCGAAGACCTGCAGGCGGCCGTGGACCCAGTCGACGACCTGGATCGACCCGTCCGGCCCCACGTCGAAGCTGGAGGGCCCGGACGGAGCGAGGTCACCCCTGCCCGCGATGCGCCCCACCTGCTGCGTGCCGCCGCCGTAGGTGACCCGGAGGGCCTGCCCGTCGGGCGAACGCGGATGATCCCAGTCCAGCGCCTCGGCCACCGTGCGGGTCGGAAGCTGCGCGGTGGTCAGCACCCGCAAGGGAGCCGTCTGACCCGCAGGCGGGTAGTCGATCCTGCTGCCGTCACGGGTCACCAGCTGGAGCCAGTACGAGAACCCGTCGGCCGGGACGAGGTCGCGCGGCACCGTGAACCGGTACCCACCGCTCGATGGTTCGCCATCGACGCGCGACCATCCGTCGGTGCCGGCGGGCCGGACGTAGGCGACCGCGGTGCTGACCGCGCACGACGCGGCCTCGGGTTTGGTGCACACGGTGGCAGCGCCCAGCGAGACGGGGCTGTTGGCCGTGACGATCGCCGGGGCGGCGTGCAGCACCTCGGGACGCGGGCCGCCGGAAGCCGGGGGCGTCGCACCGCCGAGGAGGGCGGCACCGGCCGCGATCCCCGCGAGCACGCCGGCCACCACGCCCGCCACCACCACCCTGCGCCGCCCGCGGGGCTCGTTGCGAGAAGGAACCATGTCCACCTCCTGCGTCCGGGGGAGGTGGGAGGACGGCAGAGGCTACGCCGGTGCCGGGCGCCGCGCCGTGACGGAGGTCACGGTTCCAGTGCGGTTGAGACGCGGCGCCCGCGCTGGGGTAGCGTGCCCCCCGTGGACGACGGCGCGTTCCCGGTTCGCTACTCCCCGCGGGTCACGTGGCTGTTCGTCCCGCTCTTCCTCGGCCCAAGGCACGCGGAGGTTCGGCTCACGCCCGATGCCCTGCACGTGCGGATGGGATGGGCGTTCCGAGCCACGATCTCGCGGGCGTCGATCCAGTGGGCGCGGCGGGCCCCCGACGAACCGTGGGCCGTGGGCGTGCACTCGAACTTCCGGGGGCGGTGGCTGGTGAACGGCTCGTCGTTGGGCATCGTCGAACTCGGCCTGGAACCGGCGGCCTCAGCCCGCACCGCGATCTTCCCGGTCACCGTGAAGGTGCTCGGACTCGGGCTGCGCGACCCCGAGGGCCTGTTGAAGACCCTCGGAGTGCCCGAGCACGACTGAGCGCAGCTACGCCGACGCGCCTTCCACGGAGGCCACGGCCGCCTGCCCCGCCGCCAGACGCGCGGTCTCCACGCGGAACGGCGA
>DATLPI010000096.1:0-4820 GCA_035535815.1 Actinomycetota bacterium | reverse complement strand
AGTAACGCAACCTTCGCCAAGAAGTACGACCTGACGGTCTCGCCGTCATCGGTCGCGTCAGGTGCCACCGGCGTGTTCTCGGCCACCTACAAGAACCTGAGCTTGTACAAGCTCGGCTCGGTCGAACTCACCCTTCCACCGGGGTTCCAGAAGGTGAGCGCCACCACGACGAAGGGGACGATCACCCAGACCGCCACGAAGGTGAAGGTCACCAACCTGAACCTAGCGCTGTATTACACCTTCACGATCTCGGTGACGGCGACGGCGCCGTGCGGCACGCCGACCGGATCGTGGGCCTCGGCCGGGAAGTCAACGAACGACTTCAGCGGCTCCGTCAACTTCGCGCTGAACAACCCGGGCACCGCACAGAAGACCACCGTGACCGGCACTTGCTCGCTCCAGTTCGTGAACCAGCCCGCCGACACTGGTGTGGGTGACTCCATCAACGCTCCGAGCGGCGTCAGCGTCCGGGCGCTGAACGGCGCCTCCCAGCCGGTCAGCGGCGTCAACGTCGCGATGGCCGCCACCCCGAGCGGTCACCTCACCGGAACGAGCCCGGTCGCGACCAGCGGCAGCCCCGCAGCGGCCACGTTCACCAACCTCGCGCTGGATGCGACCGGCACCTACACGCTGACCGCGTCCGCCCCGAACTTCACATCGGCCACCTCGAACTCGTTCAACGTGGCGGGTGCGGTCCTCGGATGCGACGCGGACGGCGGCGACAGCTACCCGACGCAGTCCGGCGGTTCGGCCGACAGCGTCGACCTCGAGCGTCAGACCGGCGCCTGCGATGAAGACATCCCGATCACCATCACCGTGACCGAGGACGCCGTCGACATCCAGAAGCCCTTCATCGAAGGTTCGGCGTTCCGGATGTCGATCGAGTGGGTCGCCGAAACGGCCGTGAACCCCGTGCCGCAGACGCAGATCTCCTACACCGGCGAGGATGGATCGCACGACATGCAGTTCTGCCTGGCCGACGGTGCCGACGCTGACAACTACCCGGACGTGCCCTCGGGCGAGTTCTGGTGCATCACCAACCAGACCGTGACCTTGTTCGAGACCGGGCCCAACGCGGGGATGCTCCAGCTCAGTGAGAGCTACTTCGGAGCGGGCGACCCCCGGCTCACCCGCTAGCTCGACGGAACCGCGATCCGGACCACGCCGAGGCCCTCCAGCAGGGCCTCGGCGCTCCGGCGTCGCTCATCGCTCCCCTGGTCCGGGAACAGGTCGACCCACGCGAGTTCGGTGAGGGCCCGCTCGAACGACGAACCCTCCTCCTCGGCGCGCTCGAGGCTGAGGCCGAGCGCTTCCTGGGAGGCATCGCTGGCCCCCAGTCTCCCGAGCCCCACCCCCCGGATCCGTTGCACGAGTGCGCCATCGGCACCGTCGGCCACGAGTTCGTCGGCCGAGGCCAGGGCCTCACTCCACTTGCCCTCCAACATCGCATGCTCGGCCTGCCAGCCGCGGACCTGTTCCACCTCGCGGTCGGCACGCTGCGCGGTGAATGATGCAGACGCCTCTTCGAGCAGCGCCTGTCCGTCGCCGCCCTGGCTCGCCCGGCTCAGCACCCTGCCGAGGTAGGCCGTGGCGTAGGCGGCCAGGTTCTCCTCCTTGGCGCCGCGGGCGACGCGCAGGACCACACGGAGCCGCTCCTCGGCCTCGTCCCATCGCCCCTGATCGGACAGCACCTCGGCCACGTTCAACATGCCGCTGGCGGCGTGCACCGGATCTCCGAGCCGTTCCTTGGTCTCGATGAACCGGTCGTAGTAGCCGACCGCCTCTCCCCAACGCCCCTGGAAGTAGGCGAGCGCCCCCATGCTGTTGTGGACCGAGGCCGCGGCGTTGAAGTCACCGATCGACTCGTAGTACTCGAGCGCCTCCTCGAGATGCGTCGCCTCGTCGTACCGGCCGAGGTCGAGCAGGGCCCAGTCCATGACCACGTAGGCGTCGGCGCGCGCCTTGCGATCGTCCACCGTGTCGGCCTCCCGGATCGCGTCCAGGCTGATGCGCACGGATTCCTCGGCGCGGCCCTGGAGATGGCGGGCCGCCGCGAGCGAGACCGCGGCCTGGGCGCGCAGCTCCGTGGCTTCGGCCGAATCGATCCCCTCCAACTCGGTCGCGATCTTGCGCGCCCGTCGCACCACCAGATCCGGACGTCCCACGCGTTCGGCGACGTAGGCCTCGCGCAGCAGCAACCTGGCTCGCCCGACCGGGTCGGCGTCGTGCATCTTCCG
This sequence comes from Actinomycetota bacterium, assembly GCA_035535815.1. Lineage (GTDB taxonomy): Bacteria > Actinomycetota > UBA4738 > UBA4738 > HRBIN12 > JAOUEA01. The sequence goes on along the minus strand of DATLPI010000096.1, from coordinate 2,583 downwards.
CGCCTCGGCGAAGATCCGGGTGGCTTCGTCGAGCTCGCCGGCACGGAGCAGCATCTCGCCGAGCGCCTCGGTGACGTCGGCGAGATCGTCCTCGGCCACGGAGCCGGCCTCGGTCTTTCGGGCGGCATCCAGCGCTCGTCGATAGAAGCGCGCCGCCTCCGAGGGCACGGCGAGGTCACGTGCACGATCGCCGGCCAGCCGTCCGTAGACCCACGCTTTGTCGAACCGCCCCGCGAGGTAGGAATGCAGGGACAGCGCCTCGGTCTCCTCCTCCACACCACCGGGTTCGCGTTCGAGGTGGTCGACCGCCGCGATGTGCAGCGATCGCCGGAGCCGGAAGGGCAACCCTTCGTAGGCCGCGTCGCGCAACAGCGCCCGACGGAACCGGATGTAGCCGTCGCCCTCCTGCTCGAAGAACTCCGAGAGGCGCTCCCAGGTGGCGGCGTCGGGCTGCGGTGAGTCGTTATCGAGGACCCAGCCGAGCGACTTGATGGGCACGCTGATGCCCAGCACCGACGCGCGGCGGACCAGGGCGCGATCCTGGGGCGCCAACCGGTCGATGCGAGCCATCGCCGCAGACTCCACCGAGTCCGGTAACCCTTCGGCCCCGCCCGAGGCGGCGGCGGCCAGCACCAGGTCATGCAGGAACTGGGGGTTACCCCCCGATCGTTCCACCACCGTCGTCAGCGCGTGGGGCGGCAGCGGGTGCAGCTCGGCGATGGCGCCACCGAGCTGCATCGCCCCGTCGGCCGACAGGGCCTCGGGTTCGACGATCATGGATCCGGCGGTGGCTTCGTGGGTGAACCCCTTCGCCCCCGGACGCCGGCTGACGCAGAACAGCCACGGGCGCCCGTCGAGATGGTCCGCGATGTAGCCCAGCAGGTCGGCCGAGGCGTCGTCCATGTGGTGGACGTCTTCGATCTCGATCAGCGCCGGCTCGTCGAGGATCAGGTCGAGGAGCGTGGCGACCGATTCGTGCAGCCTGGCGCGCAGGAACTCCTCGCCCAGCATCTCGACCTCCTGCGTCGCGGGGATCTCGATGCCGAACGGCCGTCCGATGAGCGGCAACCATGCGAGCAGCTCGGGATCGGCGTTCGCGACGGCGGGGTACAGCCGGTCGAGCACGACGTCGTCGGGATCGTCGTAGCCCAGGTCGAGCAGCTCCCGCAGCAGTTCTCGCCACACCATGTACGGCGTGGAGGCGGTGTAGGCCTCGCACGTGGCCCGCAGCAGGATCAACCCTTCGGAGCGGCCACGAACCTCTTCGAGCAAGCGCGTCTTGCCGATCCCGGGCTCCCCGACGACCTGCACGAGGCGCCCTTCACCGGCGCGGGTCTGCTCGAGGGCGGTGTCGAGCACCGCCATCTCGGCGTCTCGCCCCACGAGCGAGAACCGTTCCAGCGGCGCCTCGCGCGATCGCGATCCCGTCGCGGCCCCCACCGACCACGCGTGCACGGGCTTGCTCTTGCCCTTCACCGCGAAGGGCTCGAGTTCGGCCACCTCGAACCGCGTGTCCGAGTGCTCCAACACCTCGGCCGTCGCGTAGATCTCGTTCGCGCCTGCCTGGGCCATGAGCCGGGCGGCCAGGTTCACGCCGTCCCCCATCACCGTGTACGTCCGCCGGTACCACGGGCCGATGTCACCGGCGAACACGCCTCCGCGGTTCACGCCGATGCCGAGGGGCAGCGGCAGGTCGGTATCGGCGATCCGCCGGAGCGTGAGCAGCATGCGCTCCTCGTCGCTACCGGTGTTGACCGGAGCCCCCGAGGTCAGGATCATCTTGCCGCCGTCGGTATCCACGTCGGTACCGAGGAAGCACACCCCTTGCTCGTCGGCGGCCATCTGCACGCAACTCACCATCGCGTTGAGCGCCGCGGCGGTGTCCTGGGCACCATGCTTGGCGAGCATCTCGTCGGTTCCGAAGTAGCGCAGGAAGGCCGTCACCACCTGCCGGTGTTCGGGGGCGCCTCCGCCCGCGGCGACGTGGGCGCGCAACACGCCCGACAGGCATCCTGCGATCGTGTCGGTCGCCAGATCCGGGCGGGCTTCGTCCTCGACCGGTTCCACCCCGGAGGGTTCCCGGATCAGCAGCGAGCCCGGCCCTTCGGCCAGGCCGAGGCATCCTTCGGGCAACTGCGCCGCCATGTCCCTGCTCACGCGGATCTGACCCGCGATCGCTTCGTGCTCCATCAGCACCGTATGCGTCCAGGCGGGGCCGGCCACGATCAGCTCGCGGTGAGAGTCCCCCACCAGGAAGAAGTCGAACGAACCGCTGTGCGCGCCCACCGACATGCGCAGCTGGATCTTGGCGCGCGGCAGGTTGATCTTGCCGACGGTCCGCAGGGTGCTGCGCATCCCTACGGCGGACGCGCCGGCCCGAACCGCGTGCCCCTCGCCCGAGAAGAACAGCAACAGCGCGTCGCCACCGAACTTGAGCAGGCCGCCACCGTTCGCGTATGCCACGGCGAGCAGCTCGGTGAAACAGGACTCGATCGCCTCGGTGACCTGTTCGGCGCCTTCCTTGCCCTTGCGGGCCAGCTTCTCGGAGAGCTTCGTGAAGCCGGAGATGTCGACGAACACGAC
>DATLPI010000095.1:0-17707 GCA_035535815.1 Actinomycetota bacterium | reverse complement strand
CGAAGAAGCTTCGGTGTCGACCCATGCGGACATGGTAAGCGCCTGCCGAGACACGGCTATTCCCGGGGAACGACCTGCGGGTCTACTCCGCGAAGCAGGACGCTTCGTGCTCGAGGGTGTGGCGGACATCCCCGGGGTCGGTGAAGGAGGTGTCGTTGCCCGGGCCGCCCGATGCCACGTCGTCACCGGCCCCGTCGACGGTGGCGACGCACGCATCGTTGCCCGGGCCGCCGCGGACGACGTCCAGGCCCGACGGTCCGCCGTCCAGCGTGGAGTCGTTGCCGCCTTGGCCGTTGAGCAGGTCGTCGCCGATCAGCCCGGTGCCGTCGTCGATGCCGCCCCCTCCGAACAGCCGGTCGTCGCCGCCGTCACCGATCAGCGTGTCGCGGCCTTCGGCCCCCCGTGCGAGGTCGTCGCCGGCTCCGCCCTTCAGGAAGTCTCCGCCGTTGCCGCCGAGGAGCACGTCGTTGCCCCCGAGTCCCCGGAGGTCGTCGTTGCCGCCCAGCCCACAGATCACATCGCGTCCGGGGGTGCCGTGCAGCGGTTCTCCCATCGGGGTGCCCACCACCGTGCACGTGAATCCCCGACGCATCACCAGCGAGGAACCGCCGGCCTCAGGGGCGAGAAGCGCGACGAGCAGGACGGCGAAGAGCGCGGCGGCCAGGATCCGAGTCGTGCGGCGTGCCATGGCGGACCTCCTCGGGATGGGCTCGAGATGCCCACGCTACTCCCGTGTCAGGTTCGGCTCAACGCTCGCGCGCCAGCGCCGCAGCTCGATCGAAGATCGCGTCCATCATCGGCTCGGTGAGCTTGCCCGTGAAGGTGTTCTGCTGGCTCGGGTGGAAGCACCCGAGCAACGTCATCGGTCCGACCTGCGTCTCCGCCGCATGACCGAACCGTGGTTTGGGCGAAGGCACGGGTGCGCCGTTGGCCCGGAGTGCTCGAAGCGCGCCGTCCCATGCGAACGAGCCCAGCGCCACGATCACCTGAAGCTCGGCCAGCGCGGTGATCTCCCGCTCCAGGAACGGCAGGCACTGGTCGCGCTCCTGCGGCGTGGGCTTGTTGGCGGGCGGCGCGCACCGGTTGACGGCGGACACGAACGCTCCACGGAGGACCAAGCCGTCGTCGCGCGAGACGCTGGTGGGCTGGTTCGCGAAGCCGGTGCGGAACAACGACGCGTAGAGGAAGTCGCCCGATCGGTCGCCGGTGAAGATGCGGCCCGTCCGGTTCCCGCCGTGGGCGGCCGGCGCCAGGCCCAGGATGAGCACGCGGGCCTCCGGGTCGCCGAACCCCGGCACCGGCCGCGCCCAGTACGGCTGATCGGCGAAGCGGGCGACCTTGTCCCTGGCCGTCTGCTCCCGCCAGGCCACCAATCGGGGACACGCCCGGCACCTCGTGACCTCAGTTTCGATGGCTCGGAGCTGGCGGACGCTCATGCCAGCAGTGGGAACCGGCCGGCGGCCTCACCGAGTGCCGCACGATCCTGCTCGGTGAGCGGCGCCCGTCCGGTGCCCTTGTCGGCGAGTTCGACGTCGTCCCACGCGGCAGGCGGGGCACCGCCCAGCAACGTGGTGAGGATGTCGCGCACGATCGCCCCACCCTCGGGCGTGAGCCACGGGGGTTCGCCGAGCGCATCGGCGAGGTCGAGCCCGTGCACCGCCATCTCCAGGACCCTCGTGTCGAGGTAGTCGTCCAGGCGCATCGTGGGTCCCCATGACACCTCCACGAGACGGCCCGGGCCCTCGGCGCGGGCGAGGTCGATGGCGCGTCTCCAGGTGGCGGCGAACGCCTCCACGAGCTCGCCGGTCGTCGCGAAGCCCGCGGCCCGGTCGATCGAGCGCTTCGCCACGTCGGGGGCGTCGGCGACGGGGTCGTATCGCGTGAAGTAGCTGGCCCCGGTGGCGTCGGCCTCCGACGGCGCAGGCGCCGCCACGTAATCCACGATCCGATCCACGTCTCGCAGCATGTGTCCGGTGAGGCCGCGGACGTCCCAGGCGGTACAGCGCGTCGGCCGGTCGAACGCCGCGTCGGGCAAGGCTCGCAACGCCGCCTCCGCCGCCGCGCTCTCGCCCGAGAGTGCCTCGAGCGACCGGGAGAACCGGTCGCTCACGCGCGCACCTGCTGGCGCGCGCTCAGCCAATCGTCGTAGCCGCCGGGCGAGGAGAAGGCCCGCCCGTCTCGCACCTCGACGATCCGGTCGGGGATCCGGTCCAGGAGGTAGCGATCGTGGCTGATCACGATCACGGTCCCGTCGTAGCCCTCCAGCGCCCCTTCGAGCACCTCCATCGACTCGATGTCGAGATGGTTCGTGGGTTCGTCCAGCAGCAGGCAGTTGGCGCCCGAGAGCATCAACAGGCACAGCTGGAGGCGGGTTCGCTCGCCACCGCTCAACGTGCCCACCGGTTGCCGCATCTGGTCATAGCGGAACAGGAACCGACCCAGCAGGGCCACCGCATCCTCTTCGTACATCGGCTTGGTGTTGCGCACGAACTGGATCGGCGTCAGATGCGGCGGCTCGGTCTCGTGGCCCTGAGCCAGGTAGCCGATCTGCACGGCGGGCCCGGCCCACCGCGTTCCGGCATCGGGTTCCCGCAGGCCGGCGAGCACCGTTCCCAGCACCGACTTGCCCGCCCCGTTCGCGCCGATGATGCCGATGCGCTCGCCGCGGTAGATCTCCACCGACAGGTCCAGCAGCACCGGGTCGTCGTCGAAGGCCACCGAGATGTCCCGCAGGGTCACGATCTTGTTGCCGCCCCGCTGCGCGCTCCGCATCTCCAGCGCGATCTTGCGCCGTTCGAACACCGGCTTGTCGACCTTGTCCATGCGGTCGATCTGGCGCTGCTTGTTCCGTGCCTGCTTGATGTGGCGCTCGTTCACGACGCGGTCGGCCCAGTCCTTGAAGCGCTTGATCGCCTCCTCCAATCGCGCGATCTCCTTCTGCTGGGTGACGTAGAGCTGCGCCTGGCGCTTCAGGGCGATCTCCTTGGCCACGGCGTAGGCGCTGTAGTTGCCCGGCCACATCGTGATCACGCCGTCCTCGAGCTCGGCGATCCGCGAGACGGTCTCGTCCAGCATGTACCGGTCGTGTGAGACCGTGACCACGGCCCCGGGGAACTCGGCGACGATCGCCTCGAGCTGCGCGCGCCGGTCGGCATCCAAGTGGGTCTCGGGCTCGTCCAGGAGCAGGAGGCCGGGCTGCCGGATCAGGCAGGCCGCCAGCGCCACCAGCTTGCGTTGGCCGCCCGAGAGCGACGTCGTCGGCAGGTCGAGGTCGGTCCCCTCGATGCCGAGGGACACGAGCAGGCTCCGGGCCTCACCCGACAGGCCGGGACCGCCGGCTTCCACCCAACGGTCCAGCAGTTCCTGCTGACGGACGAGCACGCGATCCATCTTCGACAGGTCCGCCACGACCTCGGGCCTGGCCAGCTCCGACTCCACCGCGCGCAGGTCGGCGTCGAGCGCGGCGATGTCCGGGCGCGCGGCCATCACGGTCTGTTCGGCGGTCCGTTCGTCGCCGTCCGGGTTCTGCTCCAGGGTGGCGACCACCAGCTGCTTGCGATGGACCACCTCGCCGGCCCCGGGGGTCTCCTCGCCCGACAGGATGCGCAGCATCGTGGACTTGCCGGCGCCGTTGGGCCCGACGATGCCGATGCGCGCGCCCTCGCCCACCTCGAGGTCGGCCCCCCGCAGCACGGGCCAGGAGCCGAAGGATTTCTCGATGTCGATCAGGCTGACGACGGTCATGGCCTCACCACGATAGGGAACGGCGAGCGGTGCGGCAGGGCGTCAGCGGGCGGCCGTGAGATCCCGAAGCGAGATCGAGCCCGGATCGTCGGCCGCGAGCCAGGTCTCGATCGCCGTACGACGGGCCGGCCATTCGGTGTCCGTGATCGAGAACCACGCCGTGTCACGGTTGCGGCCCTTCACGATCATGTGCTGGCGGAACACGCCCTCGAAGGTGAACCCGAGCCGTTCGGCGGCGGCGCGCGACCGGGCGTTCAGCGCGTCGCACTTCCACTCGACCCGCCGGTACCCCAGGTCGTCGAAGGCCCGGCGCATCAGCAGATAGGCGGTCTCGGTGTTCGCCCGGCCACGTTGAGCAGCCGGCACGTACCAGATGTGACCCAGCTCGATCCGCCGGTCGGGCGCCACGATGTTGAGGTAGCTGACCACGCCCACCGGATCACCGGTCGCGAGGTCGATCACGGTGAAGAACCGGGGATCGCTGGATCCGGCGATGCCTTGGAGCCAGGTCCGCATCTGGTCTTCGTCGGCGAACGGTCCGTACGGCATATAGGTCCACATGGCTTCAGTGACTTCGTCGCCGTGTGAGGCCGCGAACAGCGCGGTGGCGTGCCCCGGCTCCACGGGCACGAGCCGCACGAAGCGGCCTTCCATGGGCGCTGCCGAGGGCGCCTCGGCCGCGCGGATCTCGACCGTCTGGCCGACGGGGAGGCTGGAGGGCGGCGTCATGGCCAGAGCGTACCGCCGCGACGGATCCGGGCGCCGCGTGGTTTCACGAGACCTTCAGTCCCCGGAACCGCTCCGCCGCAGCCCGGAACGGCTCGAGCGGATCCAGGAGCTCCTCCACGGCCCAGATCAGACCCTCGAACCCGCCGAGCTCCGGCGGATCCTCACGGAAGCGGCGAGCCCGCTCGGACGCCGCTCGCAGGCCGGCGTCGCACACCACCCATTCCTGCTCCACCTCCGGGCGGCGCCATGCGGGCATGAGGGCATCGGCCGTCGCGAGCCGAGCCTCGAACTCGACCAGGGCGTCCGGCAGGGAAACACCTGGCATCCGGGTGGTGGGCATCACCTCGGTGAGGGCCGCCTTCGCCGGCTCCACCTCGGCAAGCACCGCGCCGAACGCCTCGAACGGCCCCTCCAGGTCTTCGGGCAACCGCTTGCGCCGCCAGATCACGAGCCGAACGCCTCACGACGCGCCGCCACAAGGGGCCCGGGATCGTTCGTGGCGACGGCGTCGACCCCCGATCGCATGAGCGCCAACGCTGCCGCGCGGTCGTCGACCACCCAGGTCCCCAGCGACATCTCGAGCGCATGCACGTCCGCGGGCCAGGAGGGACCCGCGGCCGTCACCATCCCCGAGAACGGCAGCACCCATGGATGCCCCTGCTCGCGGGCGAAAGCCAGCGCGACCGGGGCCTCCACGCCGGGCTCGGTGAGCAGCCCGGTGATGAGCTGCGGCTCCCGTTCGCGCGCCCACGCCACCGACCACGGATTGAAGCTCGTGACCATGACCGGGCCCGTGAACCCCACCGTCATCAGCGTGTCGAGCACGGCCTCGACCACCGGCTGGCCCTGGCCGTCGAAGTCGGGTTCGCCGGGGATGTTCTTGATCTCGACGTCGATCCCGATGCGGTCGGACACGAACTCGAGCGTCTCGAGCAGCGTTGGCACGTGGGCCGGGCCGTCGTTCGCCTGGACGTGCAGCGCGCCGATCTGCGCGAGGGACAGGGACCGAACCGGTCCACGCCCGTCCGTCGTGCGGTCCACGGTGGCGTCGTGCATCAGCACCGGCGCTCCGTCGGCGGTGAGCCGCACATCGAATTCGATCGCATCGGCGCCGGCTGCGATCGCGGCCTCGAACGCCTCCAGCGTGTTCTCGGGGTACGTGGCGGAGTCCCCACGATGCGCGACGACCAGAGGATGGTCTTGACTGAACGGCCGTTCAGACATTACGCTCCCCCTCGTTCAAAGCTGCCCCGTCCCCGCTCGTCGAACGGTGAACGATGATTGAACCGAAGTTCAAGCGAGACCCCGCCGAGATGTGGTGGATCCAGCGGGCCAGGTGCGTCGGCGAAGATCCCGAGCTGTTCTTCCCGATCGGCACCACCGGCCCAGCCGTCGAACAGACCCGGCGCGCCATCGCGGTCTGCCACGAGTGCCCCGTCCGCGCCGATTGTCTCGAATGGTCGCTCGACTCGTGCCAGGACGCCGGTGTGTGGGGCGGCGTGGGCGAGGAGGACCGGCGCGAGGCCCGGCGGCAGCGACGTCGCGAGGCCGCCGCGGCCAGCACCGTGGGCGGCGGATCCGCCCCGGCCGATGACGACGCCGGCGAACTCGTCAGCGTCGGCTGACGGCGCACGGCGCCCTCGCTTCACGCCCAGCTCGACGGACACAGGTCGCTCACCGGGCACTCGGCGCACTTCGGCTTCTTGGCCTGGCAGATCGCGCGGCCGTGATCGATGAGCACGTAGGTGAAATCGAACCACCGCTTCCGGGGGACCAACCGCATCAGGTCCTGCTCGACCTTGTCCGCGTCGGACTCATCGCTGAACCCCAGGCGGTTCGCCAGGCGGCGCACGTGCGTGTCGACGGCGATCCCCTCGACCGTGCCGAACGCGTTGCCCATCACGATGTTGGCGGTCTTCCTCGCGACCCCGCGCAAGGTCTGCAGGTCCTCCATCGTGTCGGGCACCTTGCCGCCGTAGACCGTGACGATGCGGTCGCAGGCCGCGCGGATCGAGGTCGCCTTCTGGTTGAAGAACCCCGTGGGCTTGATGTCGGCCTTCAGCTCGTCCTCGGGCAGCGCGAGGTAGTCGGCCGCGGTGCGGTACTTGACGAACAGGGTGGCCGTGACCTCGTTCACCTTCGCGTCGGTGCACTGCGCCGACAGGATCGTCGCGACCAGACACTCGAGCGGGTTCGTGAAGTTGAGGGCGACGTGGGCATCGGGATAGGCCTTCGACAAGATCCGGATGATCGCGGGGGCTCGGTCCTCGATCGGGCTCTTGCGCGTGAGCGCGGGCTTGGTGGCCATGGCCCAACCCTACCGAAGCGTTGCCGTTTGCTCAGTCGGTGACGGTGGGCTTCGGTGCCTCGTTCACCGTGAGCGTGAAGACGTCGGGCCGCGCGTAATGGCCGACCGGATCGAACTTGTATCGCTCCGAGCGCAGCCGCGCGGTGTCGATCGTCGCGGTGAGGATGCCTTCCTCCCCCACGAGCGGGCCGGCCAGCAGCTGGCCGTCGGGATCGACGATGGCCGACCAACCGTCGTTGCACCAGTCCTCCTCGCCGCCCCACAGCTCACGCCCGGGGACGTCGGCGGGCACGTCGGACCCGCGCAGCAACATCGTCACGCCGATCACGAACACCCGTCCCTCGCGGGCGATGTGACGAAGGGTGGCGACCCAGTTCTCGCCGTTGTCCCAGGTCGGCGCCGTCCAGATCTCCACGCCCTTGGCGTACATCGCGGTCCGCGCCAGCGGCATGAAGTTCTCCCAGCAGATCAACCCGCCCACCCGGCCGAACGGCGTCTGGTACACCTCCAGGTCCGAACCGTCGCCCATCCCCCACACCAGGCGCTCACCGCCGGTGGGCATCAGCTTCCGGTGCTTGCCGATCAGCGATCCGTCGGGCGAGAACATCAGCTGGGCGTTGTAGAGCGTGCCGCTGTCCCCGAGTTCGTTCACGCCGACGCTGACGTAGGCCTTCGCCGCCTTCGCGGCCTTGCCGATCGCCACCGTGGCGGGCCCTGGCACCACGACCGCCTGGTCCACGAGCCGGTCCATCAGCCCGTCGAACCCCCCGTCCCAGGCCGGCGAACGCCAGACCCAGTCCGGATAGGTGGGGATGAACGTCTCCGGGAACACGATGAGCCCGGCCCCTTGCTTCGCCGCTTCCTTCGTCCGGGCGACCACAACGTCCACGGTGGCGTCTCGGTCCAGGAACACCGGCGTGGCCTGCACCGCCGCCACGGTCACCTCAGGCATCGTTCCTCCTCATGCACCGCGAACCTCGGCGTTCGGGTCGCGGGCCGGGTCGTCGACCGGCAGCACGTCGGCCGCCCAGTCGCTCCGCTTCCACCCCGGGATGGGCGTGACGCAGTCCTCCCGTGGAACGAACGCGGAGGGTTCCACCTTCTGCATGCGGTGGATGTAGCGCGGGCAGTTGGGGAAGATCTCACGAGCCTGCACGCGAACGACGAACTGCGCCTCGGGCCAGGCGTCGGCCAGCGGATCCTCGAGCTGGATCGAGGCCTCGCCGTTCACCCGCATCCGGTGGCGGCGTTCGAAGTCGATGAAGAGCATGCCGACGTGCGGGTTGGCGGCGATGTTGCCCATGGACAGGTACATCCCGTTGCCGTTGTAGTTCGGGAACGCCAGCGTGGAATCGTCAACCACCTTGACGAATCCCACGTCGCCGCCCTTGTAGGACACCTGCGGGTGCCCCTGTTCGTCGGCCGTGGCCAGGAAGAACATGTCGCGCGACTCGACGAACGCCCGGTCGTTCGCGTCGAACCGGTCGTGCAGCAGGACCTCCTCGATGCGATCGGCCAGGCGCCTCGTGTCGAACCGATCCTGGAGCTCCCGGCTCCGTGCATGGAAGAACGTGTCCGTGGACACAGGAGTCACCCTCCTTCCGTGATCAGCGACAGCTCGAACGCCGAGCCCGGCGGGTGCGAGGTCCACGCACCTGCCTCGAGCACATGGACGCCACCCACCCCATGGACGGACCACGACCGACCGTCGCCCGCCATGGCCGTGTTCTCGTCGATCCCCACCAGCCGGTTGCCCTCGGGCACCGAGGCCTGGATGAAATCCGTGAACCCCGGCGCGAACCCGTCCAGCGCGTCCCAATGCGGACCGAACCACGACCCGGGGAAGACCCCCAGTCCGGGTTTCCACAGGTCGGCATCGAACTCCTTCCGTGCGCTGTCGAGCGCCGTGTCACCGAGGCATGCCACACCCGCGCTGCACCCCGCGTACGCGAGCCCCTCATCCATCGCAGAGCGCAGGGCAGCCCAGAACGGCGTGTCGAGCAGCACGGAGGCCAGGAAGGCCGGGTTGCCACCCGAGAAGAAGGCCGCGGCGGCGCCGTCGAGCATCGCGATCACGTCGTCTCGGGAGGCATCTCCTCGGGTCTTGAGCGGCACGACGCATGCCTCGATGCCCAGTCGCCCGTAGTGGTCGAGTCCCTTGTCCGCCCACATGTCGAAGACCTCGTCGCCCTCGGCGGCCGAAGCGGTCGGCAGGATCAGCACGGGACCGGTGGCCGCGCCCGTGCGGTCCCGGATCCAACGATCGACCGACTCGGTCCAGGGATCGAACTCCCCGGACCCGAGCAGGGCGTAGGACGGACTCATGCCGGACGATCCACCAGCGAGGGCCGCATCTCGCGATCGAGCTGCGTTCCCAATTCGGCCGCGACGTCGAGCACGAGGTCCATCTCGTCGGCCTCGGTGCGGAAGTTCACGATGCAGATCCGCAGGGTGAACCGCCCCTCCAGGATGGCGTTGGAGCAGAACACCCGGCCGTCCAACTGGATCCCCGTCATGATCCGCTGGTTGAGCGCCGACAGGTAGGCCTCGCGCGCATCGGCGTCCAGGTCGGCGGGCAGCCCCGGCGGCACGAACCGGAAGCACGCGATCGACAATCCGACCGGGGCGCACAGTTCGAAGTCGTCGCGCTCCTCGACCCGTGCACCCAGGTAGCGGGCCAGCGCCGCATCGTGGGAGATCCGTCGCGCGTACGCATCGCGCCCGTGCGCCAGCAGCGAGACCCACACGCGCAGCGACCAGAACCCGCGACTGAAGCTGGGGCCGTAGCGGCCAAGGTCGACGCCGTGGCCCGTAGCATCCTTGTCCTGCACCGTGTAGGCGGCGTAGGCGTCGAAACTCTCGCGGAGCACCTCCATGTCGCGCACCAGCAGGCATCCCCCCGAGTGCGGCGTGTAGAGCCACTTGTGTGGATCGAAGGCCACCGAATCGGCGCGTTCGATCCCCACCAGTTGCGGGCGCAGGTCGTCGGCGAGCATCGCCGGCCCGCCGTAGGCGGCGTCGACGTGCAGCCACAGTCCTTCGTCGGCGCAGACCTGCGCGAGTTCGTCCAAGGGGTCGATCGCCCCGGTGGACACCGTGCCCGCGGTGCCCACGACGGCGATCGGGCGGATGCCGTCTTCGCGGTCACGGGCGATCTGCGCACGGAGCTCGTCCACCCGCATCCGATAGCCCTCGTCGACGGCGATGTGCCGGACGTTCGCGGCACCCAGGCCCAAGGTGTCGGCAGCGCGGTCGCTCACCACGTGGGTCTCGGTGGACAGGTACAACCCGAGGGGCGGACCCGCGGCGACGCCCTCCCGGCGAACATCCCAGCCGGCGCGGTGATCGCGAGCCACCTTGAGGCCGATCATGGTCGCCATCGCGCCGCCCGAGGTGAGCTCACCCCCCGCGGCCGGGCCCATGCCGAAGACGTCGCGCGCGAACCAACGGCACAGATGCAGTTCGATCTCCGTGGCGGCCGGGCCCAACAGCCATCCGCCTGGGTTCATGTTGAGTCCCGATGCGAGCAGATCGGCGGCCGATCCCGGCACGGTGCCGGCCCCCGACACATAGGCCATGAACCCCGGATGGCCCGGATACATCGACCACGTCAGGGCGACCTCGCGCAGGTAGGCGATCACGTCCGACTCGGCCATGGGCTCGTCGGGAACCGGGATCGCCACCGCATCGCGAACCTGCTCGGCGGTGATCCGGCTCGCCACCGGCCGCTCGCGCATCCCGGCGAGGACCTCCTGCCAGATGTCGGCCGTGGCGTCGACGAACCCGCGCCCGCGTTCGGCGCTCCAGTCGAGATCGCGAACGGGTTCGGGGCGTTCGGCCATGCTCAGGCCTGCTCCGCGGCCAGCCGGAACCACTCGTTGGCCATCTCACGGCGGAACACGTCGGCCCCGACGGCGTCGACGATGTAACCGATCTGGCTCTCGTGTTCGGAGATCGCGCGGAACTTCCGATGGAGTGCGGCCTCGTCGAGGGAAAGATCGATCGAGAGCTGCTCCGGCGGTGTCACGGGTGGGGTTCCCGGGCGGAAGATGCCGAGCGGTTCGAAGATCTCGCGGAACTCCTCCACGTAGGCGGGTGTCATCGTGGCGTAGTGCAGGCGAGCCTCCGGCGGTGCGACCTTGGTGAACGCATCCGTGGCCCATCGCGAGACGGACATGTGCGCCTGATGGCCGGTCATACCGTCCGGCCCGAACGTGAGCACCGTGTCGGGCTGCACCTGCTCCATGATCTCGCGCACCATCGGCGCGCCGGCTTCCGGCAGCGAGGTGTCCATGTCGATGTCGGGAAGGTCGAGCCAGTGGTGCTCCGTCACGCCGATCGCGGCGAGGCTCTTGATGAGCTCCTGTTCACGAACCTGGGCCATCGACTCGGGTGGCCACTGCTCCTCGTCCATCGACCCGCCCTCACCCCTGGTGGCGGTGATGCACACCACCCGCGAACCGGCGTCGACCGCGGCGGCCATCAGCCCCGCGGACAGATACGTCTCGTCGTCCGGATGGGCCCACACGCCCAGGATGGTTCCCAGCTCCACGGTCTTCACCCCTTCGCTCGGAGGCATCCTAGCTCCGCGACCGATGGCGCCGCGAGGAGCGGATCACCCGGCGGGCTGGTCGTCCTGCAGGAGCCGCAGGACCTTGGCGCGCAGCTCAGGAGGAACGTCGTGCTGGGCACACTTCGTGGAGACCATCACCTTGAGGTGCCGGCGGAACTCCGCATGATCCATGCAGGGAGGGCAGTCGACCAGATGAGCCTCGATGCGGACCCTCACCGTGGTGTCGAGCTCACCGTCGACCAGGGCCTCGATCTCGCGGAGGGTCTCCACGCATTTGGGTTTGCCGTCAGTCATCGACCAGTCCTCGCTGTCGCGCCGTGTCCCACAACGCCTTCTCGAGCGCTTTCCTTCCCCGATGCAGGCGAGACATCACCGTGCCGATCGGCGTGTCCATGATCTCGGCGATCTCCTTGTAGCTGAATCCTTCGACGTCGGCCAGCAGCACGGGCATGCGGAAGTTCTCCGGCAGCGACTCCAGCGCCTTCTTCACGTCTTCGTCGGGCATCTGGTCCAGGACCTCGTTCTCGGCCGAGGTCTCGACGTTGCGGCCGCCCAACTTGTCGTAGAGGTACCACTCGTCGATGTCGTCGGGCCCGTCGACGGTCTGGGGCTGGCGCTGCTTCTTGCGATAGGTGTTGATGAACTGGTTCGTGAGGATCCGGTAGAGCCAGGCCTTGAGGTTCGTGCCCTCTTTGAATCCCCCGAACCCGCGGTAGGCGCGCAGATACGTTTCTTGCACCAGGTCCTCGGCGTCGGACGGGTTCCTCGTCATGCGCAGGGCTGCTCCGTACAGGTTCGACAACAACGGCAGCACATCGCGCTCGAACCGCTCGCGCAACGCCTGGTCGTCGGGGGCTTCGGTCTGGGCCATGAGCGGCAAGTATCCCGCATCCAGACGGGGCTCGACCCTGCCGATGGAACGGCAGGACCATGTGACGGAATCATGGCGCTCACCAGGGACTTCGGCCGGCGTGCCTGTCGAAGTCGCAGGTGGGTGGGAAGATTGGTGCACGATGCCCGACAACGACAACGATCGCTCACCCTTCGGACGCCGGCCCAACGCGGACCCGGGCGGCGGCTCCGGCGCCCCCAAGCCCCGGTTCGCACCCTGGCTGATCGTGCCCATCATCTTGGTGGCCCTGCTGCTGTTCAACTCGGTGCTCTCCCGTACCAACACGAACAAGATCTCGTTCAGCGAGTTCCAGACGGCGGTGGCCGACGGCAAGATCATCTCGGACAACGATCACCCCGTGCGCATCTCCGACAACCAGGTCTCGGGACAGATCTCCACGGACGAAGGCACCAAAGACTTCACGACGCCGCTTTCGCCCAACGTGCTGGTGACGCCCGGTGGCGACTTCACGAACTCGCTCGAGGAAGCCGGCATCGTCTACACCTTCGAGCAGCCCAGCGTGCTGCTGTCGGTGATCCTCAACTTCCTGCCGTTCCTGCTGATCATGTTCGCCGTGTACTGGTTCGTGTTCCGGCGGATGGGCTCGGGCGCCACGGGCGCGCTGAACATGGGCAAGAACAAGGTCAAGATCTACGACCGTAAGGAGCTCAAGACCACGTTCGCCGACGTCGCTGGCGTCGACGAGGCGAAGGAAGAGCTCCGCGAGATCGTCGAGTTCCTCTCCAACCCGAAGAAGTACCAGCGGCTGGGCGGGCGCATCCCCAAGGGCGTGCTCCTGCTCGGGCCTCCTGGGTGTGGCAAGACGTTGCTCGCACGCGCCGTCGCCGGTGAAGCGAACGTGCCGTTCTTCTTCATGAGCGGCTCGGAGTTCGTCGAGATGTTCGTGGGCCTGGGCGCCGCGCGCGTGCGCGAGCTGTTCCAGCAGGCGAAGGAGAAGGCGCCGGCCCTGGTGTTCCTGGACGAGATCGACACGATCGGCAAGGGCCGCGCCGGCGCCGGTGGCGCAGGATTGGGCGCGCACGACGAGCGCGAACAGACCCTGAACCAGCTGTTGGTCGAGATGGACGGGTTCGACGCCAGCAAGGGCGTCATCATCATGGCCGCCACGAACCGCCCCGACGTGCTCGACCCCGCACTGGTCCGGCCCGGTCGCTTCGACCGGCAGGTGGTCGTGGATCGCCCCGACCTCAAGGGTCGCGAGGAGATCCTGCGCGTGCACGCCCGCGGCGTGGCCCTGTCCCCCAACGTCGAGCTGCGCACGATCGCCGCGCGCACCCCCGGCTTCACCGGCGCCGACCTGGAGAACGTGGTGAACGAGGCCGCGCTCCTGGCCGCCCGCCGCGAGAAGAACGCCGTCACGATGGACGAGCTGGAAGAAGCGATCGACCGATCCTCCATGGGCCTGGAGCGCAAATCCCGCGTGATGAGTCCGAAGGAGAAGCGCCGCGTCGCCTCCCACGAGATGGGTCACGCGCTGGTCGCCCACTACTCCGAGAACCTCGACCCGGTGCACCGCATCACGATCATCCCGCGCGGCACCGCGGCCCTCGGTCTCACGATGACCCGCCCGCTCGAGGACCGCTTCCTCGCCACCGAGCCCGAGCTCAAGGACACCCTCGCCTACGCCATGGGCGGCCGCGTCGCCGAGGAACTCGTTTACGGCGAGATCTCCACCGGCGCGCAGAACGACCTGGAGAAGGCCACGCAGATCGCCCGCGCCATGGTCTCCGAGTACGGCATGAGCGAGAAGGTCGGCCCGCTCTCGCTGGGTCACGATGACCCGAACGCGTTCTTCAGCAGCGGTCCCAGGATCTCCAGCGGCACCGCCGAGAAGATCGACGAAGAGGTCTCGCGCCTGCTCAGCGAGGCCCACGACCAGGCCGAGCGCCTGCTGATGAAACATCGCGACCTGCTCGACCGACTGGGCGAGCTCCTCCTGGTGGTCGAAACGATCGACGGCGAGGAACTCGAGGCCTACACGTCTGGCACGAAGCCCATCCCCGATTCGGCGACGCTCGCGCGCGAGGCGGAGAAGGCCGACGAAGCCGCCGCTGCCGTGGCCGAGGACGCCCGTCAGGCAGAACGCAACCGGGTGGCCGGACAACGGATCGTCATGCCGCCGGCCCCGCCCATGCCCACGATCGACTGAGCCGTCGGTCCGCTCCCTCAGTCCTTCGGCGGGCGAGGGTCCAGCACCAGGTCCCAGCGGTCGCGCCAGCGATCCAGGAACCGGTAGTAGTTGCGTTTGGACCACCTCGCGCGCTCGGCGGGCTCGGTCTCGAACCACATCCGATGCTCGTGCTTGATCACGGGCACCGGCGCCACGACGGTGCGGAGCCCGGCGTCCTTCACCCGGAACGAGTACTCGATGTCGGCGGTCCGGTACCAGCGGAACTTCTCGTCGAACAGCCCCACCTCCGTGAGGACCTCCCGGCGCATCGCCATCGCGTACCCCTCGACGGCGTCGCAGTCGCCCGGTCCCGGCGCGTCCTCGAACTCGCGGAGGTCGTGGGTGACGATGCCGAACGGCCCGGCGATCCCCACGCCGGGATCGGCGAGCGCGTCCTCCAACGGTGACCACACGTCCCCGGCCGCCTCGATCGAGCCGTCCAGGACCAGGGCGAGGCGCCCGGTCGTCCGGCGCAGCCCGGCGTTGCGAGCGGCGGCCCAACCGGTTCCCGGCTCCAGGGCGATGACCTCGACGTCGTCGCCGAACGCACCGGGGTCGGTGCCGGTGACGTCGGCCACGACGTAGCGCGCGTCGCGTTCCCCTTCGTGGGCACGGAACGACGCGACCGCTCGAGCGATGTCCTCCGGCCAGCCCTCGCACACCCAGTGGAGGCTGACGTCCGCGGTCGCGGGTTCGGTCAGCAAGGACGGCACGTCCTGCGCGCGCAGCAGACGTGCCTCGGGTGTGGTCGTGACGACCGGCTCCAGGCTCCATCCTCCGGGCTCGTCCGCCACCGTCCATCCGGCCTCGGCGATCGTCTCGCGGAGGGCATCGGCCCGGGCGAAGTCCTTCGAGGCACGCGCTTCGGCCCGGCGCTCGGCGAGCTCGCGAACGTCCCGGGGAGCCTCGCTCACGGCGCCCGCCGGGCGATGAAGTCCAGCACCGCGGCGTCCGCGGCGTCGGCTCGCTCCGAGTGGTACAGATGGCCGGCGCCCTCCAGCCAGTACAGCTCAGCGTCTGGGATCCGCGACGCCAGCACCTCGGCGTTCCCCGGAGCGACCAGGCGGTCCTCGGTGCCGTGCAGCACCAGCGTGGGCGCCGCGACCGCCGGGAGCCGGTTGTAGGTGTCGAAGGCCTGCATCGCCTCCCATTGTCGTCGCCCGCCTACGGGATGGCGGGGCTGCCGCGCTCCGATCCGCAGGTCCTCGGCGACGTGCTCGGGATGGGCGTCGGGGAACCCGGGCCCGTACAAGGAACGCCACGGCTCGTGCTTGGGCACGGGATCCCGAGGCGCGGGCACGACGTGGGTTCCGCCACAGTGCGTACAGGCCAAGATCAGGCTCCGGACCCGATCGGGGTGGGCCAGCGCGAGCTCCTGGGCCACCATGCCACCGAACGACTGGCCGTAGACGTGCGCCCGCTCGACACCGAGCTCGTCGAGCACCGCGACCGTGTCCTCCACGAACGTGGACATCGTGCACGGCGCCGGCGGTTCGTCCGAGTCGCCGTTGCCACGGAAGTCGTAGGCGACCACGCGGAGCGTCGAGGCCAGGTGCGGGATGTTCCGGCGCCAACCGGGGATGTCGCCGCCCAGTCCCTCGAGCAGGATCATCGATGCGGCGTCGGGGGCACCGTGAACCTGGAAAGCGAGCGAGCAGCCGTCAGGTCGTCGCAGGCGCGACACCTCGGGCTCGCTCAGGCGGTGGCGGCTTTGGTGGCCGACCGCAGCCGGCCCGCCATCTGCTGGAGGGTCTTGATCGCGATCGACGGGTGCTCCTGCATCAGCCCGCGGAACACCCATTCGGTCAGGCCGAGGAGCTTCACGTCGGTGACGGCCGTCACCGTGGCGGTACGAGGGCCGCCGTCCAGCAGCGCGATCTCGCCGAAGAACTCTCCTGGCCCCAAGGTCGCCTTCTTCTTGCCGCCGATCGTGACCTCGGCCTCGCCGTCCACGATCACGAACAGCCCCACGCCGGGTTCACCCTCCCGGGCGATCACCGTGCCGGCGCGGTGGTCGATGTCCTTGACCACGCGCGCGATCGTCTGGAGGTCGCGGTTGGAGCAGTCGGAGAACAGCGGCACCTGCGTCAGCTGCTCCACGACCCTCTTGGCGCTCACGGTGCCTCCCTCGATCCGACGTGCCTGTGCGTGTGCGTGCCCATCCTAGTCCCAGGAGCGGCCGGTCAGTTCACCCGCCACGCGGCCCAGTAGGCGTCCATGTCCAGGCCGGGAAGGTGCTTGGCGGCCGCGGCCTCGATCGTCGCCTTGAAGTCGGTGGTGCGCGCCACGCCCAGCCAGTGATCGGCCGCATAGTGCTCCAGGATGTTGACGAAGCGAGTGGTGCCGAACCGGTGCGCCAGGTTGGCGAGCAGGCAGCCACCCCCGCTGTAAATCACCCAGTACTGGTTCGTGTGGGTGTTCCAGTACGCCATGTCGTTCGTGATGTCGGCCGTGAGGCCGGCCTGCTGGTTCGAGCAGTTGTTCCAAGCGCCGAACGGCAGGTACTGCGACCAGGTAGCGAAGGATTCGTCCAACCACGGTTCGGCGAACTCGTTGTCGCCCACGATGCCGTACCAGTACTGATGGGCGAGCTCATGGCTCACCGTGAATCGATCGGGGTTCGTGAAGATGATCGTCGGGTACTCCATGCCGCCGAACGTCGCGAACCCTGCGAGCACGACGTCCATCTCCCGGTACGGGAAGGTCCCGAACGAGCTCGAGAACGTGTCGAGCGACCGTTCGGCGTTCCGCAGCGCCGTCCTCGCCTCGCTGGCCGAGATCGCGTCGTCCTGGTAGCTCACCACGACACGGGTGTCGCCGGCGCTGCCGACCACGCGCCTGAGCCGGCCGGCAGCCCACGCGAAGTCGCGCACATCCTTTGCGACGTAGGTGGTCTCGCGTCGGCCCGGCACCGGCGTGGTGCTTGACGCCACGACGCCCGAGGTCGGCGTGTCGAGCGCCTCGGGAGTGTTCAGCGTGACGCGGTAACGGCCCACGATCGAGTAGAAACTCTCCCCCAGATCGATGAACGGGTCGTGATGCCAGCCCTGGTCGTCGTGCACCTCCAGGGTGGGCAGGGCGGTGCCCATGAGCGCGAGGCCGTTGTGGTAGCCGAACCGATCGTTGCGCGCCGGGACGTCGATCTCCAGGTCCATGCTCAGGGTCGTGCGTTCGCCCTGCGCGAGCGGCGAATCGAGGGTGACCTCGATCTCTGTGCAGGCCAGCGCGGTGTCGTCGACCACGGTGCCTCCAACCATCGAGGAGACCGTG
>DATLPI010000094.1:0-14205 GCA_035535815.1 Actinomycetota bacterium | reverse complement strand
TTCGGGTTCGGCGACCACGGGTCGGTGACCACGGCGGCGACCGCCGCGTGGGGACCCGCCGCCGGGGGATACGCCCTGCCGATCGTGCTGGACTCCGGCTACCTCCAAGGCGTCTGCAAGGTCCCCGACGGGATCGAGATCGGTGACACCTGCGCCTTCTGGTACAACAACGGCGATTCGAGCCTCGGCGCCGCCAACTGGGGGTTCATGAACCTCAGCCAGTGGGACGTCGACGCCGGCACCAACTGCCACAACGCCGGCTCCTCGGATCGTCGGGACTGGATCGTCAACGGCTATCCCGACATCCGAGCCCTCAATGGCACCCCTCCGGGGACCGAGCCCACCTACGTCTGCAACGACACGGGTCATTCCACTTCGAATTGGAGCACGCTCCACGACGAGATCGGCAAGACGAAACTCTTCCCGGTCAACGACTGCGACGGCCAACTGGGCAAGAGCGGCAGCGTCTCGCCGTGTCCGTCCACGCCCGACAAGTACGACATCATCGGGTTCACCAAGCTGCTGATCTCCCAGGTCTACAAGGGCAACGACCCGGCTGCCATCGGGTCGACCGGGCCTACCGGTTCCTGCTCGCCGGCGATCAGCGCGTTCACCACGGGCCAGACGTGGAGCCTGTCGTCGTCCTACGGCACGGGCGGCGGATGCCCGACCAGCACGCCGGATTCTGTGGCGGCGGGGACGGTCGTGATAGCGCCGAAGAAGGGCTCTCCGTACACGCAGTGCCTGCCCGGAGATCTCTCCGCTGGTTGCGCGTATTGGTACGACGCCACGGCACGAACGATCACGTGGCGAACCGCCGCGGCGACCAACCTCAAGATTATTTACGGCTGGTCGATGAACGGAACAGCGGGGGCGTGCGGGATCCACCCGAGTGACCCCAACGCGATCTGTCTGGTGACGGAATGGCGAGGATTCTCGACCACCGGTGGAACCATCGGCGAGGGCGAGGACTTCGGGGTGAGCGCGTTCGCCTTGTGCGATCTCGAGCTCGGTACCTGCCCCGAAGAGAACTGAAGAACATGGAAAGGAGCGAAGGGCGATGAGGTCACGCGGTCTGGTGGTCGCCATCGCTGTGGTCCTCGCCGTCGTGGCGTCCGCAGCGGTGATCCTTTATACGAACGGCGTCAAAGAAGACGCCGTCACGGGCGGATCCCTGAGCGAGGTCGTCGTGGCCTCCCAGGACATC
Organism: Actinomycetota bacterium; assembly: GCA_035535815.1. Taxonomy (GTDB): domain Bacteria; phylum Actinomycetota; class UBA4738; order UBA4738; family HRBIN12; genus JAOUEA01. The sequence continues at coordinate 12,998 of DATLPI010000094.1, read as the reverse complement.
CCCGCCAACACGAACCTGAATCCGCTGATCGACCAGGGCGCGTTCACAACGCTCCGGGTGCCGAGCGACGCGGTCGTCGACGGCGCCATCAGCGACCCCTCGCAGCTCCGAGGGCTCACGAGCACGGCGCCGATCCTGGCGAACGAGCAGATCCCGGTCGGACGGCTCTCCAGCGGCGAGGCGCCGCAGGGCGGTTCCCTCGGGATCAGCGACGGCAACGTGGCCGTGTCCATCCGCGTCGACGACCAGGCCGCGGTGAACGGTTCGATCACGCGCGGCTCGTCCATCGTGGTCTACGCCACCTTCGACTCGCCGGAGTTCCTGCCGGGCGGCACACCGCAGCAGCAGATCGCGAAGGCGCCCACCAACGTGCAGACCGCCACGCTCCCGACCCTCACCACCACCTTGATCCCGGCGGTCCGGGTCCTGGAGGTCGTCAACCCCGTGACCACCGAAGGCAGCAGCCAGTCGGGGAACGAGCCGGTCACCCTGACCCTCGACCTCACGCCGCAGGATGCACAGAACCTCGTCTATGCCCAGGAGAACGGCCGGATCTGGATCGGCCTGCTCCCACCGGATGAGGAAGTGGGACACCCCCTTCCCTTCTCGGTGATCCCCCTCGATCGCGTGTTGGGACAGAAGTCATGAATGAGCCGAGTGTTGTCGCCGTCGGTACCCCCCAGTCGTTCCGCCAGCAGCTGGCGCGTGCCCTGGAGATCGAGCCCGAGGAGGTGGGCTGGGTTCAGTCCGCCACCGCGGCCGAAGAGCTCCTGATCCACGCCTTCAACCCGATCGAGGTCCTGGTCCTGTCGCCCGAGGTCAAGGAGCCCGACGCGCTCGGGCTCGCCGAGTTCGTGGGTCGTCAGGCACCGGGCACGGCGATCGTGCTGGTCCGGGACCACACGTGGAACGGGCTGCTGCCTGCCGCGATGCGGGCCGGTATCCGCGACGTCGTGGACATGACCCAGGGCAACGAGGAGCTTCGTGAAGCCGTCGAACGCGCCATCGTGTGGGCCTCGAACCTGCGCTCGGTCAATGTGGCGCGCTCGGAAGGCTTCCAGTCCCAGAAGGGCCGGATCATGTCGGTGTTCTCGTCCAAGGGCGGAGCCGGCAAGACCTTCCTCACCACGAACCTGGCCTGCGCCATCGCGGAGATCACCGGTCAGGACACGGCCGTGGTCGACCTCGACTTCGACATGGGTGACGTCTTCACCTACTTCGGCACCGAGCCGGCCACGGGCATCCCCGACCTCATGGCTCTGGGCGAGGGCGCGAGCCACGAACAGGTCCGCAACGTGGGTCAGCAGGTGGGCGATCACCTGTGGGCGTTCGGCGCTCCGATCGACCCGGCGGCCGAGGCGCCCGCCGGAGAGTCGATCGGCAAGTTCCTGCGCGCGATCCGCAACGACTTCCCGCACGTGGTGGTCGACGCGTCGGTCGACTACTCGGACTCCGCGCTCGTGTGCTTCGACCTCAGCGACATCATCTGCTTGGTCACCGGCCTCGACGTGGTCGGCGTCAAGCACCTGGGCAAAGCCCTCGACACCTTGATGACGATCGGATTGCCGCGCGAGCGGTTCCGGGTCGTGCTGAACCGCGCCGACTCCAAGGTCGGCCTGGATGCCAGCGACGTCGAGCGGGTCATGAAGATCCAGGTCGACGCGATGATCCCGTCCAGCCGGCTCGTGCCGACCTCGTTGAACAAGGGCCGTCCGGTCGTGCTCGACGAGCCCTCGTCCGAGGTGGCGGTGGCGGTGCGTCAGCTCGCGGGACGTTTCCTCGCCGGCACGCCGGGCGACGAGATGGCCTCGAGCCCGACGGCCGATCCCAAGAAGAAGAAGCGTCTGTTCGCGAAGAGCTAGCACACGAGACCCAAGGAGGCTCCCCAGATGTCCCTCGCAGACAGGTTGGCCAAGAGCCAGCAGAAGGACCGGATGTCAGAGGTCCGGGTCAAGGTGCAGGAGCGCCTGGTCGAGGTGCTCGGCCCACGGCTCTACGACTCGACCCTGTCCGACAACGAACTCGAAGGCCTGGTCCACCAGCGGCTGCGCGAGCTCCTCGATGAAGAGGAAGGCCCGCTCTCCGCGCAAGAGAAGCTGCTGATCGTTCGCCAGATCGGCGACAGCGTGCTGGGCCTGGGGCCGCTCGAGCCCTACGTGCGTGACCCGGAAGTCACCGAGATCATGGTGAACAAGTGGGACACGATCTACGTGGAGCGCGCGGGCAAGCTCTACTGGACCGGCACGAAGTTCCACGACGAGCAGCAGCTGCGTCGCACGATCGACAAGATCGTCGGCAAGGTCGGCCGTCGCGTCGACGAGGCGAGCCCGTACGTGGACGCCCGTCTGCCCGACGGCTCGCGTGTCAACGCGGTGATCCCGCCGCTCGCGATCGACGGCCCGGCCCTGACGATCAGGAAGTTCTCCGCCGACCCCTACCAGGCCGACGACCTGGTGGAGTTCGGCACGATGAGCTCGTCGACGGCCAAGTTCCTGGACGCGTGCGTCCGCGGCCGCATCAACATCATGGTGTCCGGAGGGACCGGCGCCGGCAAGACGACCACCTTGAACGTGCTGAGCTCGTTCATCCCTGATGACGAGCGCATCATCACGATCGAGGACGCGGCCGAGCTCAAGCTGCAGCAGCCGCACGTGGTCCGCCTCGAGGCCCGCCCGCCGAACATCGAGGGCAAGGGGCAGGTCTCGATCCGCGACCTGGTCCGCAACTCGCTGCGTATGCGGCCCGACCGCATCGTCGTCGGTGAGTGTCGTGGTCCCGAGGCCCTCGACATGCTTCAGGCCATGAACACCGGTCACGACGGTTCGATCAGCACGGTCCACTCGAACTCCCCGCGCGACTCGCTCAGCAGGCTCGAGACGATCACGTTGATGGCCGGCATGGACCTGTCGCCGCGGTCGGTGCGTGAGCAGATCAGCTCGGCGATCCAGTTGATCGTCCACCAGTCGCGGCTCAAGGACGGTTCGCGCCGCATCACCCACGTCACCGAGGTGGCGGGCATGGAGAGCGACGTGATCACGTTGCAGGACATCTTCGTGTTCGACTTCGCCGCCGGGCTGGACGAGGAGGGCAAGTTCAAGGGCCACATGAAGGCCACCGGGCTGCGGCCCATGTTCCTGGAGAAGATGGCGGAGCGCGGTGTCTTCCTCGACGCCGAGACCTTCGCCCTCGACCCGAAGGAGGGCCGATGATCGGCGCGATCGCCGCATCGTTCTGGAGTTCGCCGGTCGCCCAGATCGTGCTGGCCGCCCTGGTGGGTGGCGCGGTCTTCGCGCTGGGCTGGCTCATGCTCGGTACCGCCGCGCGCGCCAGGAAGGACCGCGAGATCGCGACCCGCGTGGCCGCCGTCACCGGCGCTCCCCGGCAGCCGGTGTCGCAGGCTTCGGAAGGCACGCAGGGCTGGATCCCCGACCGCGTCACGCACTTCGGTCGCCGGTTCGCCGAGTCCCGTGGGTTCAGCGAGCGGCTGGATGCCGAACTGGAGGCGGCCGGCGTCAAGGTCCGCTCGGGTGAATTCGTGGTGCTGTCGGTGGTGGCCTTCTTCGTGGGCGGCGTGATCGGCGCGGCGCTGATGCGGAACCCGCTCCTGGCGCTGCTGATCGCCGCCATCTGTGGGTTCGCGCCCACGGCCGCCCTCCGCGCGGCGCTGCGCAAGCGCACCGAACGGATGCGCGAACAGCTCCCCGACGTCCTGACGATCTTGGCGAGCTCACTTCGGGCGGGTCACAGCTTCATGCAGGCTCTCGACGCGGTCGCGCGGGAGATCCCGCAACCGGCCGCGACCGAGTTCCAGCGCGTGGTCGCCGAGATCCGTCTGGGCCGCTCCACCGACGATGCCCTGGAGGCCCTCTCCGAACGCGTCGGCAGCAGCGACTTCAAGTGGGCGGTGCTGGCCGTCAACATCCAGCGTGAGGTCGGCGGCAACCTCGCCGAGATCCTCGACAACGTCGCGGACACGCTGCGTGAACGGGCACAGATGCGCCGGCAGATCCGGGTGCTCACCGCCGAAGGCCGCCTGTCGGCCTGGGTGCTGACCCTGCTGCCGCTCGGCATCGCGACCTACATGTTCATCGTCAATCCCGAGTACATCGGCCTGTTGTTCACGACCCGCATGGGTCTGTTCATGGTCGGCGTCGCGGTCATCCTGCTGGTGCTCGGGGTCTTCTGGATGAGGAAGATCGTGGATATCGATGTCTGAGATCTGGCTCGTACTCGCCGTTGGGGCCGCCTTCTTCGCCGTCGTGCTTGGAGGCTTGGCCGTCGAACAGAGCATGTCCGACAAGAAGCGTGCCGTGCGACTCCTGGAGTCCCACGTCAGCACGAACGAGTCGGTCAACCTCCGCGACCATCAGCTCAACGAGAACTTCGGTCAGCGGGTGCTCGTGCCGATCGTGTCGCGAGCGGGGCGCATCGCGAGAAGGGTCACCCCGCTCGACACCCGCGACCGGATCGCGAAGAAGATCATGCTCGCCGGTGCTCCCCCCGGATGGGATGCCGAGCGGATCATGGCCTTCAAGGTGATCGGAGCCGTGCTCGGCGTCGTCGGTGGACTCGTGCTGACGGTCATGCTCCGGCCCGCGCCGTTGATCTCGTTCGTGGCGGTCGGTCTGCTGTCGTTCGTCGGCTTCGTGGTGCCGGACTCCACGCTGAACCGCCGCGTGGAGGAGCGACAGAAGGAGATCCTGCGCACGCTGTCGGACACCCTCGACCTGCTCACGATCAGCGTCGAAGCGGGGCTGTCCCTCAACGCCTCGATCGCCCAGGTGGTGCAGAACGTCCCCGGCGTGCTGTCGGCCGAGTTCGCGCGCATGCTCCAGGAGATCCAGCTGGGCGTGCCGCGTTCGGAGGCGTTCCGGCATCTCGCCGACCGCACCGACGTCGAAGAGCTCAACGCCTTCGCGTTGGCCATGATCCAAGCCGACGCGTTCGGTGTCTCGATCGCCAGCGTGCTGCGGACCCAGGCTCAGCAGCTGCGGATCAAGCGCCGTCAATGGGCGGAGCAGAAGGCGCAGCAGACGCCGGTCAAGATCGTGTTCCCGTTGGTCCTGTGCGTGCTGCCGGCCTTGTTCGTCGTGATCGTGGGCCCCGGCGCCATCCGCATCGTGACCCAGCTCTTCAAATAATCCGAACCCGATCTCCGGCGACTCCCCGGTGACGTCGGGCCGGGATCTGGCCCGGCGAACGCCCGATGATCCCAGCCTCGCAAGGCTGGGATCGCCGCGCCCGGGCCCTGTTCCATCGGTCCTAGGTCTTCGTGACCTTGATGTAGGCCAAAGACGACCCCTTCGCCGTATAGCACACCGGTGCTAGACCGGTTATCGTCCCCCAGACAGGGGAGGGAACACTTCCCCCTTCGCGGGTCTGGCTGCGGGTCACGTCGGCAACTGGCGTCCCCCGGTCGCAACGACCACCAGCCCGCGGACCGGTGAAGCGAGATGGGACGGACCGTGCAGGGACGCATCGAAGACATGGGAGCCGCCGATGAACCGCGCTCCTACCGTGTCGACGACGTCACCGTCATCGTCGAGCGGGGGACCTCCGCGCGGGAGCGCTACACCCGCCTGTACCGCCTGATCGCCCTCACCGACGTGCTGTCGATCGCGGTGGCGCTGCTGCTCGCCTACTGGGTTCGCTTCGGGATCGAGGTTCCCAGTGGCGACTTCTTGTTGCTCCTGGCCGGTGCCCCGTTCGCGATGCTCGTCGTCTACGCCATGTTCCACCTGTACGACGCCTACCGGTACACCGCCGCCGAGGAGTTCCGCCGGATCCTGTTGGCGGTCTCGCTCGGGGTCGGGGGCATCTTGGCGTTGTCCTTCTGGTCCAAGGGAGAGTTCTCGCGATCATGGCTGGCCCTCTCGTGGGCGTTCGCGATCGTGGCGGCCCTAGCCTCGCGGCGACTGTGGCACGCACACATCGGCCACCTCAAGGCCGAAGGCGAACTGTCGTTCCCCACGCTGATCGTGGGCACCAACGCCGAGGCCGTGCACCTGTCGACGTTGATGGAGCGTCCGTCCTTCGGCTTCCGTCCGCTCGGCATGGTCACCACCAAGGCCCGTGACGAAGCGTTGCCCGACCTGCCGATCCTGGGTTCGGTGATCGACCTGCGCGAGGTGATCCGCCAGGTTGGCGCCGAGTGCGTCTTCGTGGCCGCCTCGGCGCTGTCGATCGATGAGATGAAGCACGTCGCCAAGGCCGTACGTCTCGAGGGCGTCGAGGTGCGGGTCACCGCAACCCTGCCTGAGGTGCTGTCATCCCGCGTCGCGGTCCAGTCGCTCGGCGGCGTCACGGCGCTGTCGCTCCGTCCCGTCCGGCTCACCGGAACGCAGGCCGCCCTCAAGCGGGCCTTCGACATCGTCGTGGCCGGCATCGGCACGCTCCTGCTCTCGCCCCTGCTGATCACCCTGGCCCTGGCCGTCAAGCTCTCCACCCCCGGTCCGGTGCTCTACCGCCAGCCGCGCGTCGGGCACCGTGGTCGCCCGTTCACGATGCTCAAGTTCCGCACGATGCATGTGGGCGCCGACGCCATGGTCGATTCGCTGCGCGAAGAGCACGGTGTCGAGGATCTGATGTTCAAGCTGCAGGACGACCCGCGGGTAACGCGGGTGGGGCGCGTCATGCGCAAGTACAGCCTCGACGAACTGCCGCAGCTGATCAACGTGATCCGTGGAGACATGAGCCTCGTCGGCCCCCGGCCGCCGTTGCCGGAGGAGGTCACCCGCTACGAGGACTGGCAGTTCGACCGCCTGGAGGTGCCGCCGGGGATCAGCGGTCTGTGGCAGGTGAGCGGTCGCAGCGACCTCTCGTTCGATGATTGCGTGCGCCTCGACCTGTTCTACATCGAGAACTGGTCGCTCGCCTACGACCTTTACATCCTGGCCAAGACGGTCCCGGTGCTGATCTCTCAGCGCGGGGCGTACTGAGCCGCACGCGAGGACCACGTTGAAGGTCATGTTCGTGTGCTCCTCCGGTGGGCACCTCACGCAGCTGTACCGGTTGAAGCCGTGGTGGGAGCAGCACGACCGTCGATGGGTGACGTTCGACACCGCCGATGCCACGTCGCTGCTGGCGGGCGAGACGGTGGCGTGGGCGCACTACCCCACGACACGGAACATCCCCAACGCCCTGCGCAACCTCCGGCTCGCTTGGCGCCTCCTGCGTTCGGAACGCCCTGACGTCGTGGTGTCAGACGGCGCAGGCGTCGCGGTGCCCTTCTTCATCATCGCCAAGCTGCTGGGCTCGGCCACCGTCTACCTCGAGGTGTACGACCGCATCGATTCGCGCACCCTCACGGGCCGCTTGTGCGCGCCGTTCACGGATCTGTTCTGCGTCCAGTGGCCCGAGCAGCAGGCCCTCTACCCGGGCTCGCAGCTGATCGGTCGGCTCCTGTGAGCACGCCGGGCTCCGGCCTCGTGCTCGTGGTCGTCGGCACGGACCATCACCCGTTCGACCGGGTCGTGGGCTGGGCGGACGAGTGGGCGGCCTCTCACCCCGACCTCCGGGTCCTGGTGCAGTACGGCACGTCGCGGGCGCCGGCCACGGCCGAGGGTCGCGACCTCCTGCCGGTGGGCGAGCTGACGGCTCTGATGTCCGAGGCGACGGCGGTCGTGTGCCATGGCGGTCCGGGCACGATCATGGGCGCCCGTGAGGCCGGCCACGTCCCGATCGTGGTGCCCCGCAGGAGCGATCTGGGCGAACACGTCGACGATCACCAGGTGCGGTTCGCCACCCGGGTGGCGGCGGCGGGCCAGGTGCACCTGGCCACCGATCAGCCCACGTTCTGGAGCCTGCTCGAACGCGCGGACGCGGGGGGATCGGGGTTCAGGATCGATCTGGCGACCGAGGATCCGGCGGCCGAGGCGGTGGCCCGGTTCGCGGCATCGGTGGATGCACTGCTATCGCGTAAGGGTGGCACCGGACGTCAACGCTCTCGACCGTGAGCGGTCGTGCCGGAGGGCAACGACGGGTGGGTGCGCGGGCGAGTGGGCTCCGACCGATTCAGCCGTGGGACCGGCGACGGGAACGCACCAGCACGCGGGGCCGAGGGCTCTGCGAACCGCTGCGCTCGGCCTCACGCTCGGCGACGAACGATGCCGTCGCGAGCCACCCTTCGGCGCTCTCGAAGTCGCCGGATGCGACCGCCTCCGCGTAGGCGGTGGCGATGCGATCGAGGGTGGAGGCCCGGAGCTTCACGTATGATGTATCGGCACCGGGCGTCACGGCCCGAAGTCGGCCCGGTGGTTCTGTCAGATTTCCTGGCAGATTGAGCCTTTCGGCAGTTGCAAGGGGTAGCCCATTCGGCCTATCATTCGCTCCGTAGTTCCGGTGACAACCGGAAGGCAAACGACCAGGAAAGAAGGGAACCGACCGATGAAGCGTGCCATTGGTGTCATCGCTTCTGCGTTCGTCGCCGTTCTGGTGATGGCGGGGACGGCTCTGGCAGGGAGTTCCTACCCTCCCACGCCCGACCCCACCACCATCGTCAAGAGCTCTGGCGGCGGCACTGCGTTCACGGGTGGGAACATCTCCACCGCCGTGATCGTGGTCGGCGTCCTCGCGTTGCTCGGTGTGGCTGCGTTGTTCGTGGCTCGGCGCCGGAGCGCGACGGAAGCCTAAGACCGCAGACCGCTCGACATACCCCCCGAACGCAGCACCCCGGTCATCGACCGGGGTGTTCGCATGCCCGGACGCGGCGGGCGAGCCCTGCCTGCTCCCCGTTCGGCTCACCGCTGAGCGGGGTGTGCTCCGCTAGCCACCGAGCGGCCTGACCACGTCCCTCCACCACCGCAGCGGGACAGGGGCGGCGAATCGGACCTCCAACTCGGTGCGTGGACCGGGGGTTCCCTCCCACACGGCGATCCCGCCGTCGATCTCCATGTCCGTGCTGGTCCAGGTGATGCGCTGACCCGACGGCGCATGGATCGCGATCCGCACCTGCGTGGGCTGCACCGTCGTCTGGTTGAGGAACGTCAGGCGATACGTGCCCGCCGAGGAGTTGCCTTCCCATACGTCCTCCAGCTTGGTCTGCATGCGCAGGGAGCCCGTCGTACCGGCAGGGATCGTGAAGAAGTCCTGGTACCAGGGGATGCCCAGCTCCGAGCCGTATCGCAGACCGTCGATGGGGGTGCCGTTGCGCTCGGCCGTCAGCAGATCGCAGCCCGGCGCGCATGACATGGTCACGAGGGCGATGTTGTCGCCAGGGTCGCCGTCGGCGAGCGGTTTGATCACGTATCCAGGGACCCCCGAGGTCGGCGCGTCGTTACGGATCCGCACCTCGGTGGTGGCGATGGCCTCGCCGCTGCCACCCAGCTGGACGTCATAGTCGACCTCGCGGTTCGCGTAGTAGTCGACCTTGCTCCCGGAGCCGCTGTTGACGATGACGGCGGAGACATCCCCGGGTTCGGAGGCACGGAGCCCTCCGTCGGCGCCGGCCAGGACCAGCGCGTCCTGCAGCGACGTGTCGGTGTCGGCGTACACCTTGAGATGGCCGCCGGCCACTGCCGACGAGACGGCGCGCAAGCGGCCGATGTTGTGTTCCTCCATCCCCAGGAAGCGCTCGAACACGCCCTTGGCGACGTCGCCGAGCACCTCTTTGCGCTCCCGGGATTCCCGGAACCGGATGTAGGCCTCGTTCGTGGTGAACGGCACGACCGTGTCGGCATCGATCTGACGGTCCAGGCCCGGCACCGTCGTCGGTCCGGTCACGGCGAGCAGCTCCTGCAACGCGAACGGGTCAGCCGACATCACGCCGTCGAGGCGCTCACCGGTGTGGGCCTCGTAGGCGTTGAGCACGGCGCGGGCGGCTGAGGGGAAATCCGGTGTCATGTTCATGTTCCGCCAGAAGCCGGCCCCGCCGTACTGGTCGTAGTTCCGCGCGTAGTCCGGGTTCGGCGGGGGCAGGGTGTCGGGATCGAGGTCGGGGAGCTGCTGGATCGGCGCGAACTTCGAGAACTCGAACTTGCCATCGTTGGCCGTCACGATGGAGTAGGCACCCCAGATGCCGCCGGTCCCACGCTGCTCCGCCGGGCTCTCGGCCACGAAGAAGTAGGTGCGCTCGCCGTTGGCGCCGGCGAAGTCGGGCAACCCCTGCAGGGTCAGGCGCAGTGCGGTGATCGCGTCGGCCGCCTGTTCCACCTGCCGTTCGGCCTCGAAGCGGGCGTCGGCCACCGGCCCGGCCAGCAGCGACGACGGGGTGTCACGGACCCGCCGGAGCGCCGCGCGCGCGTGATCCTCGGCCGCCACGACCTCGTCGCCGAGGCTCGAGATCGCATCGATGGGGAGCGATCCATCTTGAGGGGCGAGCGAGCCCAGCCCATCGGGCAGGGTGCGAACGGCGTCTACCAGCTGGGTCCCGGCGTCGGCGAGTTCGGTGCCCGCTTCGGCGACCCCTCTGGCGACATCGATGTTCCGGCCCAGGACGGGGATCGCGCCGGCGAGGCCGGCGAGGCCGCCGTCGGCACCCTTGGAGGCGTCGGCGAAGTGTTCGCTCGCTTGTTCGAAGTCGTCCGCGGCGGCGTCGAGCTGGCCGAACGAAACGGCCTGGCGTCCCTCCTGCATCGCCTTGCGTCCGTCTGCGAGATCGTTTCGGACCCCCAGGGTGGCGAGGGCGGTGATGCCCAGCAGGACCAGGAAGAGCCCGCCGAGGACGAGGAGCACGAGGACGGTACGGCGCAGCCAACGACGCCGCCGGGGTGGCGGCATCGAGGAGACGTCGTCGCTGATGGGAGTGACGTTCGTGGTGGCCATGGTGTCCGTTCTCAGGACTCGGGGTGTCCCTCCATCAGGCTACGAGGTCTGGCTGCCAGGCGCATCGGTCCTGGGGCCGGATGACCGAGACCGAACAGCCTAGGCCGGGGCCATGGCACGCACGATCGCGCCATGAGCCGCTGCTAGGCTCTGCCTCCATGAAGGTCGCCTATCAAGGCGAGCCGGGCGCCTATTCGGAGCGGGCCCTGCGTTCGCTCTTCCCCGACGCCGATCCTCTGCCGTGTGAGACCGTGCGGCTGGTGTTCTCCAGGGTCACCAGTCGCGAGGCCGGGTTCGGGGTGGTGCCGCTGGAGAACTCCCAGGCCGGGTCGGTGAACGAGACCTACGACCTGCTCCAGCACACCAGCATGCTCCGCATCGTGGGCGAGGCCTTGGTGCGGGTGGACCACGCGCTGCTCGGGGTGCCCGGCGCCCGCCTGGAGGAGATCAAGCGTGCGAGGTCCCACTGGCAGGCGCTCGCGCAGTGCGAGGAGTTCCTCTCGTCGATGCGCATCGAACCGGTACCGGTGCACGACACCGCCGGCGCCGCGCGCATGATCGCTGAGAGTGGGAGCCGTGAGGATGCCGCCATCGCGAGCGTCGAAGCCGGAGTGAACCTCGGTCTCGCCGTCCTCGCCGAACGCATCCAGACCGAGAAGGAGAACTTCACGAAGTTCGCGGCGATCGGGATCGAGCAGGTCGACCTCGGACAGGCCGACAAGACCTCGCTGGTGATGGCGGTGCTCGACAACCCGGGGTCGCTGCTCGCCTCGCTGCAGCCGTTCGCTGAGCGTGGCATCAACCTTCACAAGCTCGAGTCCCGGCCCCGCCGAGGCAAAGCGTTCGAGTACGTCTTCTACGTGGATCTGATGGCGGCGGCCGACGACCCCGACGTGGAGGCGGCGCTCAAGGAGGTGGCCCAGCACACCTCACTGCTCCGGGTCCTGGGGTCCTACCGATCGGCCGGCGACCCGGTCTGACCATGGCCGACCGGTTCGAGTCGCCGGCTCAACCCGCCCAGCCCAGTGTCGCGTTGGTGCTCGCCGTCGCGACCGCACTCGTCGTGGGCATCGTGGGTGCCACGATCTGGCGCGCTGGCGATGAAGGAGAGCGCAGCGAGGCGTCCCGGGGCGCCGCCGCCGCGATCAAGACGCCTCCGCCCATCAACACCGCCATCGAAGGGCTCACCACGTTCCGGGGCAACGCCTCGCGTTCTTACTATGGGGAGGGGCCGGTGCCGTTGCACCCGGTGATCCGTTGGCAGAGTCCCACCGACGTGAAGCTGTGCTCGGACTCGATCCTCGGCGTGGATCAGAGCGAATGGTGCGGCACCGGCTGGACGGGCCAGCCGAACGTGATCCAACAGCCGGACGGCGTGATCGAGGTTCGCGAGGGCGCCTACGACGCGAACTACCACTTCGTGGACGGCCTGACCGGAGACCCGATCGGGACGCCGTACGTGACGCGCGACCTGGCGAAGGGCTCGGCCACCTCCGACCCGGACGGGTTCCCGCTGTACTACGCGGGGTCGCGGGACGGTCACTTCCGCGTGATCGCGTTGGACCGTCCCGAGCCGACGTTGCTGTGGGACATCGACGCCGACACCACCGTGCCGCTGCCGTTGCGCAACAACGACTGGGACGGAGCCGCACTCGTCGTCGGCGACTACCTCCTGGAGGGCGGCGAGAACGGTTGGCTGTACGTGGTCCACCTCAACCGCGGCTACGACGAGCAGGGATTGGTGACGGTGGACCCGGAGATCGTCGCGACGATCGCGGGGTTCGACGACGAGCTGCTCGGCAACCTGGGCGACCGCGAGGTCTCGATCGAGAACTCGGTCGCCTTCCGCAAGGGGGTCGTGTACTTCGCGAACTCGGGCGGGCTGGTGCAGGGCTGGGACATCTCTGACCTGCTCGCGGGAGGCACTGCCTATGAACAGGTGTTCCGGTTCTGGGTGGGCGACGACGTGGATGCCTCGATCGTGCTCGACACGAAGGGGTTCCTTTATGTGGCGGCCGAGTACCAACGGTTCAACGAGCGTTCCCAGGAGATCGGCCAGCTCATGAAGCTCGATCCGAAGCAGCCGGACGATCCGCTGGTCTGGAGCATCGACGCGCGCGAGATCGGGTTCGAAGGGGCGGGTGGGAGTTGGTCGACGCCGGCGCTCTACGGTCCGACGGTCGTGTTCTCGACCGCAGCCGGCCGGGTGCTCCTGGTGGATCGCACGTCGGGCGAGA
>DATLPI010000093.1:0-19807 GCA_035535815.1 Actinomycetota bacterium | reverse complement strand
CGCGAGGCCGAGCAGCGCATCCTGCCGCTGGCCGCAGATCTGGGGCTCGGAGTGCTCGCGATGCGGCCCTTCGGCGAAGGTGACCTCCTTCGCCATGCCCCCGCCGCTGAAGATCTCGAACCGCTCGGCGTCGCGTCGTGGCCGGAAGCGCTCCTGCGCTGGTGTCTTTCCGATCCACGCGTGCACGTGCCGATCCCCGCCACCCGCAGGCCCGTTCATGCCGCCGAGAACGCGGCGGCGGGCGACGGCCGGGTCTTCGACGCGGGTGAACGCGCCCTGGTGGAGCGGCTGGCAGGCGCCTAGAAACGACGATGCCCTCCGGTGATGTCAGCGGAGGGCACCGTGCGTTGTTTCGAGGGATGTCAGATCGCGGAGTTGTAGTCGTCGCGCTCCTGGACGTGTTCGGTGCCCGTCGAGGTCTGCACGACGTTGTCGCGCACGGTGCTGTGACGTCGGCCGCCCATCACCACGAGCAAGATGCCCAGCAGCAGCGACACGACACCGACCCAGATCGCGATCAGGCCGGCGGTTGCGATGTCGAAACCGTTGGCGTCGGCGGTGACGGCGAACTTCAAGATCGCGCCCACCACGATCAACACCAGACCGAATCCGATGAATCCAGTTCCGGTTGTGCGTTGCATGATGCTCCTTCCGGCGCCGTGAAGCTGGCGCGAACGTCGGTGGGCACCCTCCAGGAGCGCCCGAACGCATCTATGCCCCGGAACGCTGCATCTCAAACCATCTCGAAGGGCGGGCCAGCCGACGACGGGATCGTTAGTCCTCGAGGCGGGCGGATGCCTTCGCGAGTTCGCGTTCGGCACGCTTGAGGTCGAGTTCGCCCGCGCTGGCTTTCGCGGCGGCGTCGGCGTGCTTGGCCTCGACCTTCGCCAGGCGTTCGCGCATGCCTTCGAGTTCGCGCGCGAACCCGTCGGCGGTCTGGCGCGCCTTGCGCACGGTGCGCTCGGCCGCGTCACGATCGCGCCGCAAGCGCGCGACGTCGGCCTGCAGTTCGCGGCGGTCCGGTGCGGACGGCTTCGCCCGGGCCTTCGCCTTCCCCTTCGTCTTCGAAGAGGTCGCGGCTTCTTCCTCACCGTCGTCTGGGACCGCGGTGAGCCCGAACACCTCGCCGAACCCCCCGGGGGCGTCCGGCACCCGCTGCATCGTGCCGGTCGCGAGCTCGCGACCGGCGTCGGCCTCGAACGATGCGATCTCGAGCGCGCTGCTCATCGCGCCCACCTGATTGTCGGCGCTGCGCCCGGCGTCCGTGAGGACGCCAGACGCGGACTCGACGAGCCGGGCGACGGCCGCGCGTCGGGCGACCGTCGCCGTTCGCAGCCGTTCGGCGCCACCCTTGGACGAGGACAGCGCCGCCTGCTGGGCGGCTCGCAGCTCGGCGCCGGCGTCGAGCAACGCGGTGACGCCTTCGGCATCTCGAACGTGGAGCTGGTTCAGCGCCCAGACGACCACGGTGGGCTTGCGCAGGGCCTTGACCGCCGCCGCATCGTCGGTGCGGCCTTCGGCGGCGAGCCGTGCGGCCAGGTCGTTGCGCGCGGCCACGAAGCTGGCGGGATCGGCCTGGAAGACATCGGCGGCCTCGTCGGGGAGCGGAGTCATCGCACGACAGTGTGCGCCGTCTGCCGGACGGACGTCACCCGTTCCTCGTCATCCGGTCCTCGTCACCCGGTCCTCATGGTGAGCCGTCGGCGCGACGGCTACGCTTCGGGCGCGATGCATCCCGACGACCATTTCCAACCGATCGAGACCGAGCGGCTCCTGCTCCGTCGTTCGAGGCCGGAGGACGCCGAGACGATCTCGGCCTACCGCACCGATCCCGAGGTCCACCGGTATCAGGGATGGGACCGGACCGACCCTGCAGGGGTGCGGGAAGAGATCGAGCAGATGTCGAGTCGGTCCCCCGGGCAGCTCGGCGGCTGGGTGCAGCTGTCCGTCGACGAACTCGACGGAGGCCGTCTCGTCGGCGACGTGGGTCTCAGTCCCGCCGAAGACGATCCCGGCGTGATCAAGGTGGGCTACACGATGTCGCCGGACGTGCAGGGCCGTGGCTATGGCACCGAGGCGGTTCGAGCCTTGATCGCCTACGCCTTCGACACGATCGGCGCCACGATCGTCCGAGCCTACGCGAGCGCGGCGAACATCCCGTCCATCCGGCTCGCCGAGAAGGCTGGGATGCGGTTGGTCGAGCGGATCGAACGCATGCACGATGGCGAGATGTGGCACGGGGTTCGCTACGAGATCACCCGCGAGGAGTACGACCGTCAACGGGCCTGAGCCCGATCCGGGTTCATGCCTGGACGCGAGGATCCACGCAGACGGTGATGGCGCCGGGTTCGATCTCGACCTCGAGGCGCTTCGCGGGCTCGCGGTCGCCGCCATCGAGTTCCCACGCGGCCTTTCGGTCCAGCTTCACGACGAACCGGGTTCCGGAGGTGATGTCGACGAACGGTGACCGCTCGACCTGACCGACCGCGGTCCGTCCCAGGGTGCGCGTCCACTCCAGGAGCCCGTCGGCGGTCACGATGCCGATCTCCAACCGGCCGTCGTCGGGCCGGGCATCGGCGAACGCGGTGACGCCGCCGAGGATGTCCGGCACGTTGCCGAATAGGACGCAGGCGGCCTTGCCCTGATACCAGTGCGTTCCATCGACCTGGATCCGGACCTCGAGCGATCGGTCCTTGAGGTGCCGCGCCCCGGTCACGAGGTAGGCGAGGCGTCCCACCTGGTCCTTCAACCCTGCGTCCGCGTCACGGATCATCGCGGCATCGAGGCCGGCCCCGGCCATGACCGCGAACCGTTCGCCATTGATCCGGCCCACGTCGATCGCGCGGCGTTCGCCGTGGAGTCCGATCCGAACGGCCTTGGAGATGTCCTTCGGGATCCCGAGGTTGCTCGCGAACAGATTGGCCGTTCCGGCCGGGATGATGGCGATCGGCACACCCGAACCTGCGAGCGCGTCGACGCATCGCTGCACCGTGCCGTCGCCGCCCCACACCATGACGAGGTCCGCGCCCTCCTCGAGCGCTTGCTTCGCGCGCTTCGGGGCCTTCCGGCTCTTGGGGATCTCGTACCAGAGTGGGTCGGTGACCCCTTCGAGGGCGAGCGTGCTCCGCAGTTCGGTGAGCCCGCCGCCCAACGTCTTGCCGGTATGGGCGATCACGGCGACCGTGCTCATCCTGTGACCTCCCCGCTGACCAGGACGCGATCGCCGGTCTCCTCGTTGCGTACCTCGTGCGCGTCCCGGATGACGATGGCGGTGCGGATGGCCAGTGACGACACCATCAACGCCCCCGCTCCGACGATCACGCTGGCCAATACATCGGTGACGTGGTGCATGCCCGCGTACACGCGGGAAACCGCCACGAACACCGGGATCGAGATCGCCACGACCCACAGGAGGGCCTTGAGAACGGTCGAACGCACGTGCGGACTCAAGAGCATCGCGAGGCCCACATACAGCGCGATCGCGGCCGCGGTGTGGCCGGAGGGGAAGCTCGAGGTGGGCGGAGCCGGCTCGAGCTGCGGGACCGTCGGGCGAGGCCGGGCGACCAGCACCGTCGTGATGAGGAACACCGACACCTCGACCGCGAGCGCGGTGACCAGGAACGCGGCGTCGGTCCACCGTCGCGCGATCAACAGGACGATCACCACCACGGCCGCCACCGCCAGGACGCTCCCGGTCATCGCGATCGTCGAACCGAGATGGGCCCAAGGATCGAGCCCGGCCGTGCGATGCGCGAGGAACCAGTCGTTCACCCGCTCGTCCCATCGTCCGAGCGGCCCGCTCAAGAGGCCTTCGGTGAGGGAGAGTCCGATGCCCACGACGATCAGTGTCAGCAGCAGGGCGCCCGCTACGGCGATCCCCACTGCGACCGTCGCGGGGTGATGGCTCTGGAAGCGTCTGCCCAGCCGATGAGCCATGTCGTCCGTTCGCATGGAGGGAGGTTTCTCCTTCTTGGCGAACGGCAAACATCCGGCGATGAGTGCGCGTGTGCCCAAGGGCGTCGTGGTGGGGGCGGCGGTCTGCGCCGCAGCGGTCGTGGTCCTCGGGATCGCGGCCTTAGGCCACCGCCCCATCGGCCTCGACCTTCCGTTCGCGACCTGGGTGGCCGACCGCGGCGGGGGTGGCGTCGTCTTCCGCGTTCTCACTCACCTGGGCGCCAGCCTCACGGTGTGCGTGTTGGGGATCGCCGTCGGCCTGTTCATGTTCGTTCGGACACGGAGTCCGTGGCCGGTGGTCTTCGTGGTGGTCACGATCGCCGGCGAGATCGTGCTGAATAACGCCGTGAAGGGGATGGTGGACCGCCCGCGTCCGACGCTCTCGCAGCTCGTCACGCCGATCGGTAGTTCGTTCCCCAGTGGCCACTCGGCCGCCGCCGCGGCCGCGTACGCGGCGATCTCCATCGTGTTGGCGCGTGACCGGTCGCCTTCGGTGCGGCGTGGGATGGCCATCGGAGCGGTGACGATCGCCATGGTGGTCGCGTGGTCGAGGGTGTTCCTGGGCGTCCACTGGTATTCCGACGTCATCGGCGGCTTGGCGCTGGGTTGGGGCTGGTGCGCGCTCTGCTGGGTCGCGATCGAACTCAGTAGCGTTCGGTCCCGCGCAGATCCGGCGGGCGACCGTCGGGATCGACGAGCCACGAGTAGACGGGCCGCGTCCACCACCGCTCCCACCAGTGGACGTCCGGGAGTCGATGGTGCCGCAGGCGACCGACGGGACGTGGCCCTCGCTCGCCGCCCGTATGCCAGGCATCGAGCGCATCGGCGGAACGTCGAACCCGATCGAACGCGTCGACCGGATCTACCAGTCCTTCGTCGTCGTCCTGCTGGAGATGCTCGCGGAGCAAGGTGAGCCGCAGCGACCGCGCGAACGAACGTGCCCCATCGCCCAGTCCCGCCGGATCGCGGGGTTCCCGCTCATCGCGTTCCTCGTCCAGGATGGCGCACGAGAGCTCCGAGTCGTTGGTCCACGACCGGCGATTGAGGTTGTCCGAGCCCACCGCGGCCCACACGTCGTCGACGACGATCGTTTTGGCGTGCACGTAGATCGGCGTCCCGGCCTCGTTCTCCAAGTCGAAGATCTGGAACCGGTCGGGTCCGAACCTGGTGAGCCGGTCGACGAGTTCCAGTTGTGCGAGGCGATGTGGTGGCCCGGAGAAGATGCCGTTGCGGTCGGGGATGCGAGGCACGACGATCATCAGCTTCAGGTCGGCCCGGCGCTCCAACGTGTCCTCGAAGAGCGCACCCACGTCGTCCGACCACAGGTATTGGTCCTCGACGTAGATCAGGGATCGTGCCCGCTCGAACGCGTGCCGGTAGGCGCGGACGACGCTCCGTTCCCCGTCCGGGGCGAATGAGAACGCTGGGCGCTTCGACGGGTAGGTCCGCAGTACCTGGACCGCCTGCGATCCTTCCGGATCCGGATCCGGGGGCTGATCGGGGAGCTGGTCACGGAGCTCCGGTTGCTTCGACCACCGCGACACGAGCATGCGCAGGGGTGTTCGGTGCTCTTCGAGCGGCGTGGGGTCCTCCCACCGCTCACGGAACGTGTGATCGAGGTCGCCCACCGCGGGCCCTCGGATGCAGACCTGGATGTCATGCCACGGAGGGTGGTCGCCGTAGCGGTCGTCCATCTCCTCGGGTTGCACGTCGCCGAGATGGCGCTCGTCGTCCCGACGGCCATGGCACAGGTCGATCCCCCCCACGAATGCCACGTCGGGGCGCCATGCGTCCATGTGGCGGATCAGGACCAACTTCTGGTGGTGGGAGCCGGCCCTGCGCACCCGCTGATCGAGGAGCACGAGGCCGCCTGCGGCGTTCACATCCTGGGCGAGCTCGACGTGTCGCTCCATGTGGAAGCCCGTGAGCTTCGAATGCGAGCGCCACACCATGCCTCGGACCTTGACGCCGCGGGCCGCGAGGTCGGACAGCGTGTGGGCCAGATCCGTCGACTCGACGAGTTGTTGATCGGGGTCGCCTCGCCAGTCGGTGAACGAGACGGAGTCGCCCTCCTTCGTGTCGCAGAGCGCGGCGTGCAACCGCTCGAAGTACGGCCGGCCGTGGACCAGGAGCTCGACACGGTTGCCGACCGACCAGGCGAGTCCGTCGCCGCGTCGCTGATCGATCCTGGTCGACGCGTTCCCGCGCTCGGACGGATCGAGGAACCACGCCCGCCTGATCTCCTCTTCGCTCATCGTCCGCGAGCCTAACGCGCCGGACCAGGCCTTCGCCTCCGACGTTTGAACGGTTCGGACGGCGGGGAGAGACCCGGCATGCCGACCCTCATGGAAGACCTCACCACCACCTTGCCCGCGGCACCCGTGAGGAGCGCGGGCACGTTCACCAAGGATGTCGTCCGGCACTTCCGCCGGGCCGATGGGACCAGCCACACCCGAGGTCTGGCCTACCAGGTCATGCTGGTCGTCATCCCCGGGCTCATCGCGCTCGTCGGGCTGGCGAGCATGCTGCACATCGCGGAGGTCCGCAGCACCGTGCAGCATCTCGTGGAGATGCTCTCTCCCGGCCCATCCGGCAAGCTCCTGACCGAGGCCGCCGCGCAGGGGGCGAGTGGCGGAGCGACCGCGGCCATCGTCGGGCTCGTCGCTGCCCTGATCGCCGGGATGTTCGCGGTAGCGCAGGTGGAACGCAGCGCGAACCGCCTCTCCGGACTCGATCAGGACCGCCCTACCGCGAAGCGATACGGGCTGGCGCTCCTCCTCGCGATCCCGGTGGGGATCCTGCTGTCCGCCGGCGTCGTCCTGATCGGCGCGGGTGGACCGGTGGTCGACGGGCTCGGCCTCGAAGGCGGTGCTCGTGTGGTCTGGGAGGTCGCGCGGTGGCCCCTGGGGCTGTTGGTGGCGGCCGCCGGGATCATGCTCCTGCTCCGTGTGGCCCCTGTCCGTCGACTCGGGTCGACCCGTCACCTGATGGCCGGAACCGCGATCGCGGTCGTGCTCTGGGGGGTCTTCACCGGCCTGCTGAGCCTCTACTTCGCGCTGTCGAACTCGACCAGCCAGACGTACGGCCCGCTGCTCGCCGTGATCGCGCTGTTGCTGTGGGCGGGAGCCACGTCGCTGGCCTTGCACCTCGGCATCACGGCCTGCGTCGAACTCGAACGCTGACCTGGTCGGCTACTCGCTCGTCCGCCCCATGGCGAACCAACGGCCTTCGCGCCGCGACACCTCGATGTCGATCCCGAAGGCCCGGGCCAGATGCTCGCGGGTGAGCACCTCTTCGATCGGGCCCGAGCTCACCAGGCACCCGTCGCGGAGTAGCGCGACGTGGGTGGCCGACGGAGGGATCTCCTCCAGTGATGGGTCGCCAGCACGACCGTGAGGTCGGGCCGCTCGCGGCTCGAGTCCTCGAGGGCGGCGAACAGGGCCTCGCGGGAGGGCAGATCGAGCCCCGCCGAAGGTTCGTCCAGCACCAAGAGGCGTGGCTCACCCGCCATGGCGCGCGCCAAGAGCACCCGCTGTCGCTCCCCTTGGCTGCAGGTCGCGAACCCGCGCCCGGCGAGTTCGCCGCATCCCACCGCGGCGAGCTGGGCCCCTGCGCGGGTCCGCTCGGCCGGGCCGTAATCCTGGAACCACGGCGAGAGCACCGAGCGCGTGCCGGTCAGCACGACATCGAGCACGCGGAGCCCGCCGGGGAACAGGTCCGACAGCGAATGGCTCGCGTGGCCGATCTGGCGCCGGAGATCTCTGAGGTCGCCGTGCCCGAAGGTCGTGCCGAGCACCCAGGCCGATCCAGACGAGGGTTGGCGGCGCGCGCCGATCACGCCGAGGAGGGTCGTCTTGCCGCCGCCGTTGGGCCCCAACAGGACCCATCGTTCTCCGGCGCCCATCCGTATCGAGACCGGCCCGAGGATCCGGCGCCCTTCGACCCCCACGGTGACGTCTTGTAGCGAAACGATCGGGTCGCGCGCCATCACAACACCATACGAACCTTGCTGGACGATACGCCACGTCAGCGGTAGCCTCGCCGATGAACGGAGGCCTTCCCCTTCCGCGGGCGTGGAAGGAGTACCCAGCCCTGATCGAAGTACCGGTTTCCCCCGAGGGCGTCGCCGGCCGGCTGGCCGAGCTGTTGGACCGTGAGGGTCCCTGGATCGTCGACGAACCGACCCGACTCCGGACGCTGTTGCGGGCTGCCGCGGGCGAGCATGACGACGAGATCGATCTGCTCGTGGCCGCCGCCGAACTCGGGATCGCCCGGGAACTGATCCACGAGCGCGACACGGGGGTGCCGCCCGGCCGGTTCGACGAACTCGCCGGCCAGCTCACCGCCCGCCGCGAGCTCTCCGAGTCCGATGCTCGCTGGGCCGTGGACACGTGGGCATGGGCCCTGGCCGTGGAGGAGCGCCGCATGGTCTTCGCCACGCCCGCGTACAGCCCGCCGCCTCGCCGGCCGTTCCGAGTGAGCGAACACGCCTTCTCGTTGAGCTTCCTGGCCTTCGTGATCGCCACGGTGGCCGCGATCGTGGTGCTCACCCGCGGTGGACCTCAGCCGCAAGCGGCAAGGGCCAAACCGGCCGCGCCCTCACCGGTCGCAGCGACCTCCCCCGTGGTGCTCCCGCCGGCGCCGGCTGCCGTGGGGTTGACGCGTGAAACCGCCGTCCAGTCGCTCCGCGACGACGGGTTCGTCCCGCTGGTGCACAGGCAGGAGTCCCGCAAGGTCGACCCAGGTACGGTGATCGTTCAGCGGCCCGCCGCCGGCACGGCCTTGGAACCGGGCTCCACCGTGACCCTCGTGGTGGCGATCGCCCCCGTGGACGTCGGATCGCCCCGGCACCTGCGGCTCACCAAGTCCACCTCGAGCGTCACCCTCACGTGGGAGGCCCCGACCCACGGCTCGAATGTCGATCACTACGAGATCTGGCGTGACGGGGTGATGATCGGCGAGCGGCTGGCAGGCCGGCCGACCTTCAGCGTCGGCGGACTCACGCCTGGTGGCACCTACGACTTCGGCATCATCGCCGTCGGTGAGAACGGCACGCGGACCATGTCGCGATCACGATCGGTGACCCTGCCGGTCCCGCCCCCGCCTCCGGTCGAGGAACCGACGGACACCACCTCGCCGCCGCCCCACCACAACCCGCCTCCGCCACCCCCACCAGATCCATGCACGGCCCCCGACCCATCCTTCTGCGACTAGCCGCGCCGCACCCCCCGAGCGCGGGAACGAAAGGAGCCCCACCCGATGCGCAAGACCGTCCCCTTCGTCCTGACTGTCATCGTCTCCGTGCTGTGCACCGCCACGCTGGTGCACGCGGCCGGCTCGAGCGATGAGACCGTGCTGCAGCCGACCTCGGTGGCGCCCAGCGATCTGCTGGGTTCGGGTCTCGTCATCAACTCTTGCAATTCCTCTCCCGACAACGGGAAGGAGTGGACCCAATTCGCCAAATGCATGACCGGCAACATGTTCAGGGTCAAGCAGTGGGCCAAGGTGCTCGACTCCTGCTTCACGACCTACCAGGTGACCGACCGCGCGAACGACATCTACGGCGACCCCACCGACCCCTTCACGTTCCAGAATCACTCCGGCCTGGGTTCGGCTGAAGTCGGCGATACGTTCAAGTATTTCGTGGGGTGGAAGAAGCAGGCGGGCTGCCCGCAGGGCTAGCGTCCGCGGGCTAGAGGACGTCGAACCGGTCCACCGCGACCCAGCGGCCGGCTGATGCCCGACGCTTCGTGCCGGTTACGACGATCCTGATGGTATGGGTGTGATCGGCGAAGCCGCCGATCGTCACCGTCGAGCCCACGGTCCGGGTGGCGGCGTACAGGTCCACCGTGCGCTCCAAGGCACCGTCGACGTAGACGCGGGCGCGTCCTTGGTTCGGGCCGGTGACGGTGCGCCAGGCGACCCCGGTGCCCTCGAACGTGAGCCGCGCGGTCGCGTCGGCACGGTCCGAGGTGATGAAGGTGCCCCCCGACGCCGCGGGCGCCTCGACCCGATGCCACGCGTTCGCGGGACGCCGCTCCACGGAGGCCAGCTGCTGTTCGACGACTTTCGCGGCTTCGAACGTCTGTGAGGTGGCGGGCGCGGGGTTGCCGACCCGGTCCTTGATCAGCGACGTGGCGCTGTCCGGGTTCACGACGACGATGTAGTCGCGCCCGGGCACCAGCGGCGCCTTCGGGATCAGCTGGACCGTCCGGGTGACGTTGGCGTCGCAGTCTCGCACCTCGCCGTCGTCGTTGCGGCAGACGCGGATGGCGTCCACGCGCAGCTGCCCCGGCGCTCGCAGCACCACGTTCGAGGGGTTCACCCCTCGGACGGACTCGTCGAAACGGACGACCGCGGGGTCGTAGAGCCCACTCGGGGTGGCGACCGAGACCACGGGGGGCGTGATGTCGTTCACGAAGCCCGCGGTCACGGTGCGGTTGCTGTTCGTGGTGATCGTGCAGGTGAGGCCCGTCCCCGAACAGTCCCCACCCCATCCGCTGAAGTAGGCGCCCTCGTCGGGACTTGCCGTCAGCGTGATCGTCATGTCGGGGTCGACGTTGCGATCGCACGTGGTGCGGCAGCCGTAGCCGACCGGCGCGGTGGTCACGCCGCCGGCGCCGCCATCCACCTGCACCGTGAGGCGGCGGATCGCGATGCGCCCCAGCGACGCGCCGGCCAGGACGTCCAGGTCGACGGCACCGCCGATGCCGGCCACATGGCCCGTGCTACTGTGCTGCCACACGACCCAGCCCCGGCCGTCCCAGTCTCCCGCGGGCAGCGTCGGTGAGGAGACGCCCCAGTGCGCCACCCACAAGGGAGCGCCGTCCCTGGCGAGGCGATGGGAATCCCCGAAGCGATCGAGCCATCCGTAGGGGCTCGTGTAGACGAGCGGCATCACGCCCGTCAGGTCGCGGACCTCCATCACGAACCGGTGCGCCCATGCGGTCATCTCGTTCTGGTTGAGACCGCCGTTCGTCTCGATGTCGAGCACCGGAAGCAGGTGACCGGGTTTCGGGTCGGCCACCTCGACGAAGAACTGCGCTTCCTTGGTGGCATCGCCTGCGGAATCGTCGGGCCTGGCGAAGTGATACGCACCCACCATCAAGCCGTTCTCGCGCGCCCCGGCACGGTTCGCGGCGAAGGTGGGGTCGATGTAGTCCTGACCGTCGGTCGCTTTCAGGAACACGAACCGCTTGCCGGCCCCGGCTACCTTCTCCCAGTCGATGACGCCCTGCCAGTGGGAGACGTCGATGCCGGGAATGGTGGGCCCAAGGCGGGGGTCGATCGGGACCTCGGTGTCGTTGCCGGCCTCGCCCGACGTCCCGGCCGCACCATCGCCTCGCCTCGCCGCCGCCGGCCCGGCGAGGGCGAGCACGAGCGAGGCCGCAAGGGTCAGCGCCACGACCGCACGACGACGAACGGACGGGGGCCGGGGGTGGGTGGAAGGGATGGCCATCGGTGAAGGGACCTCAGGGTAGCGTGCTGGAGGCATCGGCGACCCCGGCACCTCGCTGAAGCCGTTCGTGCCCGCTAGGGTGCCCGGCATGCGCACACGCGACGGGCTGGCCAGGAACGTGGCTCGTTGGACACTCGCCGCGCTTATGGTCTTCACCGGCACGGTCCACTTCGCGAGGACCTCGTCGTTCTTCGGACAGCTCCCGTCGTGGACCCCGGCCCGGTCCGCCGTGATCTGGGTCAGCGGCGCGGTCGAGATCGCCCTGGGGCTGGCGCTGGCCCTCTCACCCGCCCGATGGCGGGCCACGGTGGGCCGCGCGTTGGCCGTCCTGTTCGTGCTGGTGTTCCCCGCCAACGTCTATCAGGCGATCGCGGGCACGGACGCGTTCGGTCTGGACTCGCCCGCCGCCCGATGGATCCGCCTGCTCTTCCAGCCGGTGCTGGTGCTGTGGGCCTTGTGGGCGAGCGGCGCATGGCCTCGCCGCGGGAGCGAGCCGACCTAGGACTCGCCGCCGATCACGCCACGAGCCAGCTCGCGTGCGTGCTCCACCTCGGTCCGGTCCACGAACAGCCGGACACCGTGCTCCCAGATCCGGCTGAGGTAGCCGGGTTCCTTCGACCACCAGACGATGTCCTCCTCGTCGAGCGCTCGGGCGATGCGGCCGGCGTGCTCGGCGGTGAACTCGCCCAGGTAGGTGGTTCGCACGTCGGGGGGCACACGCTCCAGTCCTGGCATGGACCAAGGATAGCCACCCGCGAGCCGCCGAAGACCCCGAGAACGCGTGCATGGATCAGCGGCGGGCTGGGTAGGAGGACCTCGTATTGAGAGGTCGGGTCCTGCACGGCGACCCGCCACCGACCCGAAGGAGGACCCATGAGCGTCCAGGAACGAGCACGATCGATCCGTTCAGATGTCACCGAGAAGCGACTGTCCCACGGGCTCGACAAGAGCGAGCGGGAACGCGAGCGCCTGAAGGTCGAGAACGAGGTGCTCCGCAGCCGGGTCGCCCGCGGCGACGAGGAGCGCGAACGCCTCCTGGGGTCCGTCGACGAGCTCGCCGCTCGGACGGCGTCGCGGCCCCGGCCACGCAAGCACCGGATGCGCAGCCTGTTCGTGCTGACCGCCGCCGCGGGTTCGGCCTACGTGTTCGGCGCCAAGGCCGGCAGGGCCCGCTACGAGGAGATCCGGGAGCGGTGGGACTCGATGCGCGAGCGCGTCCGTCAGGACCCCGGGGCCGGTTCGGTGAAGGCCTCGGACATCGAACCCCCGAACGTGGCGCCCGATGCTGTGATCGATCGTTGACACGACGGGTTCCCGGCCTGAGGACCAGGAGGAGACGTCATGCCGCAGCAAGCTTGGAGTGCGAAGCGGGAGCGTCAGTACGAACACATCAAGGAGGGCCTGCGGGAGGGCGGCCGCTCCGAGGACACCGCCGAGGAGATCGCGGCCCGAACGGTGAATAAGGAGCGGGCTCGTGCCGGGGAGGCGAAGGAGTCTTCCCGCCTGTCCAAGGAGGACATCTCCTCCGGGCGGCGTGGGGGTCTGCGTTCTCACGAAGGACCTGGGGGCCGCACGCGCGACCAGCTGTACGAAGAGGCGAAGGATCTGCGCGTCCCGGGCCGCTCACGCATGAACAAGGCGCAGCTGGAGCGCGCCGTCAACCGCAAGGGCGGGAGGTGAGGGATGCCGATCCCGCGGCGAAGTGAGCTGGATGCGGTGAGGACCGCCGGCGGTGCAGACGCGTCCCGGCCCAGCCGGACCTTCGGGTCCGGCCGCCGATGCGGGACCGACGGGTGCGACACCGCCCTGTCCATGTACAACAACGACGACCACTGCTGGCAGCACCGGACGCCGGAGGCCTTCGTCAACCACGTGTACCGTCGACCCAAGTCCGATCAGGGCCACGCCTGACCGTATGCTGACCAAGGAGGTTCCATGACCGCCGAGGAGACCCCGCCCGTTCCCCAGCCCGACCCGGAACCTCAGCCCACGCCGACGCCCAGCCCCCCCACACCACCCGATCCCGAGCCGATCCCCGTGCCCGAACCCGGTCCGACGCCGGCCCCCGGCCCGACCCCCGCGCCTCCACCCGTTCCCCCGCCCATCACGGCATCGGCCCGCTGAGGCGACCTCCATGTGCAGTTCGCCCTCCCACGAGGGAGAATGGGGGAAACGAGGAGGTAACGGCCATCGACGTTTCGAGGATCCAGGAGGTCGTGCAGCTGATCGAGGCTGGTGATCTGACCCAGGCGGCCAACCGGCTGGGCCCCATGGTCAGCGGCAAGCGGTCCATCCGAGGCGGTCGTTCCACGCCCGAGGCCGAGGAGATCGACGAGGTCAAGAAGTGGCTCGGCGAGGTGGTGGCCGATCCCGACGATCCGGGAGCCCGCTTCCTGGTCGAACGCAGCTACTACAAGCTACGGAGCCAACTCCCGAAGGACGAGGCCCAGCACCGGGTCGCCAAGAAGTAGGTCAGATCGCCGGGGGCACCAGGAGCGGCGCGGGGAACGTGACCGCACGCTCGCCCTCGTCGAACCGTTCCAGCGACTGGAGCCAATCCTGGTCGTGCCAGCGGTGGCGGACCGTGCCCTCGGTCGGCATGTACTCGGCGGTGTAGACCGTTCCCACCCCTTCGGCGTGCCCGAAGCTGTACAGGGGCGCCTGCAGGAACCGGTCCGAGAAGATCGCGGCGTCCACGTCGGGGTCATCGAGCAGACGCAGCAGCCACCATTCGCGTTCGACCGAGCTCGCCGCCAGCATCGGGTCGAACGTCTCGACGGCCCATTGGTGGTTCGTCGCCACCGGTAGCCGGCGGAACGAAGCCGGGCGGTCGGGGCCGAGGTAGGCGGTCACGACGTCGCCCGAGGCGTCGGCGAGCGTGAGGTTGTACGGCTGGGCGTAGGGGAGACGCGTCAACACCTCGCGTCCCTGCTGCACCGTCTCGCAGGTCTCCAGCAGGTAGCGGATCACCAGCGGCATGCCGAACCCGTCTCCCACGGCGACGCGTCCACCGAAGGTGAGGGACACGGCGAGCCCGCGGTCGTTCATGCCGTCGCACAGCCCCCAGACGCCGTCGGCGGTGCCCACCACGATGCGGTCGAGGAAGCGCGACCGCAGGATCACACAGTCCATCAGCTCGGGTGGGTAGTCGTAGTTGCGTACCAGGACGGGGCCGGCATCGCCCTCGGCCCACACCCCCTGTGAGCAGGCGACGAACGAGGCTGGCGGCCGCAGGAAGGTGAACATCCGCGCCGCCACCGGGTCGTCGTCGGCGACGATGGCGCTGATCTCGGCGTGCACCGGCACCAACTCGGGCATGTGCGCCTGCAGGGCCGCGATGCCTTCCTCCAGGGATGGCCTCGCTGCGTCGCCATCCCGCAGGTACCACTGGACGTAGGCGTCGGCGCGACGTTCGTAGAGAGAACGGAGCTTGGAACCGGGTGTGACCTCGTCGAGCGCCCGGAAGATCACGCCCGCAGGCGGTGGGGCGACGGCGTGCATGTCGGCGGGTTCAGCTCCTAGCGAGCGGGTGACGCGAGGTGGGAACGGTGTGGGTCCAGCACGTGCTCGAAGCATTGTAGGCCGACAGGACCGTGGGACAGCCTGGGTGATCGCAGTGCCGGCCCTGCTCCGAGCTCGCCTTGACGCTCTTTCCGCGATCGGGACTTCCGAAACGCACGTTCGTGGATCTGGTCATGGCGCGTGTCCTCCTACCGTCGGGGTTGCTTGCGGCCCGACGAGGACCGCCGGGACTGGTTCGAGCGAGACCGGTTGCCCGCGGCGGGCCGGTGTCGCTGACCAGGATGGTGCTGCTTCGGTGCCTGGCCCTTCGGATCCTTGGCCTTGGGCTCCACGGACAGGCCCGCCTCCACGAACTCGGCGTGCAGATCGAGATCCTTGGCGATGCGTTGCACGTCGCGGCGCTGCTCGGGTGTGACGAACGTGATGCCTTCGCCGCCGCGTCCCGCGCGCGCCGTGCGGCCCACCCGGTGCACGTAGGCCTTGTCGTCGGCCGGAGCATCGAAGTTGATGACGTGGGTGATGTCCTCGAGATCGAGACCGCGGGCGGCGACATCGGTGGCCACGAGCACATCCTTGTTCCCCGAGGCGAACTGTCCCAGGGCGCGTTCGCGCTGCGGCTGGCTCATGCCCCCGTGCAACGACCCCACGTGGAACCCTGATTGCTTGAGGTTGCGGGACAGGCGGTCGGCGCCGCGCTGGGTGCGCACGAAGATCAACGTGAGGCCGCGTTCGGCGGCGAGCTCCCGCACCAGGGCGCGGGTCTTGTCGGGCTGGTTCACCGCGATGAAGCGATGCAGGGCGTCGGGTGCCGCGGGGGTGTCGTCGATGATCTCGTGCAGCACCGGGTCGGTGGTGAAGCGCTTCGCGAGCCGTCCCACCTCGCCGTCGAGCGTCGCCGAGAACAGCATCGTCTGCCGCTCGGGCCGGAGCTGTTCGAGGATCCGGTTCACGTCAGGCAGGAAGCCCATGTCGAGCATGCGGTCGGCTTCGTCGAGCACGACCATGCGCACCTTGTCCAGCCGGAGCAACCTGCGCGAGACCAGGTCGAGCAGGCGGCCGGGTGTGGCGATCACGATGTCGGCGTGCCGCGCGCGCTTGGCCTGCGGACCGATCGCGACGCCGCCGTACACCGCCGCGATCGTGAGGTGGCGCACGTCGGCGATCGCGCGGAACTCCTCGGTGACCTGGCTCGCGAGCTCGCGGGTGGGGACCAGGATCAGGGCGTTGGGACTGCGGCCCGACGGGGTGAGTCGTTCCACCATCGGCACCGCGAACGCCAAGGTCTTACCCGATCCCGTACGCGACTTCCCGAGGATGTCGCGGCCCGCGATCGCGTCGCGTAGGACCAGCGACTGGATCGCGAAGGTTTCGTTCATCCCGCGCATCCGCAGCGCCTCGACGACGGGCGCGGATACGCCGAATTCGGTGAACGGACGTGTGGCGATCGCGGAGGCGGCGAGAGCCGTCGGCGCGGACCGTTGTGCCGCGCGCGGCTGCTGACCCATACACCCACAGTACGGGAATCCCGCTCGCCATCGCCCGCGAGACGGTTCACAGGTTCCCTCGCGGGCCCGACGCCATCGTGCGGTTCCGCCCCCGGACCTGAGGCACTTCCTGCCGTTCGGCACTCAACAGGCGCGTCGTTGCGGTCGATAGGTCACGTATGGCTGGCGTCTCGCCGTACCCAGGATCGTCCCGCTGATGGATCCCGTCCTCGTCATCGCCGCGGTCGCCGCGGTCGCCCTCGTGGTCGTGGTGGTGTCGGCGCTCGTCCGCTGGCGCAAGCGTCGCGTCCTGATCGCCCGCTACGGCGCCGCAGCCGTCGGATCGCGTCGCAGGCCGATGCGGGTCCGAGAGCGGCTGCCCGTCCTCCTCATGGTGGCCGGCTTCGCGTGCGCGGTGATCGCGTTCGCCCAGACGCGGATCGAACGTCAGAGCACCCAGGGAACCGTGATCTTGACGATGGACGTGTCGAAGTCGATGCAACGGACCGACGTATCGCCGAACCGGCTGGCGGCCGCCCAGGATGCCGCCGAGGCGTTCCTGTCGCGGTTGCCCGGCGACTTCCAGGTCGGCGTGGTGACGTTCGCCGACGGGGCGACCCTCGCCGTCGAGCCGACCAAGGACCGTGAGGAAGCCGGCGCCGCCCTCGAGTCGACCGCGTCCTCGGAAGGGACCGTGATCGGGGACGGGATGACGGCCTCCCTCGATGCGATCGAGTCCTCGTGGGCCCAGAGCGGCCGCGGACCGGCGGCGATCGTGCTGTTGTCCGATGGGCGTGACACCGGGAGCGTGGTGTCGCCGGACGAAGCCGTGACGCGTGCACAGGAGCAAGGCATCCCGGTGTTCACCGTGACGCTGGGCGACGCCACCGAGGGTGGTGGCACCGCGAGCGCCGACGACGACCTCATGCTGCGCATCGCCGACGGCACGGGCGGGAGCACGTTCAATGCCCTCAGCGCCGACCAGCTCACCGACGTCTATCAGGAGCTCGGTTCGACCCTCAGTTCGGATCTGCATGTCGGCAGCAGCGCGTGGATCTTCGTGCTGCTCGGCGGCGCCTTCGCACTGGCCGCGGTGGTGGTGCTCTTCATGCCGGCGACCCCGGCCGAATATCGGGCGGCACCGAAGCCGGGATCGTCGAAACGTCCCGCACGTTCCAGGTCCTGAGGGCTCAGCTCTCGGGCGTCATCCGGCGCGCGACGAAGGCCAGGGCGATCAGCGCCGTGAACCCGATCGCGAACGATGCGCCGATCCCGGTGGCCAGCGGCGCATCGAAGGCTTCTGCCACGGCGACAGCGCCCCCTCCGAGGCCGGCACCGGTCGCGACACCGAGCATGTCCATGAGCAGGACCGATGACAGGACCCCGGCCTCCCCGCCCGTGCCGGCGACGCGCATCGTGGCCAGGGGGATCGTGGGAAAGGCCACCCCCATCCCGCCGCCTGCGACCGCCCACCCCACGTAGGCCAGCACCACGGGGACCTCGACGAACAGGGCGCTCGCCACCGCGGCCTGGCCCACGAGGACGGCGATCGTCCCCAGCAACACCAGCCTCGGGAGGGCCACACGATCGGCCCGGCCCGACTGCCAGGCGCTGCCGGCGGCCCAGGTCAGCGTCGCCGCCGTGATCGCCAGGCTCGCCTGGCCCAACGAGACGCCGCGCACCCCCGTCAGCATCAGGGTGAGGAAGGCGTCCATCGCCAGGAAGCCCATCGAGAGCAGGAACGCCGCGATCGCCGTCGCGGGGATCCCGCGACGTGCCCGGAAGGTGCCGGGTGGCACGATGTGGCGCAGCGCCGGCAGACCGATCGCGAGCCCGGCCGCCAGCACGCCCAACGCCCACGGGCGCACGATCGTGAGCGAGGAGAACACCAGGCCCGCACCCACCATCAGCTGCAGCGGCCATCGCACCGCGAGTCGATCGGCGTTCAGGTCCGGTTCCGGCACGAGGTCGAGCGCCGGCGCGATGAGGAACCACCCCAGGGCCAGCACGGGGATCGGGGCGAGGAAGGCCCAGCGCCAACCCACCGTGCCGGCGATCAGCGCCCCCACGGGGGGACCGACCAGGCCCGGCAGGATCCACATCGTGGCCAGCAACGCCATCACCCGTGGTCGCAGCCGGTCGGGATAGGTCTTGGCGACGGTGCCGAGCGACAAGGCGTAGAGACCTCCACCGCCGGCGCCCTGCAGGAACTGGCCGACGAGCAGGATGGGCATCGTGGGCGCGATCGCGGCCACCACCAGGCCGCCGACGAATGCGAACAGAACGGGCGGCAGGGTGGCACGGGCTCCGAACCTGTCGACCGCGCGCCCTGCGATCGGGATCGCCGCCAGGGTCGCAAGGCTCGAGGCGGTGAACGCCAGGCCGTAGAGCTGCACCATGCCCAGATCACGGCGCACATCGGGCAGGATCGTGGCGACGATCAGGACCTGAACGGCCACAAGCGCTTCGAGGAGCAGCAGGCCCGCGGTGAGGCGTCCGCGACGGCCCTGGAAGACCTCACGCCACGCCGGGGGGCGCTCGGGGATCGCGGGCTGGTGGACGGCCATCGCCGCGGACGACGCTACCGGTCGTCGCGTCTGGCGTCGGCTTCGAGGAGATCCTCGGGGACCGGTTCGGGGTCCTTGCTGAGGTCGGTGCCGCCGTACTCGGTGGCCAACGGTGTGCCCGACTGGATCAGGCCGGCTTCGCGGTCGGCACGGCGCTGCGCGCGCGCGACACGGCGCTCCTCGATCGCTGCGGCCTTCTTGGCCTTCACATCACGGCGTTGGCGTTTGCCCATGCTGTCCGGCATGGACCCAGCCTACGAGAAACGCGGGTCGACGCCACCGTCGGGCGGCCGAGGCAACCGGTCAGGGCCCGGGGTCGACCACGTCGGAGGCTTCGCGCCGCTCGACGTCCAGCTGGTCTCCATCGGCCGTCGACAGGGCCGCGCCCAGCACCTCATGGCCGCAGGAATAGCGTTCCACCTGTCGTGCGTCCGGCTGCTGCTGCGGGACGTCCGGGCCGCCAGGGGGATCGGCGTCGAACCCGATGTCGACCAGGACGCCGCGACCGCACACCGGGCATCGTTTCGTGTCCGGCTCGGGTGCCTCGGCTGGCATCAGCGCCTCCGGACGGCGTCGTGACGAGCCTCTGCCTCGGGCCTCGTCGCCCCGGGCCGGTCCGCGATCGGGCGCTCGACCTGCGACGGTTCAAGGCCGGGATCGGGTGATTCGAGCGACGAGTAGCTCGCGATCAGGAGCGCCACGGCGGTGGCGAAGATGATGCACCCGACCAGCACCATGACGAAGCCGAGCCCACCGACCTGGAAGGCCACGGAGCCCACCAGAACCCCCATCGCCACGCCGATGACGGCCCCGGCGATCGA
>DATLPI010000092.1:0-2790 GCA_035535815.1 Actinomycetota bacterium | reverse complement strand
CTCTACATCACCTACACCGATCAAGGCTCCGTGCAACTCGTCTCGTCGACCGACGGCGGAGACTTCGCGCCGGTCGACACGGTCGACACCCGGCAGGGGGAGTTCCCGTCGGTCGCGGTCTCGCCCGATGGATCCAACGTGTACCTCGCCTGGTACGGCACGGTCGGCCAGGACCTGCGGCTCGGTGTCTGGGGCGATGTCCAGGACCTGCAGGTCGCCGCCCCGAGCCCCACCCCGGAGGCCAACGTTGCGCCTCCACCCGCGGAGGGCTGTGGCGAAGACGGCGCGGCCGCCCTCGACATCGTCGCGCTCAGCATCGCCTTCGACACCGATTGCCTCGTGGCTCCGGTGGGTGAGAAGTTCACGATCAACTTCGACAACCAGGATGACGGCGTCCTGCACAACCTCGACGTCTACACCGAACAGGGCGGAGACTCGCTTGCCTCGACCGACCCGAAGACCGGGCCGGCGAAGGAGCCCCTCGATGTCGACCCGCTCGATGAGGGCACGTACTACTTCCAGTGCGACGTGCACCCCACCACGATGTTCGGCGCGCTCGCGGTGGTGAAGGGCGCCAAGTAGGGGCTCATCCCTTCCCCGACCTGTCGGGGAGCGAACGTAGGATGGACCGGTGAGCGTTCCACGTCCGGCATCGTCCAGCATCCCCGATCAGCCGGGCTGCTACCTGTTCCGTGACGGCGACGGCCGGGTGATCTACGTGGGCAAGGCCACCTCGCTCCGCAAGCGACTCGCCAACTACTGGAGCCGGCCGCTGCACCCGCGCACCGAGGCCATGACCCAGTCGGCCGAGAGTGTCGAGTGGATGCTGGCCTCGGGCGAGGTCGATGCCCTGATGCTCGAGTACAACTTGATCCAGACCCACCGGCCGCGCTTCAACATCCGCTACCGCGACGACAAGTCCTACCCGTATCTGGCGCTCACGGTGGGGGAGACCTGGCCGCGGGCGCAGGTGCTCCGGGGCGCCAAACGCAAGAAGGTGCGCTACTTCGGCCCCTACGCGCACGCCTGGGCCATCCGCGACACCCTCGATGCGCTCACCCGTGTGTTCCCGGTCCGCACCTGCTCCAACGCGTTCTTCGATCAGCGGGCGCGCGCCAAGCGGCCGTGCCTGTACTTCGACATCGGCCGGTGCGCGGGTCCGTGCGTGCCCGAGGTCTCGGGCGTCACGGAGGAGTCCTACCGCGAGCACGTCGACGCCATGGCCGACTTCCTGGCGGGCAATCCGAAACAGGTGCTCCGCCGGCTCGAGGCCGAGATGGACGCGGCAGCCGGGCGCCAGGAATACGAACAAGCCGCCAAGCTGCGCGACCAGTTGAGCGCCGCGCGCCGGGCCATGGAATCCCAGGAGATGGTGCTCACCCAGCCCGAGGACCTCGACATCATCGGGCTGGCCGAGGACGACCTCGAGGCGGCGTTCCAGGTGTTCATCGTTAGAGGCGGCCGGGTGCTTGGGCGCAAGGGCTGGGTCGCCGATCGCGTGGAGGAACTCAGCCGCGCCGAGCTGCTCGGCTCGATCGTCCGCCAGCTCTACATGGAGCGCGACGACATCCCGCCCCGTGTGCTCGTCCCTGGCATCCCCGACGGCCAACAGGTGCTGGAGCAGTGGCTCAGCCAGCGCCGGGGCTCGCGCGTGCGCATCGGCGTGCCGGAGCGGGGCGCCAAGCGGAAGCTGCTCGAGGTGGTCACCCGGAACGCCGACGAGGCCTTCCACCGGCACAAGCTGCGCCGGGCCTCGGACTTCGGGGCTCGATCCCGCGCCCTCGCCGACCTCTCGAAGCACCTCGGCCTGGAACAGGCCCCGCTGCGGATCGAGTGCTACGACATCTCGAACCTGGGCGCCACCGACAAGGTGGGATCCATGGTGGTGTTCGAGGACGGCCTGCCGAAACGCTCGGACTATCGCCGGTTCCAGATCAAGGGAGTGGCCGGACAGGACGATTTCGCTTCCATGGAGGAGATGCTGCGCCGCCGGTTCACGCGCCTGCTGAAGGAGCAGGAGGAAGGCCCCAGCCCGGGGCGACGGTTCTCCTACCCACCCGCGCTCGTGGTGGTGGACGGCGGTCGCGGCCAGCTGTCGATGGCGTCGAAGGTCTTGGCCGACCTGGGCTTGCAGATCCCGCACATCGGGCTCGCCAAGCGCCTCGAGGAGGTCTACTTCCCCGACACGCCCGAGCCACTCCTCATCCCTCGAGGCTCCGAAGCGTTGTTCGTGCTGCAGCATCTGCGCGATGAAGCGCACCGGTTCGCGATCACCTATCACCGCCAGAAGCGCGAGAAGCGTGCGCTGGCCTCACCGCTCGACGACATCCCGGGCGTGGGTCCCGGGCGCAAGAAGGCCCTGCTCAAGCGGTTCGGTTCGTTGAGCCGGCTGCGTGCCGCCGAGGTCGAAGAGATCGCTGCCACCCCGGGCATCGGCCCCGAGGTGGCCCGCGCGGTCTACGACGGGCTGCACGCATCGCCCGCTCGTGAGGGCCTGGCCGGGATGCCGGCCGGTGTGCTGGCCGGCAGCAAGGAGAGCGCCTGACATGCCCGACGCGACGATCCTGCCGATGCCGCCGGGCGAGGGCCCTCGGCCCGCCACCGGCTTCACTCTGATCACCGGGTTGTCCGGGGCGGGGCGGTCCGAGGCCGCTCATTCCCTGGAGGACCTCGGGTTCTTCGTGGTCGACAACCTGCCGCCGGCCCTGCTCGGCAAGATGGCCGAGTTGGTGTCCCGGCCCGGCGGGCCCACCCGGGTCGCCATCGTGGTGGATGCACGTGGCGGGGTGT
>DATLPI010000091.1:0-4322 GCA_035535815.1 Actinomycetota bacterium | reverse complement strand
GAGGGACGGGAGCCGATCGTCGGGTACGCGGTCGGAGAGTCCCGTGCCGCGCTTGTCGAAGAGGATCAACCGTGAGAACGCTGCCAGCCGGGAGAGGAATCGCGCGAGCGTCGGCTCGTTCCACATCAGCTCGATGTGCGTGGTCCAGCCCGTTACGAAGGCGATATCGACCGGACCGGTGCCCACTGTCTGGTACGCGATGTGAACACCATCTGCGGTCTTCGCGTAACGGGTCTCGGGGATGTCCACGCTCGAATCCTTCCCCGGATGGGACGGTGCCGCAACTGGGAGGGTGGGGCGCTCCCGTGGCGTGGGCGTTACGTGGACAGAGAGATGAGTGTGGGTTGCCCTACACTGGATCTATGAGTGGCGGGCGGATGCCGGCTCGGGCCATTGGGTTGATACCGCTTGGTGTGGGGGCGCTCGGGCTGCTCGCAACCGTCGAGACCTCCAGCGGAACCGCGCACTCATGGATCGACTGGGCTTTCGGCCCAGTGCTGATCGGCATCGGGCTCGGGCTCCTCTTCGGTCAACGTTGGGCGGGCGTGGGCTCTGGCGCTCCTCGCAGGTGCGGGAGGAGTCGTCGTCGGCGTGATGGGTGCGACGAGCCCCCGGGGATATCGCGGCACCCGGTGCACAGATCGTCGGCGTGGTCCTGTTTCTGTTGCCCGGTCTCGCACTGCTGGGCACACTCCTGCAGCCACGAACCTTGCGGTGGCTTCGGCAGCCTCGCATGCGTGACGAGAGCGGGTCTCGGTACTTCGAGTAGAAGACGCTGGATGGGGCTCTCCCCCCGGCGTGGGCGCTTCGTGGACGGCGATCTCTTGGGGTTGCGGCCAGATTGGGTCTACGGCCCGGTGGTTCCGTCCTGCTCGTCGGTGTCGGCCCGTCCTTCCTGGCTCGGCCCGAGTCCTGCGACAGCCCCCAGGTGCACCTGCGACCGAAGGTCGGTATTCTCGAGCCGGAGATCGGCGATCTGCTTCTTCAAGGCCCTTCGGCGGCCCCAGCTGCCGCGGAGGAGACCCAGCCCGAACATCACCAAGAAGACGGCAAGAGCTCCGAGGACGGCCGCTCCCAGCACCAGTTCGGGCAGCGAGAGATTGAATGTACCGCCGAGGAGACTCACTGTCTGGCTGGGAGCCGTAGTCAGGTCGTTCTCCACAACGAAATCGGCCACCAGGCCAGCTGCTGCCAAACCGAGCAGGATGAGGAGCATGCCCATCGCAATCACCTCCCACTTCCAGAGCCACTTATCGTAACGACCCTGTCAGGTGACGCTGCACCACCCTGTCCCTTATAGGCTTTCTCTGGCCACGCTTTAGCTGCTTTCCCGGGTCTGTTACCGGACTGTCGGGCGAAGGTCTGCCTTGACGTAGAGGTCCGAGCGGAGTATCGCGTTGACCATGGGCCGAGAGATAGCCCTGGTGCTCGCGGCGATCGTGGTCCTGAGCGTGGCGATCGGAATCGCGGTCGCGTATCCGAGTCACGCTTACCAAACAGCGACGCCGAGCTCGACCGCGCACATCTACTGCATGACGGTCGGTTCGTTCGAAGCCGTGTCCGCTCCCTTGCAGGTCGAGCGTTGGTGGGGGCTGCGGCTCGGCACGTTCGGGGCCGGCATGGCCGTGGCGTTGGGGTTCCTCACCGAGGCCAAGGTGCTGCACACGCGGCGGCTCAGAGCGACCGCGGTCTAGTTCGGACGAGGTGTCGCCACACCGCCTCGCTAGGCTCTTTCCCTGATCACGCTAGCTGCGTTCCCGCGGATGATGCGACGGGACCGGAGCCGCGAAGGTCTTCGCGTGTGTCGCACGGCTTGGTTGGTCGGTATCAGCGTCCGGGAGTATCGAGAGATCGAGGCCGGGGAGCGCGCACCGAGCCTCGATACGTATCGACGGATCTGCGAGCTGTACGGGTGGCTTCAGACGTTCATCAGGTGAGCCAACTTGCCAGCATCTCCTGCCGGTGTTGATGACCGTGCTGTGAATGTCACCGGGCGCTCCCCGACGTTCGAGACCTGGGATCGGATCTGCAAGCTGTATGGGTGGCCGCAGACGTTCACCTCCGGCGTCGCATCTTCACGCGCCCACGGCAAGGAGTAGGTTGGGGGTTGTCATGGCGACCGTCGATTCCGTTCGGACGCTGCTTGAAACATTCGAGGCATACGAAGAGAAAGACTTCGGTCGCCTGGCGGAGCTGTACGCCGAGGGCGTGACCTGGGAAGGCACTGACCCGGGACCACTGGATTGCAAGAACCGCGAGGACGTGTTCGGCATGTTTCGGGCACGTATGGGCCGTGGCGGCGAAGCCACCTTTCATCAGATCCTCAGCATCGGGCCGCGAGTTCTCCTCGTCGGTGACATGGAAGGAGATCGCTTCGTGAGCATGTTCACGGTCGAGGGCGGACGCATCGTGCACGTCCAAGACTTTGAATCGACCGGCGCTGCACTCGACACGTTGAAGCGTCCGCCGAGTTGATCAGTGAGGACGACGGCAAGCTGTACGGGTGGCCTCAAACGTTCATCGGGACGTAGGGTTCGAGGCGATGGATGGCAATGTTCCGGATCGGCCAGATCTCTCTCGCGAAGCGAACGAGTTTCTGCGTCTCATGGCAGACGGGATGAGCACCCGACAGATCGCGGAGGAGCTCAAGATCAGCGAGCGGTCGGCTCAGGTCCTCATCCCAAAGATCCTCCGAAAGCTGGGGCGCAGTCCGGACGACATAGGCGAGCCCCCAGGTACGCATGACTGAGGGCCTTCGCTCGCTCCTCGAAACGCTCGACCCACTCACCCGCGACGCCCTCCGCCACGTTCTGATCCACGGCCAGACCGACCGTGACGCGGTCTCCTCTCAGCTACTCCGCTACCGCGACGGACATAGCGACGACTGGTCGACATCATCGACATGCTGACGATGCATCCGGAGGAGCGGCGGCGGGTCGTTCGGCTCCTAGGGGAGCTCGACGCGGTGTAAGGATGCTGAATCACTCGAACCAGGGTCTGGAACAATGGCGTTCGCGGGGTTGACCCACACGGTAGGCCTGAAGGATTCGCGACGCTCCGGACGCGTGAACGAATCGGTTTCGGGTAGGACTCCGATCGGAGGTGGCGTATGCAGGCAGAGCCGCGTGAGGACAAGGTGTGCGTCTGGATGACGAAGGAGGAGGCTCAGAGCCTCCTGCGCGAGATCGACAAATGGCCTGAGCTGCCGAAGGTCGAGCGAGACCTGGTCAACGCGCTCAAGGAGCTTCCGCGCACGTTCTAGGTACTCGGTCTTCCAGTTACATCGGCGAACCCTCCGGCGCGCCGGCGGCTTGTATGCGTGGGCCGGAAACTCACGCTCCTCTTGGTAGGGCTGGCGCTAATCGTCAATGGGTTGAACCTTCATTTTCAGTGACGCCGCTGGCCTATCCCGATTGATCCCGGGCATCGTGGTGGTTCCTCTTGCCTACCCGGATCCGACCGACCCGCGAGACCGAGCGCGACCGCTCCCGCACCGTGCATCCTGCGACATCGGCTCGAAGGATAGACCGCGATCCATCGAGGCGCATCCGCCCGTTGACCGACCGCTTCGGCGTCCGAGAGACTGGCCCTTCCCAGCCCTAGCGAGCAGACCGATGGACGGACGAACGACCTACTGGCGCCCAGCCGAAGCGAAGCCTTCGTATGACGTCGTGATCGTGGGCGGCGGCGGCCACGGCCTGGCCACCGCCTATTACCTGGCGAAGAACCACGGCATCACGGACGTCTGCGTGGTCGAGAAGGGGTGGCTCGCGGGCGGCAACATGGCCCGGAACACGACGATCATCCGATCCAACTATCTCTGGGACGAGTCGGCCGCGATCTACGAGCATTCGCTCAAGCTGTGGGAAGGACTGGAGGAGGAACTGGGCGCCGAGCTCCAGTTCAGCCAACGGGGCGTGATGAACCTGGCGCACGACCTGGGAGACGTGCGCTCCAGCGTCCGGCGGGTCGAGGCCAACCGGCTGAACGGCGTGGACGCGGAATGGCTCACCGCGGACGAGGTCGAGGCCTTCTGCCCGATCGTCAACATCTCCCCCGACGTCCGCTATCCCGTGCTCGGGGCGACCCTGCAACGGCGCGGCGGCGTCGCGCGCCACGACAAGGTGGCGTGGGGATATGCCACCGCGGCCTCGAACCTCGGCGTCGACATCGTCGAGCACTCCGAGGTGACGGGGTTCGGCCGCGGTCGCGGCGGCCGCGTCGAGGGCGTCGAGACCACCCGGGGAACGATCCGCGCGAACAAGACCGCCGTGGTGGCCGCGGGACACACGTCGGTGCTCGCGGCGATGGTCGGGCTTCGC
>DATLPI010000090.1:0-5327 GCA_035535815.1 Actinomycetota bacterium | reverse complement strand
ACATCGCCGTTCTCGGGGTTCGTCATCACTGTGACACCGTCCAAGCCGATCTCGAGTTCCGTGTACTCGATGCCGGCCTTCTGGCAGGCCTTCGCCTCCTCGTCCTCGATCGGGCGCGAAGCGTCGGAGATATCGATCTCGCCCTTGCAGAAGAGTTCGAAGCCGTCGCCCGTCCCGGGACCGTCGACGCTGATCTGCACGTCGGAGTTGTCGGCATTGAACTCCTCGGCGACCACGGAGGAGATCGGTTCGACCGTCGAGGAGCCGGATATCGTGATCGAACCCGACAACGCGTCGGTCCCGCCCGTGTCGCCCGAACCGCCACCGTCGTCGTCGCTGCCGCACGCCGCTGAGACGAGCGTGAGGACGAGCAGGGCCACGAGCGCGCCCCCCAACCTGCGGTGCTTCACCATCGGTTCCTCCTCCATCGTGCGTTCGAGGCGGAGCCTAGGGAGCAGGGGTGGACGCCCAGTGACCTCAAGATGAACGGGGGGTGAACGAGGACGGACTTGGGGAACGCCCGATGAACGCCCAGGTCGAAGGCCCACTGGGGCCAGCACCGCTGCTTAGAACCGTCGATCGGGGGAACCTCCGATGAACGACAGGTGAACACGACCGTCGGCCTCCTACACTGCGGCCATGGAGGGGACCACCGTGATCGTCGTGATCGTGGGTGGCATCGTGGTCGCCGCCGCAGGCTTCGTGATCGGCCGACGATCGCTGTCCATGAACATGCGAAGCCTCCACGAGGAGGTGAAGCGTTCCTCCGACGCCCTCGTGCGGCGCGAGCGCTCCAGCGAAGACGAACGTCACGTGCAGGACCTGATCCTGGGAACGATGCAGGAAGGCGTGCTGCTCTTCGACGGTGGATGGCGAACGGCGTTCGCGAACGAAGCGCTCGAACGCCACCTGGCCGGGAGGCCGACCGCCGTCGCTCAGCTCTATCCCCCCGCCCTCCGCGAGATGGTCAAGGAGGTCAGCGAGCACCGTGCTGCCTCGACGATCGAGCTCGAACGCACCGAGCCCACGAGATGGTTGCGGGCAACCGCCGCCCCCGCCGGCAGCGACGGCTCGATCCTGCTCGTGGTCACGGACATCACCGAAACCCGGCGCATCGAGGCCGTCCGTCGGGACTTCGTCGCCAACGCCTCCCACGAGCTGAAGACCCCGGCGGCCTCGATCCAGGCCGTGGCCGAGACCCTCGCGTCGGTGGCCGAACACGATCCCGCCGCCGTCTCACGGTTCGCCTCTCAGCTCGAGCGCGAAGCGATGCGACTCTCGAGGATCGTCGCCGATCTGCTCGACCTGTCACGGCTCGAGTCCGGCAGCGACCTGGGCAACCCGATCCGGTTCGACCAGGTGGTCCACGACGAACTCGACCGCTTCGAGGGGGCCGCCCGCGAGGCCGGGTTGACGGTCGTGGCGACCGACGCGGGACCCGCGGTCGTCTCGGGTTCGATGCGCGACCTCTCGCTCCTGGTCCGCAACCTGATCGACAACGCGATCCGCTACACCCGCCCCGGCGGCACGATCAGGGTGTCGATGGAGAGCGGCAACGGCTCGGTGCAGCTGGTCGTCGGCGACGACGGATTGGGCATCCCTTCGCGGGACCTGCCTCGTGTGTTCGAGCGGTTCTACCGCGTCGATCGCGCTCGTTCACGCGAGACCGGCGGCACGGGGCTCGGACTGGCGATCGTGAAGCACGTCGCCGAGAACCACGGCGGCACGGTCGACGTGGTGAGTGAACTGAACCGTGGATCGACGTTCACCGTGCGGCTCCCGGCCGCCCGTGCAACGGTCCCGTCCTGAGCGGACGACCCGTATGCTGCTGCGCGATGACCACCCTGTTCCTGATCCGCCACGGGCTCACGGCGCAGACCGGCGCGAACCTGTACGGGCGCACCCGAGGGATCCCGCTCGATGAACGCGGGAGACGCCAGGCCATACACCTCGCCGAACGGTTCCGCACGATCAAGCTCACCGCGATCTACTCGAGCCCGCTGGAACGGTGCGTGCAAACGGTCGAACCGTTGGCGGCGGCCCAGCACCTGCCGATCCAGGAGCGCGAAGGCCTGATGGAGATGGACGTCGGCGCGTGGACGGGACGCACGCTGAAGAGCCTGCGTCGCACGAAACGGTGGAGCGAGATCCAGAGCTCGCCCTCGACCTTCCGGTTCCCCGACGGCGAGGGGTTCGCCGAGGCGCTCGACCGGATCGAGGGCGAGATCCGCTCGATCGCCAAGCATCACCCGCGAGGCCGCGTGGCGGTGGCCACCCACGGTGACATCGTTCGGATGCTCGTCGCACGTTTCACTGGCGCCCCACTGGATGCTTTCCAGCGCACGGTCATCGACACCGCGGGTGTCTCCGTGGTCAGCCTGCACAAGGGCTCACCACACGTGCATCTGGTGAACGACACCGGCGGCCTGGATCGGTTCGGACCGGCCGGAACACCGCCGCCCTGGGAGGTCGTCGCCGACCCCAACGAGCCTCCGGGAACCTGACAGACTCATCGCCATGGAACTGGGTCCGGTCGATCGAATCACCGCCGACGCGATCGGTGAACCCGGTGATCGCGCGTTCTATCTCCAGGCCCGCGCCGGGGGCGAAGTGATCACCGTCGCCGTCGAGAAGGAACAGGTGCAATTGCTGTCCGCCTCCATCCTCGAGTTGCTCGCCGACCTCGAACTCGAGACCGGCCAAGGCCCGGGTGAGGAAGCGATGGCGCTGGAGGAACCGTTCGAACCGCGGTGGCGCGCGGGCAAGCTCTCGATCGGGTTCGATCAAGACCAGAACCTGTTCCAGTTGGAGATCGAGGAGTTCCAGCCCGAGATGGAGGACGACGACCCGCAGTCGCTCCTGCTCGGTGACCCCGAGACCGTGCGATTGTTCGCCACCCGCGAGCAGATGTTCGCATTGTCCCGCCACGGCGCCGAGGTCGCGCAACGCGGCCGTCCCACGTGCCAATACTGCGGCAACCCCATGGACCCCGAAGGGCACGCATGTCCCGCGATGAACGGGCACTCGAAGCGGGACTGAGCGATCCGGCGGTGGCCCCTGCGCTCGCGGGGGGCGAGCTCGAGATCCTGGGTCTGCTCCCCCGCTCGTCCAACTACACGTTCCTGGTGCGCGCCACCGGCGAGGACGGCGACCAGGCGCTCGGCGTCTACAAACCCCAACGAGGCGAGATCCCCCTGTGGGACTTCCCGGAGGGAACGCTCTGCCGCCGCGAGGTGGCGGCGTACGTGGTGGCTCGAGCGCTGGGCTGGCCGAACGTGCCGCCCACGATCCTGCGGGACGGACCGGAAGGCCTCGGCTCCGTGCAGACGTTCGTCAGCTTCGATCCCGAAGAGCACTACTTCACGTTGCAGGAACGGTTCGCCGAGGACTTCCGTGCGGTGGCAGCATTCGATCTGGTGGTCAACAACGCCGACCGCAAGGGTGGTCATTGCCTGCTCGGTGAGGACGGCCGGATCTGGCTCATCGACCACGGCGTCTGTTTCAGCGCCGAGCCCAAGTTGCGGACGGTGATCTGGGAGCACATGGACGAGCCGATCCCGGCTTCGCTGCTGGCCGGCATCGAGCGACTCGGCGTCGCCCTGGACGAGGGCGGGACCGATCGCGACGAGCTCGGCGCACTGTTGAACGAGGAGGAGCTGCTCGCGTTGCGACGCCGGATCGGCGAGATCGCGGCCTCACCCGTGTTCCCCGGTCCGGGCGGCGATCGTCCCTTCCCGTGGCCACCGGTGTGAGCGAGCTCGAACTCCTGGTCGGCGAGGTCGCCACCCCGCTGGGGGCCCTGACGCTGGTCGCCTCACCCCGAGGGGTCGTGGCCACGGCGTTCGACGACGAGGACCCCGACGCGACGGTCGCGGGGATCGAGGCCAAGCTCGACGCGCGGGCGCGCTCGGCGAAGCGGCTCCTGGCGAATCTTCGGCGAGAGGTGGAGGACTACTTCGAGGGCAGGATCCGGAGGTTCGCCACCGCTCCCGACCTCGCGCTCGCCCCCCAGGGCTTCGGCCGGCGCGTGCTCGAGGTCACCACGACGATCCCCTACGGCGAACTGTGGACATACGGCGACGTCGCCGAGATGGCCGGCAGTCCCCGTGGGGGTCGCGCCGCCGGAACGGCCTTGAGCCGGTGCCCGATGGAGCTGTTCGTGCCGTGCCATCGAGTGGTCCACGCAGGCGGCACGCTGGGCGGATACGGGCGCTTCACCGAGCGCAAGCGCTGGTTGCTCCGCCACGAGGGCGCCGTATGAGCGGCCCATCGAGCCGGTCGTTCGTCCCATCGTGCGAGAGGATGAGGGCGATGGCACGCACCCGACCCACCGCCGCGCTCGTCCTGTCGCTCGTCCTGATGGCGGCTGCCTGCACCGGCGGCGGCTCCGACGCGAACACGCCGACGACCGCTGCGCCCACCTCGAGCGCGGCCTCCAACTTCGCCGCCCAGATCGTCCCCGACGACTTCGCCGTGAACCGTCCCGAACGCGTGCAGGTGGGGATCTTCTCGAGTACCCAGGACGCGGGGGTGCAGGTGGTCTCGTTCGGTGACATCTCCGTGGACTTCGCCTACCGGGGGACGGATGGGAGCGCCGCCGCCCAGCCAGGACCGTCGACCACGTTCTCCTACCTCCCGGCACCGATGTCGCCTGCTGACGGTCAGGGCCCGGCGCTGACGAACCCTAGCGATGCAGCAGGTGTGTATCAGGGCGAGGGCATCCGCTTCGACAAGGTCGGGGTCTGGACGGCCACGATCGACGCCGATGTCGACACGATCGGCCCGCTCACCCTGGAGACGAACTTCGCGGTCCGCGACCAGCCGGCGCTGCCCGCTCCCGGCCAGAAGGCCTTGAAGACCGAGAACCTCACGGTGGATTCCAAGGACGTGAAGCCTGTCTCGATCGATTCCCGGGCCCAGGACGGTGATCCCATCCCGGACCCCGAGCTCCACCAGTGGACGATCGCCGACGCGATCGCCCAAGGACGTCCCGCGCTGGTCCTGTTCGCTACGCCCGTCTACTGCCAGAGCCACTTCTGCGGGCCTTCGGTCGAAGCCCTGCAGCAACTCGCCGCCGAC
Organism: Actinomycetota bacterium; assembly: GCA_035535815.1. Lineage (GTDB taxonomy): Bacteria > Actinomycetota > UBA4738 > UBA4738 > HRBIN12 > JAOUEA01. The sequence continues at coordinate 248 of DATLPI010000090.1, read as the reverse complement.
TATCCCGACAAGGCCGTGTACATCCACGTCGAGATCTGGCGCGACTACAACAAGAGCGTCGTGAACCAGGGCGCGGCGGATTGGCTGTATCGCAACGACAACCTCACCGAGCCCTGGCTGTACCTGATCGATGACAAGGGCGTGATCGCCGACCGGTGGGGACCGCTGTTCGACACCGACGAGGTGGGACAGGTCCTGTCGCAACTGCCCGACATGAAGGGCTGAGGCGTGGACCCGCAAGCCGTTCC
>DATLPI010000089.1:0-4656 GCA_035535815.1 Actinomycetota bacterium | reverse complement strand
CTCACCCGGTCGATCGACCCTCCATGGACGGCCGCGGGGCTCTTCGCTCACGTCGCATTCTGGGACCGCTTCGTTTACGCCAGATGGCTGCTCGCCGCAAGCACGGGAAGTCGTACACCTATCGATCGCGACGACGCCTTCTTGGAACTGATCAACGACGCGTCCCTTCGACAATGGGCTGTGATACCCCCTCGGGCTGCGGTCGAGGATTGCCTCGAAGCGACGGCACAGATCGATGCATTCATCGAGTCTCTCGATGACGATGCCGTTGAAGTTGTGCATAGGCGGCGCCCGCGCCTGGTGGACCGCTCGCTCCATCGGGGCGAGCACCTCGCCACGATCGAAACGGCCTTCCCGTCCGCATGAACGTCTGCGGCCACCCGTACAGCTTGCGGATCCGGTCCCACGTCTCGAACGTGGGGAAGCCTCGTTGCCGGCCTCGAGCTCCCGGTACTCCCTGACGCTCACACCGAAGAGCCACGCTGCTCGAGCCTCCGCCTGCCCAACCGTTCACGGTCACGCTTGAGCATGCGGGTGAACGCTGCCACGGCCGAGAGCTTAGAACCCTCCTAGGACGCCCGCACGGCCCCTTATGACACGGCCCGGATATACGTACCGGAGGCGATGAACGCTCTTCTTAGCGAGCGGATCCTCACGGGGTCACCCACTCTCGCGATCGGGACGGATTGCCCATTGTCCGTGTCCCAGACGCGCTGCGCGTGCCCTGTGAAGGACACGAGCATCGTTCCGACCCTCGTGAAGTTCACGTATACGACGACCTTCCAGCCCGCCAAACGGGTTGCGCCGCTCATCCTGACCTCGACAGCGCGATGCGTCGAGGTCCGCTCGTAGTTGGAATGGGCCGTCACGACAGCGAACCTCGGGCTTCCGTGAAGCCGCGCGGCGAGATGTGCGTCGACCGCTTGCGCGTCTGGCGCCACGAGCGTAAGACCAAGCGTCATCAACACGACGAGCCCTACGATCGATCGAAGAATCCGCATGACCTAGACCCCCCTCTCTTTGGGTACGCCGTCACCTTAGGACGTTTACGCGATTCCCGTTCGCTTACGTCCGCGGCCGTTTCAACGCATCCAGGGCTGCGTCCACAGACGCATAGTCCTGCACGCGCCTTACGCCCTCGTCGTCCACCGAGAAGACGCTCGTGAAGCGATCCGCTCCTCTCTGACCAGTGAGCAGTACGCGGTCCCCGACGATGAGGATCCGATCGAAGACAACCTCACCGAAGTCCTTGTCATGGTAGGCGTAGAACGTCGCGAGCAACGTTCTCACCGATTCGAGCGTTGCCATCGCTAAGAAACGTACTCCCGCTGTCCGGCGCGTGAAACTCGGGTGGCCAGCACGAACGTCTGTGGCCACCCGTACAGCTTGCAGATCCGGTCCCACATCTCGAGTAGTCAGCTAGCTCCGAGGGGCTGGGCGGAGCGTTTGGACGATCGCGTGGGCGAGCAAGGCGATCGCTTGATAGACGAGAGCCCCTACGAACACATTAGCCGCGCCTAAGGCGGCGGCACCCAACACGAAGGGGAGACCGGAACCGGTGCTGATTGCGATGAGCAAGACGACCCATGCGAGAGTCCCGACCGGGATGGTTACTCGCCACCACCGCCCGAAGACCAGACCGACGAGTAGCATCGTCGGGACCACAACGACAGCTTAGCTCGACCCGACGAAAGTCTGGGGCCACCCGTACAGCTTGCAGATCCGATCCCAGGTCTCGAACGTCGGCGCGCGCTTGCCCGCCTCGAGCTCCCGATACTCCCGAACGCTCACACCGAAGCGCCAAGCAGCCTGGCACTCGCGCATCCCCCAACGTTCGCGACTGCGTCGGAGCACGTCGGGGAACGCTGCTATAAGCGACAGCCAAGAGCGAACCCAGGACGCGAAGCGGCCCGGAAGAGGTGGGCCGCTTTCGCGGGGACGGGAGGGCGTTCGGATCACCTCCCGGGGGAAGCGCGGGCATCGTGCTGCCCGCCAGAGTGGCAGTCACGTCAGCCCTTAGGGCTACGGCGGCGCTCTCGACGGAACGAACCGAGCTCGGAACGCAACGGAAGGGGGTGGAGCCCCGGAGCTCCACCCCCTTCCGTGGATCTGTGTTTCGGAACCCCCTGTGCCTCAGCAGGGGAACAGGCTAGAGAAGGATCGGCAGACGTCGGCCGGGTTCGCAGTCACGTCGTTGCTCGTATCCGTGAGCGCGATGTCCGAGTACGTGACCTTCGCAAGGATGCGCGTCTGCCCAGACGGGCACGTGAAGCTCGGATCCGTGAGCGGACCGGCCGTCAGGCTCGCCTTCACGCGACCGTTCTTCGCCTGGAAGGAGCCACCCGTGCTGACGGAGCCGTTCACCGACTCCTTGTTGGACGCCTTCGGGTGGTTCCCGCCGTTGTTGATACACGCATAGACCGCGGTGGAATCAGCGGTCAGTGTGTAGTCGATGTTCTCGTTGCCCAGGCCCGCCTCATCCCAGGTCACGACCAGCGCACCGTTGCCGTTGACAGCTGCGGTCGCTGAGAAGAAGTGTGCCCCGGACGTTGACGCGATGGCCGACTCCATGGTTAGACCCATCACCGCCAACACGAGAACCAAGACCGTGCTTACTCGGCGCATGTGGAACTCGCCTCCCCCTTCGCGTAGATCGAACGCCGACGCCTTCCCCGGGCCAGTGTCACCTCCCACGGGTATGTACTTTCTGCCTAAGACGTTCGACGTAGAAAACGTAGGCCGAATTGCTGTAGAGTTCATCCCCCGTTTGGCCTACACAAAGGCTTTTCCAGTGGCCGCGCCGCGTCACGAGCGCTCGTAGCCTGGAGCCCGGGACCACAAATCCGCTGGCAGAACAAGACAAGTCGGCCCGGTCCGATGCGATCCGGCGTCTCCTACGTCGAGCCAGAGAGCGGCGAAACGCGTGCGATCGTGGCGAGAGCTGCACGGGTTCGTTCAAACGAAGCGCGGCCGACCACGCAAGTACGGCCCCTGAGCATTTCGCCGAAGTCGCGAGGGTGTATCACCGAAGATCGGTCTAGCAGGGCGCGAACACCCGAGTCTTCGCTCAAACGGGCGCGATGCCGATCATCACGTCGGTCGCCTTGACGATCGCGACGACGGACTGGCCTTCCGCCAGTTCGAGACGCTCAGCCGACTCCTTCGTGATGACGGCGACGACCGTCGCTCCGTTGACGTCGATCGTGACTTCCGCCATCACCGTGCCGAGCGACACGGACACGACGGTTCCCTTCAGCTGGTTCCTCGCGCTGGTTTCCATTCGACCCTCCCTCGGGTGCGGATCGACCCTAACCCACGAACGCTTGCGGCCACCCGCACGGCTTGCAGATCCGATCCCACGTTCCGGACGTCGGCCAGCGCTGAGCGCCCTCGAGCCCCGATACTCACGGAACGAGCTGGGGCGAGCTGGCACCGCTCAGGACGTGCGTGCATGGACTGTTGATCCGTGGGTTGTGGGTTCGAGTTCCACCCCGGAGCAGCAAACGCGCACGTTACGACGGCGATGCGCGCATCGCTCGATCGTTCGCCGCAGACGCGTCCCACGTCCGTTCCGCATCCGACACACGAGCGCATCGGGGAGCGCGTCGCTGTCGGCGTCGAACACGTGCCGGTAAACGTCAGCGAGAACGCAGCAGAACCGTGCCCCATCACCGTCTGCACGGCCTTGGCGATGCGCCGGCATGTCGTCTATCACGACGATCCACAGGTGCTCGAGCTCTGCCTGCATCCGTGCGATCGGCTTCACTGGCTCCGGCGCGTGCCCATGCGATCGAGCGTCGGGATCGCGCGAAACATCGTTGGCGCTGCTCAGGGGGCCCTTCCTGATAGAGTGGCGATGTCCACCACTGGTGGAGCCGCCCAAGACGGGGCGTACCCGCGAACGATTCGCGACCTTGCCTTTCCCGGTTCCTTGATACCGAGGAGGCAGTCATGACCCGATGGCCGAAGAGCATTCGTTGGGTTCAATCAACTGCAACGATCGAACTTCCCAGGCACTAGAGCCGCTTCGTCCAACGCTGTCCGCAGCGCACTAGGAAAGGGTTCGTTATGGAAAGAAGAGCATGGGACAAAGTGATCAGCGCATCAGGCGTGGTCATCGCCGTCGTGCTGCTGGTTGTTGGAGCACTCGCGATCTACGGCGGCAATTTCGGTCGCCAGAGCGTTCAGGATCGCCTCACACCGGAGAGGGTCTCGTTCCCGCCGCTCTCGGGGATGACTGCAGCTGAGCAGGCGTCCGTCGGGCAGTATGCGGGTCAGCTCGTGGACACCGGGCCGGAGGCAGAGGCATTCTCCCGCTACATCGGCGGGCACCTTGCCGAAGTCAACGGCGGGAAGACGTACTCGGAGACGAGCTCCGCCGCGCGAGCAGATGGACTCGATCCGAAGACCGCAGCGGATCTCAGCGCGAAGGCCGACACCCTGTTCAAGGGCGAGACCCTCCGTTCGATCCTGCTGAACGCATACGGCTGGTGGACAGTGGCGACGATCGCCCTCTACGCGGGCATCTTCATGGTGCTGGCAGGCATCGCGATGGGGTTCCTGTCGTTCCTCGGGTTCCGCCATGCGGGACGACGGGAGCAGCCGGTCACGGTCAAGGTCCCCGAGATGGAGACCGTTCGGCCGAACGGTAGCCGC
>DATLPI010000088.1:0-17187 GCA_035535815.1 Actinomycetota bacterium | reverse complement strand
GGCCAAGACCCTCCAGCGAAGCCTGCATCCCCCCGTACTGCCGGAGATGGACCGGCTCGAGGTCGCTGCGCTGTTCTTGCCCGCTGAGGCCGAGCATGGCATCGGCGGCGATTTCTATGACGTGTTCGAGATGGCGGACGGGCGCACCGCTGTCCTTGTCGGTGACGTCTGCGGCAAGGGTGTCGAGGCCGCCACCGTCACCGGGATCGCACGCCGAACGCTCAGGGCCCTCACGCATCTGGGCCGTCCGAGCGAGCTGCTGCAGCACCTGAACCGAACGCTGCTGCAGGAGGATCTTCAATCAAGGTTCTGCACCGCTGCCTTGGCGATCGTCGACTCGGCCGACCGCAGGGGAGCACAGGCCACGATCGCGCTGGCCGGGCATCCTCCGCCACAGATCGTGACGGCGACCGGAGAGATCTATCGCGTCGGACAGCCCGGGACCTTGCTCGGCATCTTGGAGGACCTCTCGGTGCACGATGTCTCCATCGAGCTGGAGGAGGGGGACTCGCTGCTCCTCTACACGGACGGCATCATGGAGAAGCACGAGGCTGCAGCGGATGAACCGGTTGCTCTGATCACCGCACTGCGCGGAACGTCGTGGTCATCCGCGCTCGAGCTTCGCGGTCGGATCGAAGAGTTCGTGAGTTCTGAGGCCGGCGAGCGGCACGATGACATCGCCGTGTTGATCCTTCGCGTGCAGTGACCTCCTACAGGTGTTCGACCCGGATGCCCAGGTCAGACAGGCCCGTGAGTGCGAAGACACGCTCGACGTTCGGCGCGGGGTTCCGCAGGACCACGGCCGAGCCCGCGTCCCGGGAACGCTGCATCTGAACGAACAAACGGATACCGCTGCTGTCCATGAACGTGACGTCCGTCAGATCGCAAACGATGTCCCCGGTCGATCCGAGCTGTGACATCGCTGCGGTGAACCTGTCGTAGGACGCCAGGTCGATCTCTCCCGAGAACCGGGCAGATCGACTCTGCTCGTCCACGATGACGTCTGCTTGGACATCCACGCGGTGACTGTACGTCGTCACACCCGATGGATGTGGAGCCGGACGATCGATCCATCGGCCAACGAACGGATCTGCACGAGGTCGCAGAGCTGATTGGCCAGCCACAGGCCGAAGCCGGAACCGGCGCCTTGTAGCGTCGACGGTCGTTCACGGCCGGCAAGGGGGGCGTCGAACCGGCCGGAGTCCGTAACCTCGCAGATGAACGACCGCTCGGTGACCCAGCATCGGACCCTTGCCCGCCTGCTCCCGTGCTCCACAGCGTTGGCCGCGATCTCGTTCGCGGCGAGGACCGCATCGTCGATCCGGTCTGTCCTCACGCCGGCGTGAGCTGCGTGGCGACGGATGAGTGTTCGCACTTCCCCAAGGCCCGCCAGTCCGAATCCCAGCCAATCGGTGACGGGTGGCGTTGGTTCATCGAGACCGGCCGCGAAGGGGGCCGCGATGTCGTCCAGCCCCCGGAACTCGGTGCTCGTTTCCACATGATCGCCCGCATCGACCAACGGGTGGTTGCGCCGAGCTTCCTGGATCACCGAGGGCGGGAGCGCCTCTTCGTCGTAGGGGCACGCCAACCGCCACGCCGGACCTTCGTGGAACGCGAGGTTCAGCAGCGCTTCGTGCCTTTCGCATTCGACGAGTTCGTCCCGTGAACGTGAGGGGAAGATGGGTTCACCGATCCCTCGGAATCCTCGGCCTTGCGCATGTCGGGCATCGGCGAACTCCCGCCACACCGCGATCAGACGAGCGGGGTTCCGCCCCACGGTGTCCATGTCCGAGAACGCGACGTGCGGAGGTATCGGTCGTAGGGAGGAGCGAAGGAGATCGAGCTTGCTCGCTCCCACGACGACAAGGACGGCTTCATCGCGGCTGGCGCCTTCTTCGATGAACGAGCCGGCACGTTCGACGAATTCTCCCGGACCGCGATAGAGCATCGCCTCGTGCTCGAAGTGCGAGCGTGGATCGATGTCGTTCGCGGCAGTCGTCACCTCGTGACGGTACTACCTCAAGTGGGTCAGAACGCTCTCACTCCAGGTGGTTATCCGTTCTCGACACTGGTCGGCCGAGTGAGTGTCGCCCATCCGGCCCTATGACCCGGAGGAGCCAGGATGGTAGACCCACGCAGACCCCGGCGTCGGGGCGTGAGAGGAGTGAGCATGCCTCCAACCGTCCAGCAAGGATCCACCGGTGATGCGGTGTCGAAGGCGCAGTATCTGCTCGTGCGGTGGCTGATCCTGCCTTCGGACCAGATCGACGGCAGCTTCGGTCCGGCGACCACGCACGCGGTCCAAGCGTTCCAGTCTGACGAGGGCCTCACCGTTGATGGGATCGTCGGTCCCAACACGTGGCAGGCGTTGCTCGCCGGGTTCTCGATCCCACCAGAGCTCTCCACAGGATCTTCGGGCTCCGTGGTCAGACGGCTCCAACGAGCGTTGAACAACGGTCGAGATGAGTTCGCGCCAGGTTCTCAAGCCCTCGCGACCGACGGCAGCTACGGACCGGCTACGAAGGCGAGGGTAGAAGCGTTCCAGCGATGGGGCGACGTCCCTGACGATGGCGTCGTCGATCTACGTACCTGGGGGGTGTCCCTCCACGCGGCCGGGCAAGTGCTCGCCAGTGTCGTCGGAGTGTGATCTCCTCCAGCAGCCGTCAGCGCCGCAACCGGCCGAGCAGAGACAGCACTTCGAGGTAGAGCCCGATCCGCGCACGCGCGGGCTACACGCGGTCTCGGGCTCCTGCCGGCTTGCGCCGGTGAGGAGGAGGTGCTGCAATCCTCTCGGCCGCATGGCCATCGACGAACGACAACCGAGGAGAGTGACACGATGCTGGCTGAATGGAACTTCGGCGACGTCCTGTGGGGGATGCTCGTCTTCTTCTTCTGGTTCATGGCGATCTGGATCTTCATCGGAGTCTTCGCCGACATCTTCCGCCGCAACGACATCTCCGGTTGGGCGAAGGGTGGGTGGATCCTGCTGATCTTCTGCGTCCCGTTCCTCGGTGCGCTGATCTACATCATCGCTCGCCCGAAGATGACGGCGCAGGACAAGGAGCTGCTCGAGGCCTCCCAAGAGGCGCAGCGTCGGGTCGAGGGCTACTCGCCGGCCGACGAGATCGCCAAGCTCGCGAAGCTCCGCGACGAGGGCAAGATCACCGCCGAGGAGTACGAGGACATGAAGAAGAAGGCGATGATGCAGCTCTGAGGACGCACGCTCCGAACCATCGACAACCGAGCACAACCTAGCGCTTCACTTCGCGCACTCCCATCCCGGCGACCTGCGTACCTGGGGGGCGTCCCTCCACGCGGCAAAGTGCTCGCCAGGATCGTCGGGTGTGTTCCCTTCCAGCGACCTCCGTGCCAGAGGTCGTGTTTGGCAACCAGAACCTGGGGAACAGGCGCCGTAGCAAGCATCCATCCTGCTGGAGGGAGAAGGAGGGCTCGCCATGGCCCGTACCACCCACCGATCGCTCGGTGTCGGTGCAATCTGCCTGACACTCCTGCTGCTCGCCGCTTGCAGTAGCGACACGCCTGCTGCCTCGTCGACCAGCGCCGCGACCTCCGGCTCCTCGCCGAGTCCATGCGGCGAGATATCGCCCGCTGCTGGGGGCGGGATCGTCGTGACCGAAAGGGACTTCGCCATCGAGCCGGCGTCGACATCTGCGCCGGCCGGGAAGGTCGCCTTCGACATCCAGAACGAAGGGCCGCAGACCCACGAGTTCGTCGTCTTCAAGACAGATCTCGATCCGGCCGATCTTCCGACCAACGAAGATGGCACGGTCGATGAAGAGGGTCAGGGCGTCAAGCATATCGACGAGGTCGAAGACATCGCCCCGTGCACGTCCGAGTCGTTGGCGATGAACCTCGCCGCTGGGAACTACGTCCTCATCTGCAATCTCCCGGGCCACTACGCATCGGGGATGCATACGGCGTTCACCGTCCAGTAGCGAACGACCGATCCTGACGAGCACCTCGCGCGTCTTGGACGATTGCTCGTGAGGATCGAACCGCGCTAGTTTGGGCTGGACGCGGCACCTGCCAAATCGGGGACCTGGGTGGTCGAAGGACTTCAGGAGGCCCAAGGGTTCGAAGGAGGCACACGATGAACTCGATCGTTCGACGCATCACCCTGTGCAGTGTTGCGGTCCTGCTCGTAGGCGTCGTCGCATGGCCTGCTGCCGCCCGAGAGCCAGCGCAGATCCGCATCAACAAGGGCTCCTCCGCGCTTCAGGATGGGGACGCACGGATCGCGCTTCGCGCCCGATGCGATGCGAACCTCGCGGCGTTCGAGCTCGACGTCACGGTTCAGCAAGGAACCGTCATCGGAGAGCTCTCCACGGTCCAGGCCGGCGTCGTGACGTGCGATGGCGGCTGGCATCGTGTCGACGTCGTGGTGGCGCCAACCTCCGGTGAATTCTCGACGGGGCGTGCTCAGGTCTTCGTGTTCCTCGGCGTGTTTGACCAAAGCGCCGGGGATCTCGAGGCGAGAGCTTCAGCCAACGTGCGTCTGTGACGCCGGCGTTCCGACCCGAACCCTGGTGCAATCTGCTAGGTCGGCGTCGGGCCCTCCGAGATGGCACGCTTCGATTCGGCCATCACGATGCCGAACGCTTCGATGACAGGACAACCGGCGTCCTGCTTGGAGGGCACGTCTGCTCCGCACAAGGGGCACGCATGCTCGATCTGCTTCCTCGTCTCCGGATACTGCGTCGACATCTCGGAAGAACGATGGGCCCCGAAGCTGTCTCGCACGTCCATATCGGTGGCAGTTGCCCAAGCCAGGATCACGAAGAGCAGGAACGTCGCTCCGACGATCGTGAGGCCGATCAGTGCCGGCTGCTCCATGCGAGGGTGATACCCCATCGGCCGCCGGGATAACCTCGTGGAGCCACGCGGGCCGGAACCCGTAGGCATCGGTCGATGAGCAGATGTCCGTCTGCTCCGGAAGGTGATGGTCAGCATGCCGGACGTGCTCCTCATCGTCACCGACGACCAACGGAATCGCACGATCGACTGGATGGATGCGGTCGGCCGGCGGATCCTCGAGAGCGGCACGCGATATCCCAACGGGATGATCCCGACGTCGGTGTGCTGCCCTTCGCGGGCCTCCCTGCTGACCGGCTTGTTCGCGCATTCGACGGGCGTTTGGTCGAATGGGCGCAGCGATGACATCCCGAACACAGGCGGATGGTCCGTCTTCCACGAGGCCGGTCTCGAGGACCGTACCCTGGCGGTGTGGCTGCAGCAGCTGGGCTACCGCACCGTCCTGATCGGCAAATATCTGAACGGCTACGACGACTCTCCAGTTGGATACGTGCCGCCGGGATGGACCACGTGGCACGCGTTCGCCGAGGCCAACGGGGCGTATTTCGACTACCGGTTGCGTCACTCGGACGGCTCGGAGACGACGCACGGCGACGGCCCTGCCGCCTACTCGACCGATGTGCTCGCCCGCATCGCAGAGCGCACGGTGCGCGAGGCACCCAGGTATCAACCGCTCTTCATGATGTTCACTCCGTATGCCGTTCACGGACCGACGACGCCCGCACCCCGACATGTCGGGACGGCCACCGTGGGACCGTTCCTGGGCCCGAGCGTCAACGAGCCCGATGTGTCCGACAAGCCGCCGTGGGTGGCAGAGCTCCCGACGGAATCGATCGACCACCTCACGCAGCTGCGGAGGAACACCCAGGAGACGCTCCGTTCGGTCGACGAGGCGATCGCTGCGCTCCTCGACGCGTTCAAGCAGCATCGCGATCTCGACGACACCCTCGTGATCTTCACCAGCGACAACGGCCATCTGTGGGGCGAGCACCGCCTGCGCGGCAAGAACATGTCCTACAACGTGTCCTCGCGCGTGCCCCTCGCCATGCGATGGCCGGGCCACCTCGAGCCCGGCAGTGAGGATCGGCGGCTCGCGCTCAACGTGGACGTGACCGCCACGATCGCTGAAGCGGCCGGGGTCCCCCTCCCGAGCGAGATCGAGGGTGTGTCGCTGCTCGGGTCAGCGGAGCGAGAGGGGTTTCCGCTCGAATCACCGGTGACCAACGGCCACGACGGTAGTGGGCAGAAGGTCGCGAGGCCCGGCTACTGCGGGTATCGGACGAACCGCTTCGTCTACGTCCGCTACTCCGGCGGCGTGGAGGAGCTCTACGACTACCAAGAGGACCCGTTCGAACTCACGAACGTTGCGCAGGATCCGAGTTACGCCGAGCAGCTGACCTGGATGCGCTCACGAACCGACGAGGAGTGTTCGCCGCGGCCACCCGGCTACATCGAGTGAGGGTCGGGTCGCACAGGGCCGAGATCGGGTTCATTCGCTCGCCGGGGCGGCCAGGGTCGCCGTCGATGCCCAGACGATCGCGATGCCCGCCACGATGCCCGCTGCCGAGCCCAGGAACAACTGTCGCGCGCCGATGTGCTCGTAGACGAACCCGCCAAGCAGGCCACCGACGATCGGCGCCAGTCCCTGTGAGCAGATCTGCTGCAGCGTCTGACCGGTGTTCGTCAGTCGTTCGGGCACCAGGGTGCCCGTGATCACCACGAGCGTCACGTAGGTCAGTCCGAATCCCACGCCGATCCCGACCCTGATGGCGCTCACGGCCAACGGCGACGTGACGAACGCCCATGCGAACGAGGCAGCGGCGTAGACCGACGCGCCGGCAACGAACACCCGCCGAGGCCCGAACCGGTCCAGCAGTGAGGCGCTGGAGCGCATGAACGGGATCTCGATGAATGCGCTGGCGCCCGCAGCGATCCCGACCAGCAGCGGACCCTTGCCTCCGGCCGCGATCCGCAGGGGGACGAAGTCCCAAGCGGCGTGTGTGGAGGCACCGAGCACGAACACGCCCAGCAGGTAGACGGGAAGCCTCGGGACGTGGGTGAGGGCATCTCCGAACGCCCCCAACGCCAGCGATGCATGCTGTGAGATCGGTCGCTTCGTGTGGAACCGTCCCACGTACCAGGCCGACACGATGACCCCGACGGCGTACAGGGGCAACATGGGCCCGAGGCCGACGCGCTGGAACAGGACGCCGAAGACGATGGCACCGACCCCCCAGCCGACACTGGCCCATAGCCGGAACGCTCCGTACTCGTTGAGCCGAGGACCGAGGATCGAGACCGCGAGCGCGTCCGTCAAGGGTGTTTGGGGGGCTTGCGCGGCCGCCAGTGCTGCAGCAGCGGCGGCGATGGCCCAGAAGACGGAGCCGGTGAGATTGAGCGCGATCGCGAGGACGCCGGACGATACGAACGCAACCTGCAAGGTGCGCACGGTTCCCGCTCGCCGATCGGCAACGTGACCCCAGAACGGTGCCGCGATCACCGCGGCCAGCGCGGCGGCCGCCAACACGACGCCGATCTCCGAGGGAGAGAGCCCATGGTCGCTCAACCACAACACGAAGAACGGGAGGAACGCCGAGAAGACCAGCCAGACCAGCGCGAACGAACGACGCAGACGCCGGTCGATGACGAGGTCGTGGTCCTGAGCTGCCGATCCCACGCCCGGATTCAGCCCGTCCTACTTCTCGGCCCGGCTCCGTCGCGCTTCTGCGCCTTCGCTTCTTCGACGCTGCGTTTGAGGGCATCCATCAACTCCTCGACCGCCGACGTGCCTGTCTGAGGGGAGGCACCCGGAGAGTCCGGCGAATCGAGCGGGGCCTTCTCGGCGATGATCCGCAGCAGACCTTGGCGATACTCGTCGGAATAGCTGTCCGGATCCCACTTCGTCGCGCGCATCCCGACGAGTTGTTCCGCGAGCTGCATCTCACGGGCCGAGACGTCGTCTTCGGCGGGGCGCACGACTTCGGACGGTGAACGCACCTCGTCGCCGAAGTACAGCGTCTCGAGGCCGAGCGCATGACCATTCGTGCGGACGGCCACGAGATGCGGTTTCGTCCTGAGCACGAAGCGACCGATCCCCACGAGGCGTGTGTGCTCGAGCGCCTGCTGGAGGAGGAAGTAGGGCTTGCCGGCACCGCGCCGCGGGCTGAGGTAGTAGGACTTCTCGAAGAACACGGGGTCGATGTCGTCGAGTTCGACGAAGTCTTCGAGTTCGATCGTCGAGCTCCGCTGCGGCCGGATCTGCTCGATCTCCTCCGGCTCCAGCATCGCGAACCGTCCCGGTTCGACCTCGTACCCTCTGAGGAGATCGCCGTAGGCGAGGTCCGGCTGGGACCCAGCCCCATCGCCGCCCTCGTCGTCATGCGGCGTCGCCGACCGATCGGCATCGACCGTTCCGTCAGGCGGCGACTGCGTGGCCGAGATGTCATCGATCGTTCGCGGCGTGCTCTCCGGCGACGCGTCCATCTCTTCGGCAACGCGGCGATATCGCACCCGCCGGCCCTGGCGATCGAAGAGATGGAATCGCACGTCCTTCGGCTGGGTGGCGGGGTACAGGGCGACCGGGATCGACACCAATCCAAAGGAAAGCGAACCGGTCCACACCGCTCGTGGCATGTCCCGAGACTACCCAGGTCCGTTCACGCTAACCGCCCCCGGGCCAGGACGAAGTCGTCAAGCAGCCGTAGGCGTCTAGCTGTAACTCGTATGTCCGACTGACCCTCGTTTCGCACCGATGCGAGATTGAGGGGAACGGGTGCGAAGGAACGCGTGGGGGGCTGCATGCCTGGAACCCGACGTCGACAGCAGGTGTCGTCGTGACACCGATGCAGGGTGCGAACCTCCGCCGGCGCGTTGGCGCGCTCGCGTCCTCGATCGTGCTTCTCGTCGTCACCGCACCTGGTCCGGCCATCGGGCTTCGCATGGTGGCGCCGCGAGGATCTCCAGGGTGTCCAACCAAGGCCGTACCGGTCGTAGGGAGGGCCGACGTCCTGGGCGTCAGGATGCGAACCGACGATGCCTGCCGAGATGCTGTGCGCCTGATGGCGTCGTTCCACGCCTGCCTCCGCGCCAGCGGGGACGAGGCGTCCTGTCGATCCCTCGGGCCGAGCCTGCGACCGGACACCACGAGGCTGACCACAAGATTCCTCGCGCGGAGTTCCAGGGGTGGAACCGAAGTCGCGCTCGGTCCAGCGGATCCGCCCGAGCTGGTCTCGACGGAGGCTGAACTCCGCAAGGCGTGGGCCGACCCGCTGCAGACATCGATCAAGCTCACCGCTGACATCTTCATGCGGTCGTGCAAGACCGGAGGCCCGATCAGGGAATCGCTTCGGCCGCTCATGCTCGACGGGAACGGATTCACCATCCGCCAGACGTGCTTCGAGAAGCGCATCCTCCGGCAGGACGCGACCGGGTTCCTCGTGGTGAAGAACATCACCCTGACCCGTGGCGGCAACGACGGCCCGGGGGCGGCGATCACCACCCGTGGCGAGATCGTCGTGATGGACTCGGTGGTGATGGAGAACCTGGCCGAGGAGCCGGGCGGGGCGGTCTTCTCGCAGCGAGGCGTCACGGTCATCCGGTCGATCTTCACGGGCAACTTCGCATGGGACGACGGGGGAGCCGTCTACGCCCGCCGCGGGGGCGTCAAGGTGTACGACTCCGTCCTCAGCAACAACCTCGTCGACGGCTCCGGGGGAGCGATCGGCACGACCGGCGACATCCTGGTCGTGCGATCCCACGTGGACGGGAACACGACCGATGGTGACGGAGGCGCGCTCTACGCCGACGAGGACGGCGACGTGACGGTGGTTGATTCGACCGTCGACGGGAACACCGCAGATGGGCCTGGGGGCGCGATCTTCACGCTCGACGGCGACGTGACCGTGGTGGGTTCGACGCTGAACGGGAATCGCGCGGACGATCGCGGTGGTGCCATCTCCGGAGAGGCGGACGTCCTCGTCGTGAACTCGACGATCGCCAGGAATGCCGCCGTCGCCCACGTCGGGGGAGGGGTCTGGGCTCGCAGTGACGCCTACTTCGTGAACTCGACCATCAGCAACAACTATGCCGAAGGGCAGGGCGGAGGCATCGTGGCGGCGGGCACGGTTGGGTTGGTCGACACGACCGTGACCGACAACGTGGCGCCGGTGGCCTCCAACGTGGGCGGCACCACGCTGTTGAGCTTCGGTTCGTTGATCGGTCCGCCAAGCGTCAACCCGCCCGGTGGCATCCAGCCACCCGGGCCCGATTGCCGGATCGCCCTCGACTCGGTGTCGTCCGGATTCAACGTCGTCACGGACGGCTCGTGTGCCCTGGACGCACCCAGCGACGTCCAGGAGGTCGATGTCCCCCTGCTCGGGCCGTTGGACGAGAACGGCGGGTTCGGCGAAACGCGGATGCCGTTGGCCGGGAGCCTGCTCCTCGATCGGATCCCCGCTCCCCAGTGTGGGTTCGTGCCCTTCGGGGAGTCGTTGGAAGGGGAGCAGCACCTCGCCGAGTTCGGTCTCAACGTGTTCGCTGCGGTCACCTCGGACCAACGGGGCATGTCTCGCCCCGAGGGTCTTCGATGTGATGTCGGCGCCGTCGAGGGGCATGCACCATGAGGGACTCCCGTCGGACGAAGCGGTCGCTGCCTGGAACGGCCCGCGTGCTGCTAGCCCTCATCGTGCTCTCGGCTTGGCCGGCGTTCCACGCTGACCCCTCAGCGTCGTCGTCCGTCGAACGGGACACCAACTCCCACAGGTTGCAGGTCTTGGAGCGGCGCGGGGAGCGGCTGGAAGCGTCGTTCGTGATCATGGAACGGTCCGCGCGTCGATTCCATCGCTGGCTCGGGTGCATCTCCTTGCTACCGGTCGACGAAGTGGGCGATCCTAACCATCGATTCGGTTTCGCCTACGACGAGATGGACGGGACGAAGGTCGACCACCGGCCGGCCTTCATCGTCGGCGATCGACACGAGCGGACCGACTATCACGTCCTGACCTTCGCGCATCGGGACGAGTGTCAGAGCCATCCCACGAGACCCGGCACTCCGGGCCATCCTGGAACGGCCGACCCCGCACGCACGGCAGGGCGGGAACCCCTCGGAGTGCGGTTGCGGAGGCTGGAGCGGTTGGTGGCGGACCTGTCGAAGCGGGTGCCTGCCCTCGATCGCATGTCTCGGCGCTTCGACGAGTGGGAATCCTGCCTCACCATGGTCGGTGTGACCGAGTACGGCGACCCCCGCTCGGGGTTCGGCTACCAGTTCGAATCCTCGACCGGGTCGACGTTCATGCCCGCTATCGCCGTCGACATCAGCGAGTGGGATGACCCTGACTACTTCATCCTCACGTTCAAGGGACGGAACCGTCCCTTCGTCCAGCGAGAGTGCAGGGACAACGACGGGGAAGATGTCGACCGAAGCGTCCGAAAGACCGCACCATCACGGCGAGGCGAGCGACGTTCGGCCGAACGTGTATGGAACGTGGAGGAGCGAATCAACGACGTCCGCCAAGAGATGGACTCACTTGGCGAGGACGTCGAGGACCTGCTGAAGGCGGTCGGCGAGTTCGAGATCTTCGACCAGTGCATGCACATGATGGGTGTCAGCGAGTTCGGAGCGCAATCGGAGGGGACCGGATACGTGTTCGTCAATCACCACCGAAGCCTCATCCGTCCCGCATTGGCGATGGACGGCGCCAGCTTCGCCACACCCGAGTTCCAGTTCCTCGTCTACCCCGGAGAGGAACCTCCCAGCATCGAGTGCAACGAAGACGCGGAGCCCCGTCCGCCGAACTCGCAATAACGACCGGTCCGTTCGCAGGCATGCCAAAGGAGACTGCATGACCAAGCCCACCGCACGAAGGATCGCCGCAGTGTTGATGATGGCTGCACTCCCACTCACCATGACCGCCTGTCCGTCATCGGACGACGCCGACACAGAGATCGAGGGCCCCGAGAACGAGAACGAGAACGAGAGCCCTGAGGTCGAGAGTCCTGAGAACGAGAACGAGAGCCCTGAGAACGAGGGCGAGAACGAGAACGAGAGCGACGAGAGCGGATAGGTCGACCTTCGCACGGCCCCCGACTAGCCGAACGTGAAGCAAAGGGCCTGGGCGCCGGCGTCGAGGAATTCGACCTCGAAGAGCCGGTCGACGATCGGCCCGGGCTGACGGACCAGCTGGTACATACGCTGCTCGGTCAACGCCCCCGACCCGTCGGCCTGTACGTCGACGCCGCTGGCGTCATCCGGTGCCTCTCCATCGAGCGTGACCCGGAACCGCACCCGTGAACCGGCTGTCTGCGGACCCATGACCAGGTTCACGTCCCGAGCGGTGAATCGGTATGCGATCCGTCCGCCCGGCGTGTCGGAGGTGGATGCCTCGGACGTGACGGTCCACTCACCGATCAGCGCCCATCGGTTTCCCGACACGGATCCCGGGCGGGCATACCCGTGTTGTGCGTCTGGCACCGGCCCCTCGGAGGAAGCGAAGCCGGTCGCCTGCGCGTACCCGAGATACGTCTCGCTGGACCCGAGGTGGTCCCAGTCGGCCTGCACCTCTGCTCCCTGTGGGTGCGGCGCGACGAAGCCTGGCTCGATCTCCGAGACGCCCGCCTCGGTGAGGAGCTGCTGGATGGCCAGCTCGGAGCTCTCGTACTCACCTTCACCGAAGTGACGGTGCCGGATCCGTCCCTGGGCGTCGATGAAGTACAGCGCCGGCCAGTAGTGGTTCGCGAACGCCCGCCACACCTCGTAGTCATCGTCGATGGCGATCGGCCACGTGACGTTCATCTGTTGGAGCGCTGTCTCGATGTTCCCGTGGTCGTGCTCGAAGGAGAACTCGGGTGTGTGCGCGCCGATCATCACGAGGCCATCGTTTCGATAGCGCTCCTCCCACGCTCGGACGTAGGGCAGGGTCCGTATCCAGTTGATGCAGGTGTACGTGCAGAAGTTGACGACGACCACGCGACCGCGGAGGTCAGACATCTCCAGCGGCGGCGAGTTCAGCCAACCGGTGGCGCCACCGAGCGAAGGTGCGTGTCCCTCGACCGGGAGACTCATCGAGTCACCCGACGAAGGTCGGTTCGGGTCATCGGAGCGATCGGAAGGTCGCGCGGACCTCGTCGGAGTAGAGTTCCGGCTGCTCCCACGCCGCGAAGTGCCCGCCCTTCGGCAGGCGGTTGTAGTGGATCAGGTTCGGGTAAGCCTGCTCCGCCCAGCGGCGAGGGGCCGCGTAGATCTCGTCGGGGAAGGCGCTCACCCCGGTCGGGAGCGTCACCCCCTTGGGAGCGAAGAAGGCGAGCTTGCTCTCCCAGTAGAGGCGCGCCGATGACACCGCCGTGTTCGTGAGCCAGTACAGGGTGGCGTTGTCGAGGATGTCGTCCCGTGTCAGCCCTTCGGACCCACCATCGAAGACGCGCGCGATCAACGACAGGCTGCGCGCGTCGTGATCGAGCATCCAGGCCGCCAGACCGACGGGTGAATCCCCGAGTGCGTAGAGCGTCTGCGGACGGTTCCCCATCTCCTGCGCGTAGGAGAGCCCGTGCTGGTAGAAATCGACGAGTTGATCCCAGGCGTATCGCTCGTCATCCGCGAGGTCGCCGGGCGCAGGGTCGCCCGCATCGAGCGCACGCTGGATGTCGTCCGGGATCGTCGCCGCCATGTTCGTGTGGATGCCGAGCAACCCCGGCGGCGTCAGCAGCGCCATCTGTTCCGTGACGGCGTTCCCACAGTCGCCGCCCTGCGCCACGTACCGCGTGTACCCGAGCCGCTCCATCAGGATGATCCATGCGCGGGCGATGCGGATCGGGTCCCAGCCGGTCGCGGTCGGCGTACCGGAATAGCCGTGACCCGGCAGCGACGGGATGACCACGTCGAAGGCGTCCTCCGCGGTCGCGCCGTATGCGGTCGGGTCGGTGAGCGGTCCGATGATCTTGAGCTGCTCGATGATCGAGCCCGGCCAGCCGTGCGTGACGATCACCGGCAGGGCGCCCTCGTGCTGGGAGCGAACATGGATGAAATGGATGTCCACTCCATCGATCTGCGTGGTGAACTGCGGCAGGGCCTGCAGCCTGGCTTCCACCGTTCGCCAGTCGTAATCCGTGGCCCAATGGCGGGCGAGGGCCTCCATCGTCGCGAGCTGCACGCCCTGGGTCCGATCCTCGACCGTTTCGCGTCCCGGCCACCGCGTGGCGGCGATCCGCCGGCGCAGGTCGTCCAGGTCTTCCTGCGGGACGTTCACCTCGAATCCATGGATGGCGTCATCGGTGATCACCGTGACTTCGTCGGCGTGCGTGGCTGCATCGCTCATCGATCTCCCCTTCCGATGTCGAGGTGGTCAGCCTTGCCGTCGACTGTACCCACATCGGCCGTGGAAGGGGTCGGCCGGACGTGCCGGATTGCTCGAACGCTGGGGTCCGGGATAGCCTCCCTGAAGAGGTTCCCTGGATGCGACAGACCCGATGCGCTCGGTGATCGGTGTCGGTCATCCTCGGGGTCACGAGGAGGCGACACGCCCGTCGTTGCGATGGGAGAGATCCTCGATCGCGCGTTCCGCGATCGATATGGCGTCGCGGCGTTGCGAGCTATCGCTGAGCGGCACAGTGTTCATCCACCTGCTCCGTCGTCCGGTTGACAAAGATCCGGGAACGCCTGAGCGTGAGATGCTGGAGAACAAGCCTTTATCGAGGGGACGTGTCATTGTGGCAGAGGGCAAGATCCAGCATCCGAGCGTTGCCGAGCGCAAGGCCCGTGGCAAGGGCTCGCGAGACACCACTCCATTGGCGGATCACGATGGCTGGTCACCTGCCGCCGACCGCCCTGACCCTGTGGCGCTGCTAGAGGAGCAGGATGCGACGCGGGAGAAGGACCTCGTGCCGGTTCGTCACGGCAGGATGATGGTCTCGCCGTTCACCTTCTATCGAGGTGCGGCCAAGATCATGGCTGCCGATCTCAAGGACACGCCGCGAGCCGGGTTGAATGCGCAGCTCTGCGGTGATGCCCACCTGTCGAACTTCGGCTTGTTCGCATCGCCGGAGCGCCAGCTGCTGTTCGACGTCAACGACTTCGACGAGACGCTTCCAGGGCCGTTCGAATATGACGTGCAACGGATGTCGGCGAGCTTCACGATCGCGGGTCGCAACAACGGATTCACGAAGGCGGAAACACGCGCGGCCACCCTCAGCTCCGTGCGGGCCTACCGGGAGGCGATGGCGGAGTTCGCAGCGATGCGGACCATGGATGTCTGGTACGCGCATCTATCGGAGCAGGATGTTCTGGCGGCGTTGAAGAACCTCGTGCGAACGACAACCGGGAAGAACAAGAAGGCGCTGAAGAAGGGTGAGAAGAAGGCTCGGGCCGTCGCCGCCAAGGCGCACACGCGCGACAGTCTGCAGGCGCTCTCGAAACTCGCGGAGTTGGTCGACGGCAAGTATCAGATCATCAGCCAGCCTCCGATCGTGGTGCCGCTGAAGGACTTGCCTGCCGCGGCCGAGATGACTCCCGACCAGGTGCGACACGTCATCCACGAGCAGTTCCGCTCGTACCGGAACACGCTCCAGAATGACCGGCGACACCTGTTGGAACGGTTCGAGATCATCGACGTCGCTCGCAAGGTCGTCGGCGTGGGGAGCGTGGGGACCCGGGCGTTCATCGTCTTGCTTCAGGGCCGGGACGAGCAGGACCCGCTCTTCCTCCAGGTCAAGGAAGCAACGACATCCGTGCTCGAGGACCACCTCCCGAAGAGCCGGTTCAAGCAACCCGGAGAGCGTGTGGTGCACGGCCAGCGGTTGATGCAGGCCGCGAGTGACATCTATCTGGGGTGGACCAAGGGTGTCGAGGACGGTCGCTATCTGTACTGGCGGCAGCTCCGCGACATGAAGGGCTCGGCGGTCATCGAGACGATGCCTCCGTCGAGTCTCGAGGTCTACAGCCACCTCTGTGGATGGACGCTGGCGAGGGCCCATGCGCGCTCCGGAGACTCCGTCGCCATCGCCGCGTATCTCGGCAAGAGCGACGCGTTCGACCGATCGATCTCCGACTTCTCGGAGCGCTACGCGGACCAGAACGAACAGGACTACGAGGCGTTCGTGAAGGCGGTCCGCTCGGGCAGATTGGAGGCGGTCGAAGGGGTATGAGCAATCGGGATGTTCGACACGACGACAACGATCGCGACACGAGGGGGAACCGATGAGTGACAAGGACACGATGATCGTGCTCGGAGCCTCGTACGACAGCGTCGCAGACGCCGAGGCCGACTACGAAGCCGTGAAGGACCTGTACAAGGCCGCCGGCGTCGGTCACGATTTCGACGCGGCCGTTCTCCAGCGCGGCTCCGACGGCAAGACCAAGGTCCTCGACAAGCACGAGGCGTCCACGCGGCACGGTGCCTGGGAAGGGCTGGCCATCGGCGCCCTGGCCGCGATCCTGCCGGGGATCGGCCTCGGGGTGGGTGCGGCGGTCGGCGCAGGGGTCGGCGCGGTCACCGGCCACTTCAAGGGCGGTATCAGCAACGACGACCTCAAGCAGCTCAGCACCGTTCTCGATCAAGGCGAGGCTGGGCTCATCGTGCTGTATGCGACGAACATGGCCGATCAGATCGCCGCGAACATCAAGGCCGAGAACAAGTTCGTCTCCGACGCGATCGACGCCGATGCGGACGAACTCGCCAAGCAGCTCAAATCGTCCAACTGACGGCAGTCGGCGAGGGCGTCTCGCACGGTCGTCCCAGGAGGCGTCGCATGAAGCAACGACGGATCCAGTTCGTGATGTATGGGATCGCCTTGCTTACGACGCTGGCGCTGGTCGGTGCGGCTTGCTCTTCGGATTCGGATGACGGCGGATCGCCGTCGTCCGCAGCCCCCGCCTCGGTCAGCCAGGCCGGCGATGGCTGTGAAGAGGTGGCGACGTTGAAGGACTCGCTGACGGCCCTGACGCAGATCGAGCCATTGCAAGACGGCCTCGATGCACTGGATGCGTCGGTTGCCACCGTGAAGACCGATCTTCAGAGCGCCGCGAGCGCGGTGTCCGATGAACTCAAGCCGTCTGTGGATCAGGTCCAGACGTCCTTCGATGCGTTGGAGAGCTCGTTGCAGGGCGTCACGACCGACAACCTGGCCGCCTCCGCCACCGAGATCGGAACGGCGCTCACGGGCCTGGGCACGTCGCTCACCGACCTGGAATCCGAGCTGAGCGAGAAGTGCCCGGCGAGCTGAGTGTCCGAAAGGGCTACGCCGCCACCATCGATCAACGGGAGGAACAGCGATGACCGAACCGAACCTCAGTCTGTACGTCGCTACCTACGATGACACCGCAACGGCGGAGGAAGACTTCAAGGCCCTCAAGGCCGCGCAGTCCTC
>DATLPI010000087.1:0-2501 GCA_035535815.1 Actinomycetota bacterium | reverse complement strand
GTCGCCATGGACGAGCTCCTCGCCGAGGAGACCGACGCCGAGATGACGAAAGAGCTCTCGACGGCGGTGTCCTCCCACGAGACCGATGTGGACAAGCTCGAGCTCGTGGCGCTGCTCTCGGGTCCGTACGACTCGTCCGATGCGATCGCCACGATCAACGCCGGCGCCGGTGGCACCGAGAGCCAGGACTGGGCCGAGATGCTCCTGCGCATGTACACGCGGTGGGCCGAACGCGACGGGTTCGACGCCGAGGTCGACGACATCCAGCACGGCGACGAGGCCGGGATCAAGTCCGCGACGTTCACGGTTCGAGGCACGAACGTCTACGGCCTGCTGAGCGCCGAGCGCGGCGTGCACCGCCTGGTGCGGATCAGCCCGTTCGACGCGCAGAAGCGGCGCCACACCTCGTTCGCCTCGCTCGATGTGATCCCGATGCTTGAGGCCTCGGCCGAGGAAGACATCGACATCCCGCCCGACGAGCTGCGGATCGACGTCTATCGCTCGAGCGGTCCCGGCGGGCAGTCGGTCAACACCACGGACTCGGCCGTGCGCATCACGCACATCCCGACCGGCTTGGTGGCGGCCTGCCAGAACGAGCGCAGCCAGCTCCAGAACAAGGCCGTCGCCATGCGGATCCTGAAGGCCAGGCTCGCCGAACTCGAGCGCCAGAAGCGGGAGGACGAGATGGACACGATCCGCGGTGAGCGCAAGGCCGTGGACTTCGGCTCACAGATCCGCTCGTACGTGCTGGCTCCGTACCAGATGGTCAAGGACCATCGCACCGATGCCGAAGTCGGTGATCCACAGCGTGTCCTGGACGGGGACATCGACGTCTTCATCGAGGCCGAACTCCGTCGACGTGCTGCCGAGGGGAACGAAGGATGAGCGAACGGTTCAGCGTGGGTGAACGCCGCCGGCTGGTGGTGGCCAGCTTCCTGATGCTCTTCACCGAGCTGGCCCTGATCCGCTGGGTGTCCGCCTACCAGGTGCACGTGGCCTACTTCACGAACTTCGTGCTGCTCGCCAGCTTCCTGGGCATCGGCGTGGGGTTCCTGCGCGCGGGCAAGGGCCGCGACCTCTCGCGGTGGGCGCCCGCGATCCTGGCCGCCCTGGTGCTCGGGGTGTTCGTGCTGCGCGTGGTCAAGACCAACGGTTCGGACGCGCTGCGCTCGGTGTTCGATCTACCCGCCCTGCCTTCATGGGTGATGCTGCCGCTGCTGTTCCTGGGTTCGGTCGCCGCGATGGCAACGATCGCCGAAGGGGTGGCGCGGCTGTTCGAGCGCTTCGAGCCGCTGGAGGCCTATCGCCTGGACATCACCGGCAGCCTCGCCGGGATCGTCGTGTTCTCGCTGATGTCCTTCTTCGGCCTCGGCCCGTTCGCGTGGGGACTCGTGATCGCGGTGCTCTTCATCGCGTTGACGCCTCGCGAGGACCGGATGCGCCTGGTGTGGTGCGGCGCCGTGGTGGTCGTGTTCGCGCTCGGGTCTCTCGCCCCCGACGACACCTGGTCGCCCTACTACCGCGTCACCGTTCAGCCCGCCGACGACGCCGGACGGATCGGCGTCGTGGTGAACTCGCTCCCGCACCAGTCGATGATGCCGCTCGCTGAGATCCAGCAGGAGTTCTACACGCGGCCATACACCCACCTGCGGCAGACCCCCCAGGACGTGTTGATCGTGGGGGCCGGCAACGGCAACGACGTGGCGCTGGCGCTCTCCCGGGACGTCGGGCACATCGACGCGGTCGAGATCGACCCGGTGATCCAGGCGGCAGGCCGAGACCTGCATCCCGCTCATCCCTATCAGGACCCACGCGTGAGTCCGCACATCGACGACGGCCGCGCGTACCTGGAACGGACCGACCAGACCTACGACCTGATCCTGTTCGCCCTGCCGGATTCGTTGACGCTGGTCAGCGGGCAGGGCTCGCTGCGGTTGGAGAGCTACCTGTTCACGCGCGAGGCCATGGAGACCGTGCGCGATCACCTGAACCCCGGCGGGGCGTTCGCGATGTACAACTACTACCGCGACGACGTGTTCGAGCGCTACGCGAACACGATGTCGGAGGTCTTCGGTCACGACCCGTGCTTCGACGCCGTCGACCAGACGCTCGGGCCCCGCCAGCAGGCGGTGCTGACCGTGGGCAAGGAAGCCACCGACATCGACTGCGAGACGACGTTCCGATCCGCGGTCGACGCTCCCGAACCCTCGACCGACGATCACCCGTTCCCGTACGTGCCCGATCGCTCCATCCCCAACTTCTACCTCTGGTGGCTGGGTGCGATCCTGCTGGCCTCCGTCGTGATCGTCCGCCTGGCCTCCGGGGCGCCATTGGGCCAGATGCGGCCGTACGTCGACCTGTTCTTCATGGGCGCGGCGTTCCTGTTGTTGGAGACCAAGAGCGTGGTGCAGTTCGCGCTGCTGTTCGGCACGACCTGGTTCGTCAATGCGCTTGTCTTTGCCGGCGTGCTGCTCTCCGTGCTCTTCGCCATCGAGGTCGCT
>DATLPI010000086.1:0-12243 GCA_035535815.1 Actinomycetota bacterium | reverse complement strand
CCACGTTCGGTCCTGCCTGCAGCTGCTTCTTGCCGAGCGCACCGCGGAACATGCACGATGCCTGCCCGTTCCCCTGGACTTCGATCTTGATCTGGCCACCTTTGCTCGAGCCGTCTCCCTTCGTGAACATGTCGTAATCGACGGCGTTGCAGCACGGGAAAGTAGTCGTCTTCAGCCAGTAGGAGATCGCGATCGTCGCCGTCCCCGGTACGAGATCGGAGGCGTTCGGGACGATGACCGTGCTCTTGGGAACGAAGCTGTAGGCGGTGTTGAGGTGACCCGGAACCCCGAGCGTGACCGGGCCGCTGATCGCACCGTTGTTGCCGTTCCCGCTGCTGTCGAAGGCGGTCTTGCCGCTCGTCTCGTCGAGGTGCCACGAGCCGACCACAGAAGAGGAGCTGGCAGTGGTGTTCAGAACGACCCTTCCGGCGTAGCTGGTCGAGTCGGCCAGTGCCGGGGGGGAGAGTGGGAGAAAGAGCAAGACGACCAGCGCGGAGGCACCCGCTAGTCCCCCGGCCAGCCGGGAGCGCTTGCGTGTCGACCCTTGCCTCATCGTCTCCTCCTCCGGAGTCCACGCGATATCCGCCTACGTGCCCGTGGTGGCCTGATAGTACGCGCGTTTACCTCTGTCAACACCTCAAGCAAGAGGTACAGATCTGGGCGAGGAAGCCACGCTCCAATAGCAAGCGGCGGCGGTGGCTTTCGATCCCTTGACTTACTCGCGCCTCTGATCAGAGCTGGGCTGACACACCATAAGGGCGGATCATCTTCGGTCCTCGGCCCGGAGCGCGACATCCAGCGCCCCAAACCGTGTGTCATTGGATACCGTGTGTCAACGGATCTCTCATTGCAGATGTCCATGTAACTGTGGCGAGCACCTGGCCGCCCGCCCTAGGCTCCCCTCATGTTAGTCTGTGGCCGGCGCGGCCAGGGGAACGCTGATAGCGCTCAGTTCTGCAACGTTTGCGGGGCTTCGCTCCGATCAGCGGCTTCCGCCGAGGTTCGCAAGACCGTCACTGTCCTGTTCTGCGACCTGGTCGGATCCACATCGCTAGGCGACCACATGGATCCACGATCTTCACCACGGCTGAGGCGTTGACCGAGGCACCGAGAACGATCGCTGCCACGACGATGACCACGAGCACCTTTCTCATCGATGCCCTCTTTCACCACTCGGCAACACGATGGAGTCTAGGGCGTCGGCGAGCGGAACCGGTAAGCCGCCAATCGCGCTGCCACTTGTTGGGTCGCGTGCCTCGGTCCATGATGGCCGCGCCGGGCCGTTGGGGGGATCAGGATGAGGGGAAGGCGAAACCGAGCGGATCGGTCCGGCGAGGCCGCGACCGCTCGGCGCACCCGGAAGATATTGCCGGCCCTGATCGTCGCGCTGACTCTCGGCGTGCCCTCCGCCGTCGCGAGCGTGACCGACATTCCAGTGCGGGTCACGCCTGCATGGGACGCGCATCCCGTGGCAGGAGTGGGGTTCCTCGCCTGGGTGCAGAACACCAGGGCGCATCCGGATCTCTTCAACGTTTATGTGAAACCCGATGGTGGGAGCCAGTTCAGGGTCAATCTCCCTGGTACCGAGGGGAGCTTGGGGGGGATCGATGGAACGACCCTCGCCTACCAACAATTCAGAAGAGGATCCGACATCAAGTTCTTCAACCTGAAGACCCACGCACGTTGGAACCCTCCGAGAGGGGTGAACACGAAGCATTGGGAGTACTGGCCGGCCTTCCAACGGCCGTGGCTGTTGTTCGCTCGACAAAACATCGTGACCGGAGCCCGCTCGATCATCCTGTTCAACCTGCACACCCATGCGTCCCGGGTGCTGGACGTCGTCAGGGGGAACAAGTACGTCCAGCCCGGTCAGGTGAACGGCGGCTACGCGGTATGGGTGCATTGGGTCCCGCCCGGGCGAGCCCGCGTCGATATCTACGACATGCCCAACCACAAGCTGACCCGGGTCCCGAACGTCCGCGGCTACGACTGGTCGCCATCGGTCACGGAGAACGGAACCGTGTACTTCGAACGGTCGGGCCTTCGGTGCGGCTCGAACGCGAGGATCATGCGGTACCCGTTGGGAGGTCCGCTCGCAACGGTGCTCGGTCTGCCCAAGGGGATCGACTTATCGAGCACGTACGTCTTCCCGCTCGACGATGGCAGCATCCAGGTGTTCCACGATCGCATGCGATGCAGCAGCTTGAAGTTCGGAGACGATATCTACCGTTTCGTCGATGACTACACCGTGACGCTCTCGGTCACGGTCGTTGGGTCGGGAACCGTGACGAGCGCACCTGCGGGGATCAGCTGCACGTCCGCGTGCTCGCATGAGTTCGAGCCCAACAGAACGGTGACCCTGACCGCCACGCCTGGGCTGGGTTCGACCTTCGTGGGTTGGAGTGACGCACCGTGCCCGGGGACGGATCCGTGCACGTTGATGCCGACATCGGACACGAGCATCACGGCTACGTTCAACCCCTAGAAGGTTAAGATCCTTTGGGTCGCTTGACCGCTGTTACGCAGTGTGTGCTCCCGGCGTGGGCTGGTGAGGGACCGAGGATGACCGAACCAACGCTCATCACGACGACGAAGAGTCGGCTGCCTCTGAAGATCTTCTCGCTCGCCGGTTCACACTCATTTTCGACCGTCTTAAGTGACGATTCCCCAACGCGTTCGATCGATGAGGCGGCCGCCCGGCCTCTGGCTCCATGCTCGGAAGTACGAACCCGTGAATGGGCTATAGAAGGGGTCGAGCCTCACACGGATCGTGTCTCTATCAAGTCGATGGACACGAGCCTGGGAAACGCAAGAAGACGCGAGCTCGCATAACAGAGCTACCAAGCGATGGTGTGCGTTCCGGAAGAAGGTCACTTCCCAGGCTTGGGCATACTCTGCTTTCGCATAGGCGAGCGCAACGGTCAACGTCGGATTGCTGCGGTCCTCGAACCATCTGGTGCGTGTCCGACCATGGAAACTGATCGTCACGCGCATCAGTCCATCGACCTGTTGGTAGACGCCCACCCATCGGATGTCGAGCCGATGCGCGGCATCGTCCGGATCCCAGACGCTCCCAGCCTGCGCAGGGATGGGACCGAGGATGATGGAACCCAGCGCCAGCACGACGGCCAGAACCCGAATGCGGCTCATGAACGCCCCCTCAAAACGCTCACGATACTCCGATCGGTGGAGGCCGTAAGGGACTTCGGCCGGTGCTTGCTGCCCGCCGAACAATCGGACGGATGCCGGAGCCGACAGTCGTCGTGCACATCGGCGAGGTCGCGCTGCTCTCGCGTGGCCATGCGAGATCCAGATCACGAGCGCGACCCACGAGCTGCTGAAGCACGCGTTCGGGTGCAGGTTGCCGGGGGACGATTCCCGTCACGGGAAGGGGGGAGGTAGAGACCTCGAACCTGGTCGGCTGTGGTTCAGCTTAGTTCCCGCGCGTAGATCAGCACCAACTCACGTCCGGGTCAACGCCATTTCAAGGCTCCAAGCGATCGCCGTCGCAAGTTCTCCGTGGACACACGTCATCTTCCGCAAACATGGGCCACGGAAATCGGCCAAGCCCGTAGCCAAGTTGCCGTAGCCGAAAAGGCTGATTCGTCTCGAACAACCATACGGGAAGGATGGCTGCGAAACGACACACCGGACCCAGAGGGAGGCGAGTATTCCATGTCGCGCATTCCCCGCAGTCGCACGTCCAGCAGCAGTGACGTCCCTAGCGACTCATCCACATCCGCACATGATCGCGGGCAAGTCCCGGTCAGAGACGGCGCTCGGTGCTGGCGCCCCGGCGTGGTAATCGCGCTCATCACATCCAGCCTGGTGCTTGGGGCTTGCGGTGATTCGGCGACCGTCACCCAGGAGTTCACCGGCAGGCTCGCCAGAGTCAGCGAAATGCGGGATAGCGTGGAGGCTCGTGTTATGACCCTAAGGAGCGATTGTGAAAACGGGGTCGTTCATGATCCGTACTGTTACAACGGTGAAACTTGGTACGCCGACAATGTGATGGGTCCGATCAACGGATGGATAACGGAGGTTGAAGGCGATCTCACGTCGACGAAGAGTCTCAGTGGCATCAGTTCATACGACGCCGATTTGGATGACGGAATCACTTACTCGCAGGCCTTCAATGACTGGGTCGACAGTGTCCACCGATACTATGCGCAAGGCGGTCCCCAGGGAGCGAACGCCGCCCCTTCGGTCGACGAGGTGGGCAAAGTCGTCATCGACTTGGGCGTTGCCGTCTGGCAGCAGTATCAGGAGGGCCAGAAGGTCCGCGTCGAAGACCTAAAGAAACAGATTGAGGGGGAGAAATACGCTTCATTCGGGAGCATCTCATGAACGCGATCCGGAGCCGAGTGTCCCGGACCCGCTGAACAAGATGCTGCCTGGCCGTGTTTCAGAGGATCTCCAGAGCTACTGTCATCCTCGTCGCCTTACTTCCCGGCAGGGCGCGGCGTGCTTTCCTCGGCGAGTGATTTGCAAGCTGCGCGGGTGGCCGCAGACGTTCATAGACTCCGCGCATGGACCGTGTTGACCTGCGGGCCTACCTCCCGGCGCTTATCCCCAAGGGTCAGGAATCGTTCCGCGGAGTCCTGAAACGCGACGGTGATGACCGTGTGTCATCTCTAGCGATTTTCGACCGCCAGACCATGTGGCGTGGCCGCGAGCGTGAGATCGCGTCAGGCAACAAGGAGCAGTGCTCGTTCACATGGGGTACGGGGCGTCGCCCCGACGGTAACAACCTCACGCCGCGTCAGAAGGTCGTGTGAGTACGGAAGGAAGTTCTCGATCTCCGGGCTCCACGGCGAGACGGCCATCATTCGCGAAGAGAAAACCGGAAACATCGACCAGTCCTCTCCAGGTCCGAACGTAAAGAAGACGCTCGGACGGCAACGGATCAGGCCTTGCCATACCCAAGGTCGAAAGCTCGACGTCCGTCGCCACTTTGAGGGGGATACTCGAAGCCCATCTGTTCGGTCGTACTGCTTGTCCTGATCGGTGGCGGCTTACCGCGTGGAGACGTAAGGACGAGGAGCCAACGATCGTAGTCAGCCGGGTATCAAGGTGGGGCCGCCAAGAGCAAGGGCGAGCGCCGTTTCGGTGCTCGTCGCACGACCGCCCGCGTATCGGCGATCGAACTCTTCGGCCCCGAGCACCTGCGTGAGCTCGCGATGGATGCGATCGTGTTCGGCTCGTTCAGTGGGCTCCAGCACGGCACCGATCGCATCGCGGGCGGCATCGGCCGCACCGAGCAGACGAGCTGCGGCATCGTGGTCGGCGCGAGCCAGGGCGACGCCAGCCATCACCTGAAAGCCGGTGCCGACGCCGAGGTCGTCCCCCAGCCGCTGATACCGGCGAAGGCACCAGCGTGCGTGCTCGGCCGCTTCGTCGAGGCGAACGAGGTGCACGCATGCGGCCGCCAGGTTGATGCGGGCGTGGGCTTCGCCGAACGCATCGTGCACTTCGGCGAACACGTCGAGTGCCTCGCGGAACAACTCGGCCGCGCGCTCGTGCTCGCCCGCGCTCGCCGCGAAGTCGCCCAGGTTCGCCAAAGCCACGCCCTCACCGCTGCGATTCCCGATCCGCCGGTAGACCGTCCGTGCTTCCTCCATCCGCCGGACCCCCTCGAGATGGTCGCCACGAGCGGCCGCGACCGCCCCGATCCCGACGATCGCGTTCGCGAGCTCTAGGTCGTTGCCGATCTCCCGTGCTAGCTCCACGGCCTGATGGGCAGCGTCCATGGCGGTCTCGTAGTCGCCCTCGCGGTAGGCGATGAACGACAAGAGCGTCAGCCCGCGCGCCCGCAGCTGCCCCTCCTCCGACTCGGCCTCGAGCCCGAGCGCGACGAACTCCCGAGCCGCGGCGAGCGACCCAGCGCCCTGGAACACAGCCGTGAGGGCGCCCGCCGCCAGCCGCAGGATCAGGTGCCCGTCGCCCAGCTCGCGCGCCCGCACGGTCGCCGCGCGGAGGTTGCCCGATTCCGCCTCGAGCATGCCGGTCAGGATCGTGTCCGTCGTGGCGTACCGCTGCGACAGAGCTGCGTAGTGCTCGGTGTGACGTGACACGACCTCCTGGAGTTCGCCCGAGGCGGCCAACCGTTCGGCCGCGTACTCGCGAATCGTCTCGAGCATTACGAAGCGGGGTCCCTCGTCCGTCATCCTGCGTCGGACCAGACTCTTGTCGAGGAGGGACTCAAGGACTGCGAGGTCCGACGCGCACACCTGCTCGATCGCCTCGAGATCGCATCCACCGACGAACGCCGACATCCGGCGGAAGAGCACCTGCTCCTCGTCGGACAGGAGGTCATGACTCCACTCGATCGTGGCCCGCAAGGTTCGCTGCCGTGGGTCGGCGTCCCGCGCGCCCGTCAGCTCGTCGAGGCGCCGCCCCACACGCTCGAGTAGCTGTCGGGGCGTGAAGAGCGAGATCCGCGCCGCCGCGAGCTCGATCGCCAGGGGAAGTTGTTCGAGCCGGTCGCAGAGGGCGTTCACGTCGTCATCCGGTGCGATCCTCGGATCATGGGCCCGAGCGCGAGCCACGAAGAGCGCGCGACCGTCCGTTTCGTCCAGCGGCGGAACCGGCCAGACCAGCTCGCTCGACAGTCGAAGGCGCTCCCGGCTCGTCACGAGGAGGGTGGGCCCGTCGACGGCGACGACGGCGCCCACGACGTCCGCGACGCCGGGCATGAGGTGCTCCGCATTATCGATCACCAGGAGCGCGCGGACGCCGGCCACCGCCTCGGGGGTCGACCCCCGGGATCCCATGCAGGTGAGGATGGCGAGGAGGACCGCGTCGGCGTCGTGCAGAGGAGCGAGCGGTAGCCACCAGGTGCCGTTCGGATATGCGTCCAAGGTTTCCGCCGCCACCTGCAGGGCGAGACGGGTTTTCCCGATCCCGCCTGGACCGGTGAGCGTCACCAGACGCACATCACGGTCCGTGAGGAGTTCCCTGACCTGCTCGAGCTCGCGACTGCGACCCAGGAACGGAGTCGCGGGAACCGGAAGGTTCGAAGCCGAAAGGCTCCTTACCGGCGGGAAAGACCCTGACCCGAGCTGGAAGATCCGCTCTGGCTTCACGAGATCCTTCAGCCTGTGCCGACCGAGGTCGAGAAGTTCGAAACGGTCGGTGTCCACGAGAACGGCAGTCGTTGCTGACACGAGCACCTGGCCCCCATGACCAGCATTGGCGATGCGGCTCGCTCGATGCACATCCATGCCGACATAGCCGTCCCCCGAAAGATGTGGGGTACCGGTATGCACACCCATCCGTACGCGGATCGGCCCCCGCTCCAGAGCATGAGCACCTTCGGTCGTGGCCTCGAGCGCTTGGGTCGCCGTGGGAAACGCGAAGAAGAACGCGTCTCCTTGCGTGTCGACCTCGACCCCCTCGTGTCGGGTGAAGACGGTGCGCAGTGCCACCCGGTGTTGCGCCAATTCATGGGCGTAGCGTTCCTCACCAAGTTCATCGAGAAGCTTCGTGGAGCCAGCGATGTCCGTGAAGACGAATGTCACCGTGCCGCTCGGAAGGTCCCGACGCATCGCTTCCGTACTCTAGGTCAGTCTGATCCGGCGGATTGCGGCCCTGGCTGGGGCGACCCGTACCACTTTCGGCCTCCCGCCTCTTCCTATCCCGTCCTGCACCTGATGGGCTAGGAAGGGCCGGGGTACGGGCTTATGGGCTACGTGTTTGTTCCGGGGGCACTCGCCAGCACCACGTCATCCACTTCCGCCGACGCATAACCGATTAGTTGAGCCCGACTCCTGCCGCGAGTGAGTCAACTGTGAGAGACAGGAGGAGGAGCAAGGACGATGGATCGAGACCCTGCACCGCCTGCGATCACCTGTTCTTCGCTCACGGGCCGCCTCGATAAACTCCACGCTCGACGCCACAAACCGTGTGTCATCTCCGGAGTAGTTCGCGACCTTGCAAGAAGAGCTCGTGATCCGTCGGGGGTCGGACCAGCGACGTCCCGCCTTGGTGCGGATGAGGCATGTAGGCGCGGACTTGATCACACGCTCCTAGAGACTTCAGACCTTCTCCCGGTACTCGGGGAGGTGCAACTGCGCCAGGGCGTCGAGCGCGAGGGACGTGAGCGTCGCCAGACGAACGAGGTTCGCCTCGTCTTGCTCGGTGAAGTCACCCTCGAGCCGGTCGGAGGCCTGGATGAACCCGTAGTTCTCGCCATCCGAGCCGATCAGCGGGACTACCAACCAGCCGCGCATCGGTGGGTGTCGGCCTGCCTCTTCACCGAATTCCCGCCATTCGGGATGCGATCTGAGTTCGTCGTCGGTCAGCCGGATCGGCCTATCGACGTGGTGTGCGTGAGCATGGATCCCCGATCCTCGCGCCGGCTGCCGGTAGTCGGCCCAGTCGGCGTACTTCTCCGACAGCGAGAAGTACTTGCGGGCATGGGCCCAACCCTCACCGATGAGCTGCGCGGCTGCGCCCTGATGGGCGCGGGCGAGCACCCGGGCGAGCTCGGCCGCCTGCGCGAGGACCGGGTCCGCAGCGAGCATGAAGCCCGCCAGATCGGACGGGACATCGGGGCCCGGGGGCGAGCTGGCGTTGTGGTAGCTGTTCAGGAATCGCTCATCATCCATCCCGGCTAACCATTCTCCTCCCGCTGCAAGATCCGCGCGCGTCCGTAGGTCGACGAACTCTCCTAGAGATCGATCCATCTCGAGCCGGCGAGGGACATACGCAGTCGGTCGCCGGCTCGGACCATCACCAGCAGCACGTTGTCGCAGTGGCAGCAGCGGAGCACCATCCCGGGGGCCTGGATGTAGGCGTGGTCGGCGCCGAGCCGCTCGACCGTACCGCAGCCGCCGCAGGCCACACGCGCCACGGTCACGTCCTGGGAGAAGACCTCGCTCAGCTCGCCCGCGAGCGCGTTCCCATCGACCCGTAGCGCGACGTCGTCCATCTCATCCCCCCGTCGGTCCGAAGCGTTCGGTCTTGATCGTCGACGCCGCATGACCCAGGAGCACCAGCGTGCTGGCCACGGCTTCGACGAACGGCGTCGGTCCGCAGACGAACGACGCGGGCATCGCCGAGGCCGACCACCCCACGTCCGACAGCATCGCGGCGTCGACCCGTCGCGTGTAGCCGGTCCAGCCGTCCGGCGGCATCCGCGTGAGGGTCTGGATCACTTCGAAGCCGTCGCTGGCCAACGCCAGCCGCTCGAGCTCCTCGCGGTAGATCACGTCCTCCCACGCTCGCGACGAGAACAGGAGCTTCGTGGGCACGGTCGCCCCTGCTGCATGCCGGTGACGGATCATCGACATCAGCGGCACCATGCCCGACCCGCCGGCGACCAGGAGCAGCGGCTCGGTCCGCTCCGCCTCCCAGACGAAGTAGCCGCCGATCGGACCGCGGAGCTCGAGCTTGTCGCCGACCCGCAGCTCGCCGACCAGGTACGACGAGACCTCGCCGTCGGGCAAGGCCTCGACGGTGATCGCGAGCCGGTCGTCTTCCGGCGCCGATGCGATCGAGTAGCTGCGCTGCGCCTGGTAGCCGTCCTCGGCGGTGAGTCGCACGTCGACGTGCTGTCCGGCACGATGGCCCGGCCACTCCGGCACGTCGAGCGCGATGGTCCTGACTCGAGGCGTCTCGTCGATCAGCTCGACGACGTCGCCGAGCGTCCAGCTCAGTCGCCCGCGTACCGCTGCTCGCGCCATGGGTCCCCGTACATGTGGTAACCGTACGACTCCCAGAAGCCGGCTTCGTCGTGGTCCATCAGCTGCAGGCCACGGACCCACTTGGCGCTCTTCCAGAAGTAGAGGTGCGGGACGAGCAGCCGGGCGGGGCCACGATGCTCGGGTGCGAGCGGCTCGCCGTCGTACCCGAACGCGACCCATGCCTTGCCATCGCTGACGTCCTCGAGCGGGAGGTTGGTCGTGTAGTCGCCGTCCGAGAACGCGAGGACGTGGGTCGCGTTGTGGTCGATCCCTTCGAGGAGCGTGTCGACGGAGACGCCCTGCCAGATCGTGTCGAGCTTCGTCCACTTGGTGACGCAATGGATATCGGCCCGGATCTCCTCGCTCGGGAGCGCACGGAACTCCTCCCAGGTCCAGGTGGTCGGTTGGCGCGCTCCGCCCACCACCGCGAACGTCCACTCGGCGGTTGGCGTGTGCGGCGTCGGCCCGGCCGAGAGCACCGGGAAGTCCCGGACGATGTACTGGCCCGGGGGCACGCGCGCGTTCTCGCGTTCGGCCTCGCGCTTGCCGTGGAACCCCCGCGATACGTAGCCGGTCACGGCCTCATCCCGCCCGAGAATCTCCCTGGCCTACTCGCACCCGAGCCCGTCGTTGTCCGCATCGAGCCCGTACGGATCTGAGCCGGACACGTGATAGACGACGCCGGGCGTCGTGTAGTACGGGCCGTTCCCGCTACCTCCGGCGCAGTCGTAGTCGGCTCCACCGTGATAAACGAGGCACAGGCTATAGCCGGGCGTGCAACTGCCGCCTCCACCGCCTCCGCCGCCTCCGCCGCCTCCGGCGTGCTCGTGCTTGGCGGTAGGCGAGACGTCAGGCAGGCAATCCAGTCGAAGCGCCTTCTTGTGGATGGTCACCGCTCGATAGGTGCCAGGCTGATCAGGGATCGCAACGTTGTAGCCACCGCGGGCCCCCGTTCGCACCTTCTTGATGGTGTGCCAGGAACCATTGATGAGCCTCTGGATAAGGACGAGGCGTCGCGCTTCACATGCATGCGTGTTGTTCTGCGCGTTGACGACACCGGCGGCGCGGAGATGAAGGTGGAGCCCCAACGTCACTGACGTGCCGATGCGGATCTTGCGCTGATGGAAGGCGAGGCCGGTCACGTCTTGACCGGCTGCATTCCGGACCCGGATACGGGCATCCTTGAACCCTTTCGGCACTCTCGCCTTGAGTTTCGCGTCCGAGACAACGGCGAACTTCGCGCCCCGTTGCCCGAACCACACCCGCGTTACCCAGCGGAAGTGACTTCCAAACAAGGTCACGATCGTCCCGACGGGACCCTTGTGTGGCGAGAAGCTGGAGATCACCGGTCGACGGACAACTTCGAAGTTCACGTTCGTTGCATCTGAACCGCCCTCGTTCGTGACGGTGATCGGTCCCGTGACGGGGCCGGCCGGGACGTGAGTCGTGATCTGCGTGGTTGAAGCAGAGAAGCTGGCCGAGGTGCCGTTGAAGTCGACCGACGTCACGTGATCGAGGTCAGAGCCCGTGATAAGGACAGCGGCACCGATAGGTCCATGGTGCGGGCTGAAGGATGTGATCACTGGTGGAGGGGTTGGAACCACCGTGAAGTTGGTACTGGACGTGCCCGTCCCGTCGACATTGGTGACCGAGATCGCACCTGTCGTGGCGCCCGAGGGCACGGTTGCAGTTACCTGGATATCCGAGTCAACGTTGAAAACAACAGCCGACGTCGCGTTGAAAGAAACGTCGGACGCCCCCGTGAAATCCGTTCCCGAGATCGTGACACTGTCGCCAACCATCCCCGAAGTCGGGTTGAAGGAACTGACGGTAGGAGCGACCGCGAACGCGGGCGGAGCGCCCACGAACATGATGCCGATAACGACCGCGGCGATCGCGAGCCTCTTCATGTGGATCCCCTCTCGGCGGAGTTCAAGCGACGTTGCATCCTAGCGCATCTACGGTAACCAGGCCGGTCAACTTGCCCGGCTCTCGCGAACGTCGTTCGAGTGGCCTACGATTCGAGGACGTGAGCATCTTCGAGCCGAAGCAGTCTTGCCCGCACTGCGGCTACAAGGTGCGCAAACCCAAAGATCCGAAGGGCTTCCTATGTCCGAGGTGCGGGCAGCCAGGTCCTTGGGCGACTGCCGATCAAGTTCGTCTCTTCGACACACGTGAGCGCGCCCGAGCCAGATATGGCGAACTTCTCGCTCAGATCACAACAACATCGACCGCCCTTCCTGTTAACGGCTCGGAATTGGCAACGGTGCGCATCGCTGCCGAATACACGGCCCCCGAACTCGACTCGGTCAACTTCGCGGCTGTCCGCCCCCTCGTCAGCACCGCGGTGGCGGACGACCTCCTTACGCCCGGTGAGAGCGCTCACCTGGCCACCATGCTGGCGGCGCTCGGCATGTCGTGGCAGGACGTCCAGCGTTCAGATCCGGAACTCTACGAGCACGCCTTCGTGTCTGCGATCAACGGCGGGCAACTGCCCGAAGTGCGTTCGCCTCATATCCTCCAGAAGAAGGGCGAGATCGTGCATTTCGAGTCTGAT
>DATLPI010000085.1:0-16723 GCA_035535815.1 Actinomycetota bacterium | reverse complement strand
TGTTCTCGTAGGTCATGTCGGCGCCCCAGTTGAAGATGGCGCCTTCGATGCGACGGATGTCACTCGGGCCGGTGGGCTTGATGTTGAACTCCTCGCCCGCCTTCATGACCGCCTCGTAGACCTCGGTGCCCTTGCTGGATTCCGTGAGGTAGATCTCGTAGCCGACCTCGGAGGTCCAGCCGGTGCGCGTGACCACGACGGGCGCGCCGGCGATCTCTGCGTGCGTCCAGAAGTAGTACTTGAGATCCAGGATGCTCTCGCCGAGCAGCTTGACCATGAGGTCCTTGGACTTGGGCCCCTGCACCTGCATGGGCGCGACGTCGGCTTCCTTGATCGTGACGTCCATGTCCGGGTAGGCGTTCTTCAGCCCCCGGGCGAAGAGCAGGGCATCGGAGGAGGCGAGGGCGAACCAGAAGGTGTTCTCATCCATCCGGGTCAGCACCGGGTCGTTGATGATGCCGCCGTCGCTGTCGCAGATCAGCACGTACTTGGCCTGGCCCACCGCGCACTTCGACAGATCGCGGGGGGTGAGGAGTTGGGCGAACGCGAAGCCGTCGGGGCCGCTGATCTCCAGGCACCGCTCCACAGAGACGTCCCAGACCGTCACGTCGTTCAGGAGGGCCTGAAACTCGTTCTCGAACGAATCGAACCGGATCGGGAAGTACATGTGGTTGTAGACGGTGTAACCCAAGGGCGAGTACTTCTGCGTGGCCTCGTAGTAGGGGGTGCGACGGTTCCGCGCCCCCCGCTGTACGAGGCTCATGTCGAACTCGGCCATGCGACTCCTCCTCGGTGGTTGTCCGGATGTCGGCCGTATCGTGGAAGAGGCGGCTGACCTGCGCAACCGTACCGGTTGACTAGCGGTCAACGCATCGAGGTCTGGCGCCGATCAGACCTCGGCGGCGTCGGGCTCGTGCACCTGTGGCGGCTTCTGTGCGTACCCGTCGAGGTAGCCCTGGGCCACCATCGCCATGAAGATGTGGACCTCGTCCTCGCTCCAGGCGTACGGCCCCTGCCGGAACCCCCCGGACTGCAGCCCCCGGTACACGGACTCGCAGGCGAGCCAGTCCTCCTTGTTCGTGATGTCCCAGAACTCACTGGCGTAGTCGGGCGAGAAGTCCGGGCGCTCTTTGGCCTCGGGCGGGAACAGCCACTGGCACTCGACCTTGCTCTGCCCGGGTCCGAGCGGCTCGAACCGGTGGGTCATGACGTAGTCGGGGTGCAGGCTCAGCAACAGGTTCGGGAACAATCCGAAGTAGTAGACCTCGCGGGCCTGCTTGTCATCGAGGCCGCGGATCCGCACCCCGCCCGACTCCCCCGTCAGCGACATCGTCTCCGCGAAGTCCTTCAGGACCATCGAGCCACCCACCCACAACCCGTCATGCGAGTAGTTCTCGCCAGAGTCGGGAGGGGTGACCACGCACAGCTCGGGGTGGATCGACGGGCAGTGGTAGCACTCGTGGTAGTTCTCCGTGATCGTTTTCCAGTTGGCGTCGATCACGTACTCATGGGTGGCAGCGACGTAGAGGCGCTCGGACTCCCAGGCACGGATCAGCGCGTCGAGGTTGCCGACGTACTCGGTGAAGTCCGGGGCCGAGCCGTCAGGGTTGACGAAGATCCAGCCCTGCCATTCCTGGATGCGGGCAGCCACCAAGGGGTACTCGCGCTTGTCGAACCCCTCGAGATCGCCGAACCGAGGAGCTGCGCCGAGCGATCCATCGAGCTGATAGACCCACGCGTGGTACGGGCACTTGATAGCGCGGAGGTTCCGTGAGGTGCCGGGCTCGAGCAGCTCGTGTCCACGGTGTCGGCACGTGTTGTAGAAGCCGTTGAGGTTCCCGTCCATGTCGCGGACGACGAGGATGCCCTCCTTGCCGATCCGGAAGGCCCTCTGGTCACCGGCGTTCGCGAGCTCGTCGGTGCGACCGATGCAGACCCAGCCGCCTTCGAAGTAGTGCTCGACCTCCCAGTCGAAGACCGCCTGCGACGTGTAGGCCTCCGCCGGCAGCGTGCGCGCGGTACCCAGCGTGGGTGCCAGCACCGGACGGAGCAGTTCGGCGGCGATGGGGCTCTGGACGGTCATCCGGGTGTTCCTTCCACGTGGTCAAGCGAGGAGTTGAACGACCGTTCAAACTCGGGCCCCCATGCTAGCACCGGGGTCGAACCGGGCCGAACGGCCCGGTTGACTCCAGGTCAAGCGTGCGGATCGCTCCGTCGACGCTCGGTCGCTCAGACCTTGAACGCGACGTCGCAGACGGAGCCGGAACTGATGTCCCGAGCCTTGCTGATGAGCTCGTCGCGGCCATGGAGGTTCTCGATCGCCTTCATGACTTTGAGATCGCCGGACCCGTTCGTTCGGCGGACGGCCGAGTACACCCGCGTCCCGTTGTCCCAGATGCGGATCCGCCACGCATGGTGCGCGACGCTGGTCGTGAGCCGGAACCGCACCGTGATCCGGTCCGGGAAGGGCGTCGCCGCCATGCGGCAGTGATACAGACCTCCCCGTTCCTGGACGGCGCCCGCCGGCAGCGTCGGAGCGAGGAGCGTCAGGGTGAGAGCGGACACGGCGACGAGCCGTGCCACCATCGTGTTCCTTCGGTGCATGTGGTCCCTACCTCTCTCTCCCCCTAAGCGT
The DNA here is from genome assembly GCA_035535815.1 of Actinomycetota bacterium. GTDB lineage: Bacteria > Actinomycetota > UBA4738 > UBA4738 > HRBIN12 > JAOUEA01. The sequence continues at coordinate 14,088 of DATLPI010000085.1, read as the reverse complement.
GGGAAGCCGCGAAGACGCGCTCCCCTTCGATGTACGTCTGGTGCACGGTGCCCGAGGCGATCTCCTCGGCCGGGTGTTCGAACAGGTTCCGGTCGATCACCGCGAGGTCGGCGAACTTACCGGGCTCGATCGACCCGGTCGTCGAATCGAGGTGATTCACGTACGCCGAGCCGATCGTGAAGGCCGCGAGGGCGGTCGCGAGGTCGAGCCGCTCCTCGGGCAGGAACACCTCGCGGTTCTCGACCTTGTGCGGGTAGTCGGCCGGCATCTGCCGGTTGACGGCCACGTGGATCTCCTCCAGCGGGTCGGGGCTGGAGACGCTCCAGTCGCTGCCCATCGCCAACGAGGCGCCCGAGCGCACCAGGCTGGCGAAGGGGTACTGCCAGCGCCAGCGGGGCTCGCCGAGGAACGGGATCGTCAGGTCGTCCATCTGGGATTCGTGCGCCGCCCAGAGCGGCTGGGCGTTGGCGACGGCGCCCAGCTGACGGAACCTCGGGATGTCGTCGGGATGCACGACCTGGAGATGCGCGAGGTGGTGGCGGCCGTCCGACGGCCCGTTCGTCTGCAACGCCGCTTCGACCGCGTCGAGTGACTCGCGGACCGCGCGCTCGGCGAGGGCATGGAAGTGCACCTGGAAGCCCTCCGCGTCGAGCCGGGTGACGGCGTCGCGCAGGAGCTGCGGCTCGACGAAGGAGATGCCGCGGTTCTCGGTCTCGGCGCCGTGGGCGTCGAGGTAGGGGCTCAGCACCGCCGCGGTGAAGTTCTCGCAGACGCCGTCCTGCATGATCTTGACGCTGGTGGCGGCGAAGCGTCCCGCGACGCCCCGGGCTCGTTGGTCGATCAGGAGATCGATCTGTTCGAGGCCCTGGTGCCGGTCCCACCAGAGCGCACCCACCACCCTGGCGGTGAGCTCGCCGGACGTCGCCGCACGCAGGTACGTGTCGAGGTTGTTGGACCAGCTGATCGTGCCCACGATCGCGTCCTGCCAGGCCGTGATGCCGAGCGAATGGAGATACTCCTGGCCCTTACGAAGGCCTTCGTCGAGGTCGTCCGCGGAGGGCTCCGGCGCGTGGATGCTCACCAGATCGCCGGCACCCTCGTGCAGGGTCCCGGACGGCTCACCCTGCGCGTCGCGCTCGATACGCCCGTCGGCCGGATCGGGGGTGTCCCTGGTCACCCCGCCGATCTTGAGCGCGAGGGAGTTCACCCAGGCCCCGTGACCGTCCCGGTTGGGCAGATAGACGGGGCGGTCGGGCACGATGCGATCGAGCGCCGCCGCCGTGGGGGTGCCGCCTTCGAACGCGTCCATGGACCAGCCACCGCCCAGGATCCAGGGCACCTCGGGGTGGGTGTCGGCATAGGCCAGGATCGCGGCGAGGTACTCATCGGCCGTCGACAGGTCGTGCAGGTTGCATTGGAGCATGTCCAGGCCGCCGCTCACGGGGTGGACATGGGCGTCCTGGAACCCCGGAACCAGCATGCGTCCGGCCAGATCGACGACCTCCGTGCCCGGTCCCACGGCCTGCCGGACATCGTCGTCCGTGCCGACGATCGCGATCCGTCCGTCTTTGATCGCGACGGCCTGGGCCCAGCTGCGGGCGGCATCGACCGTGTACACGGCGCCGTTCACCAGCACGGTGTCGGCCGACGATGTAGGACTCACGGACCAGGCCTCCTGACCTACGGGGGCGCAAAGCATATCCCCTTCGGGGGATGCTCCACCACGGCCCGATGCCGTCCGCCTAGGCCAAAGCGACTAGGTCGAGCAGGTCCTCGTCCCAGTAGTCAAGCGTGCCGTCGGGCATCAGCAGAACGCGTTCCGGCGCAAGCGCTTCCACGAATTCGGTGTCGTGGCTCACGATCACCATGGCCCCGGGCCAGTCCTGGAGCGCCTCGGCGATGGCGGTCCGACTGGGCGGATCGAGGTTGTTCGTCGGCTCGTCGAGCAGGAGCAGGTTCTTGCGGCCCGCCACCAGCTGGGCCAGTGCGAGCTTGGTCTTCTCTCCCCCGCTGAGGGTCCCGGCATCCTGGAAGGCGATCGCCCCGGTCAGGCCGAACATCCCGAGCAGCGATCGCAGCTGCTGGTCCTCCGCGGGCGATTCACCCCGCATATGCGTCAGCACGTCGACACCGTCGGTGATGCCTTCGTGTTCCTGGGCGTAGTAGCCCGGCACCACCCCGTGCCCGAACCGGAACGTCCCCGCGTCGGCGTCCGTCTGCTCCGTGAGGATCCGCAGCAGGCTGGTCTTGCCCGCGCCGTTGAGCCCCATGACCAGCAGGCGGTCGCCGCGCGCCACGGAGAACGTGACGTCTTCGAACACCGGCGGCCCCCCGTAGGACTTGGCGAGCCCCTCCGTCGTGAGCACCGTCTTGCCGCAATGTGGCGGTTCAGGGAACCGGAAGGTCACCTTGCGTTCCTTCGTGGGCCCTTCGACCTTGCGCTCGACCAGCTTGGCGGCTCGTGTGTCGAGCGTCTTGGCCTTCCGCGCGCGCTTGGCCGTCTGGCCGCGCATCGAGTCGGCGAGCGTCTTCAGCCGCTTGATCTCCGCCTCCTGCCGCGAGGCGAGCGCGGTGAGGCGTTCCTCGTCCTGGCGGCGGGCCTCGCGGTACTGCGAGTAGGTGCCCTTGTACTCGACGACGCCGTCCCGATCGAGATGCAGGATCCGGGTGATCGACGTGTCGAGCAGCCCGATGTCGTGACTCACCACCATGAGCGCCCCTTTGTAGGACGCCAGGAACTTCATCAGCCAGAGCTTCGCGTCGGCGTCGAGGTGGTTCGTGGGTTCGTCCAGCATCAGCAGGTCCGAGCCGCCGAACAGGATGCGGGCCAGCTCGAGCCGGCGCCGCTCCCCGCCCGACAGCGCCCCCACGGGCAGGGCCAGCCGGTCGTTCGCCAGACCCAGCCCCGCCGTGATCGTTCGGGCTTCGGATTCGGCCTGGTAGCCGCCGGTGTCGCGATACGCCTCTTCGGCGCGCGCGAACCGGGCGACGTTGCGGTCGTCGTGCGATTCCTCGAGCGCGATGCGTGCCTTCTCCACGCGGCGGGCCATCTCGACGAGGTCACGAGCGGCGAGGATGTACTCCAGGCCCTTGATGAGGTCGTCCTCGCGATGCTGACGGGGATCCTGCCGCAGGTAACCCAGCGCTCCTCGGTGGATCGCGGTCCCGCCCCCAGCGGGCGCCTCGCCGGCGAGCACCTTCAGGGTGCTGGTCTTGCCCGCACCGTTGCGGCCGACGACGCCCATCTTGTCGCCGGCGCGCAGGCTGAACGTGAGGCGCTCGACGACGGTCTTGCCGCCGGCTTCGACCTCCAGGTCGTGTACCTCGAGCGTGCTCATCGCGATGCTCCTGGGCGTGGCGGAACGGACGGTGGGGCGGAAGTGGATGCGTGGTGCCGGGACATGCGGTGGGACCTCCTCGGGTGGGTGGCGGGTACGCCGACACGGCCCGCGTGGTCGCGGTGGCCGTGCTACGAGGAGTCCGCACTAACTCATGTGAGCACGAGTGTAGCAACGCATGCGGCCATGGGAAGGTAGCGCCCGTGCAGGGATCGCGAGCCAGCCGAAGCGTGTGGGTGATCGCCGGCGCGTCGGCCGTTGTCCAGATGGCCGTCGGTTCGCTGCTTCGCGCTCCATCGTGGGACGAAGCGATCTACCTCTCCCAGGTCACCCGCGGAACTGCGGCCCTTCCGTTCGTGGCCTCTCGGGCGCGAGGGATCACCCTTCTGGTGGCGCCGCTTGCCTCCATCGGCGCTCCGCTGTGGCTCGTACGGCTGGCCCTCGTCATCGGCAGCTCGCTCCTGGCGGCTCTGGTCTTCCGCCTCTGGGTCCCGCTCTTGGGATGGGGCGCTCCTATGGGGATGGTGCTGTTCATGGGGTCGTGGCCGGCGCTGTTCTACGGATCCGAGGTGATGCCGAACCTGTGGGCGGCGCTGTTCGCGGTGGGAACGCTCGCGTTCGTCGCCCGATGTGCGAACAGCTCGGACGCCCGGCCGTCGGATCTGATGGGTATCGGGCTCATGGGTGCCGCCATGGCGGTCATGCGACCGCCGGATGCCGTGGTCCTCGCGGTAGCAGCGTCGGTCGTTGTCTTGGCGATGCGCGGATCGGTGCGATCGGTGGTCGCCATGATCGTGGGGGTCACGGTGGGCACGCTCCCCTGGTTGGTCGAGATGAGCGTTCGATACGGCGGACCTCGCGAAGCCATCGATGCGGCGCGCACGGTGTCCCATGCGGGCGGCGCGTTCTCCGGCGTCGCCGAACACCTCCGGCTCACCGACGGCCCGCTGCTCGGTCCCGAGCCAGGTGGCGCGTTCCCCTGGGTGGGCGTCCTCTGGTGGGTGACGCTCATCGGTCTCAGCGCGTGGGCGCTTCGGCCCGCCGCGGACCGCCGGCGGACGTTTGGGATGCGCTTGGCGGCCATCGCGGGGCTCGCGCTCTCGGCCGAGTATCTGTTCCTCGTCACCGGGCTCGCACCGCGGTTCCTGTTACCCGCGCTCGCGGTGCTCTCGGTTTCGGCCGGCGGAGGCCTGCAGGCGCTCCGCAGTCAAGGGCATCTCGGGACGAGGGCATGCGTGGTGGTGGCGATCATCCTCGCCGGTTGGCTCCTCTGGCAGGTCGGCACCTTCGACCGGCTGGAGGCCGAGGCCGGTGACGAGCGTCAGGTCCCGGAGGCCGTGGGGCTCGCGATCGGTGACGCCGTGGGCGGACAGGGATGCGTGGTGGCGAGCACGGACGACTTCGCGCAGGTGGCGTTCGCGGCAGACTGCTCCGGGAGGGACCTGCCCGATCTCGGATCGGCCACGATCGACCAAGTCCTCGAGGCCGCTGACGGCAGCCGGGTGGTCGTGGTGAGCAGAGGCGCGGGTGTCACCGAGATCCCCGGGACACCGATCTCCCTGCCCGATGCCGGCTGGACGGCCGTGGCGGTGACACCGTGACCCAAGAGGTGCTCACGGTGCGCGCGCTGAACCGGGCAACGCTCTCCCGGCAACTGCTGTTGGAGCGCGCGAAGGTCTCCCCGATCCACGCGGTTGGCCACCTCGTGGGTCTGCAAGCGCAGATCCCGAACAACCCGTACGTCGGCCTGTGGTCACGGCTCGCCGTCTTCGACCCGATGTCGGTCTCGGATCTGGTCCGCGACCGGGCGCTGGTGAGACTCACGGTGATGCGCGGGACGCTGCACCTCGTCACGGCGGACGACTGCCTGTTGCTGCGGCCCCTCATGCAACCCGTGCTTGAGGACGAACGACGGCATCATCGCGACTTCGCCCCGCTCCTCGAAGGGGTCGACCTCGAGCCTGTGATCGCGTTCGGTCGCGAGGTGCTGTCCGAGCGAGCGTTGAGTGGCACGGAGCTCCGCGCAGCGATGCATGACCGGTTCCCGGATCTCGATGCGGGGGCGCTCGCGTTCGCCTGTCGGAGCGGCCTCGCATTGGTCCAGGTGCCGCCGCGGGGCGAATGGGGGCGTTCCTCACAGGTCCGGTTGATGACGGCCGAGGCGTTCTTGGGTCGGCCGGTCGAGGCGCAACCATCCATCGACGATGTCGTGCTGCGCTACCTCGGTGCGTTCGGGCCGGCGACCACGAGCGACGTGTCGGCCTGGTGTCGACTCCGCGGGATGGCCGAGGTCATCGAACGGCTGCGTCCCCGACTCCGTGTGTTCCGCAACGAACGTGGCCGGGAGCTCTTCGACCTTCCCCGCGCGCCCCGGCCCGGTCCAGACGTACCGGCGCCGATCCGCTTCTTGCCGGAATACGACAACCTCTGGCTCGCGCATGACGACCGATCGCGCGTGATCACGGAGGAGGACGGTCGAGGGATGCAGCTCGCGAGCGCCCCGTTCCGTGGCTCGGTCTTGATCGACGGGTGGATCCGCGCGTTGTGGCATCTGGACGGTCACCTCAAGGACGGGGCGGCCATCCTGTCTGTCGGGCCCACGGGCCGGCTTCCGAAGCGGACAGTCGCATCGGTCTCGGCGGAGGGCCGTCGACTGCTCACGATGATCGGCAACCCGGGTGACGACGTCAGAGTGATGGAGCCGCCCGACTGAACAGCGTGAGCGTCAGACCTCGCGGATGTACGCGATGTCCTGGGTGAACCCCGTCACCGTTCCCTGCGCCGGCACCAGCACCGGCTGGAACGTCATCGTGAACTGGTTCCCGATCGTGACGTTCGCCGCGAGCACCTGACCGGAGAAGTTGTTGGTGTTGTTCATGTTCGCGGTACACGGGGTGTAGAAGAACACGTTCGTGAACGCGTCGAAGTTCGTGTTGTTGCCCACGGTGATGTTCTTGGTGCCGGTGCAGGCGGCCGCCGTGTATCCACTGATGAAGTACACGTTCTTGACCGGGGCCGATACGCCTTTCCAGTTGGACATCTGGCTGAACGTGAACCCGCCGTCGCTGATCACCGCGAGGTTGCCCCGGATCGTGTTCGTGTCGTTGTTGTTGTTCTGGAACGTGCACGTGGCACTGATCTGGACCACGATGTTGGTCAGCCCGCTCGTGGCCCACGTCCCACTGCCCGTGTTGTGGATGTAGTTGTAGGCGTTCGTGCAGGCCGAGACCCCGGTGAACGGTCCCACCAGCGTGTATCCCGCGTTCGTCCACGCCGTCGTGGCGTTCGTGATCTGCGGGAAGGTCTCCGTGGGCACCGGCCCTGGGTTCGTACCCGGGTAGCGCGAACCACCGACCGTGCTGACCGTGGTGGTCCCCAGCGCCGTGGCGTTGCCCGTGACCGTGCCGCTCCCCGCGATGTTCCCCGCGGTGGACTTCGCGTTCCCGGTCACCACCGCCGGGTTGTTCACCGTGACGGTGCCGTTCGCCCAAAGGTCGCCCTTGATCTCCGAGTTGTTCCCGGTGAGCGTGGCTGTCCCCGTCGGCACGTAGACGTTGCCGTAGACCGTCGGCGAGTTCGAGATGCTCAGGTTCCCGTTCAGGATGTAGATGTCGCCGTTGTTCCCGCTGCTCCCGTACACGGTGAAGCTGTTGCTGAACGTGGTGCCGTTCACGGCCATGATCGCGGCGCCGAAGCCGGTCCGAACGGGGGTCAGCTGCCCGAACGCCTCGACCTCCCGGGCCGCTTCGCCCTCGGACGAGCCCGTGGAGAGGATCCGAACGAACGAGGGCGGGTTCGCGCTGGTGAACGGACAGGACATCGTCGTCGTGGCGTCCGAGGCATAGAAGGTGGCGGTGGCGGAGTACTGAGCCTCGTTCGGGGCGGTGTTCATGACCCCCGCCTTCGTCGAACAGCTCAGCGAGGCCAGGGTCGTAGTCTGCAGGTCTTCCCACCAGGCGTTCACGCCGGCTTCCGCCGCGTTGTAGGAGGTCAGGCGCTGCCGGTCGAACCCGCTCGCGTTGAGCGAGTGGATGGACTGCGCGACGATGACGCTCGACAGCATCAGGATCACGAACGCGACCATGAGCGACACGATCAAGGCCATGCCGCCTTCTTCGTTGAACCGCTCGCGCAAGGTCTCCGTCCTCCACAGGACCCCCACGGGTCCTGTGATGGAGGAATCGCGTCAGCCACATGGCAGCAGTCGGCCAAAGGTCTCGGGTTACACGTCGCGCGGGGGATATCCGGCGGCCTACTGCACGGCTCGAGGAACGCCGGCCGGGTCTCGGTATCGGGCCGTCAAGTGTTCGATCTTCGCGAGCGACGGTCTGCGAGTCGCATCGAGATCAGCTGTTCCAAGCCCTGGCAGAGACGAGCCGTCACCTCTGCGCTCAACCAGAGCGCCACGAGCGCAACGACGAGGGCGACCGCTTCGAGCACGGATGTGAGCATCGCACGGGAACCAGACCGGGTCGAGGCTCATGCCCGTATCCGATCCGTCGGCGTTCAACGACCAGCGTTGCCCCAGTGTTACGAGCAGGAGCCCGAAGCGGAATCCTTCACCTCGCCGAGGGCCGTGACCAGCTGCATCGACCAGCCACCTGTGTTGAGCGTGAACTTCCCGACCGCCTTGATGCCCCTGATGCGTTTGACGCTGTTCGGCTCGGGCGATCCGAACGGGTAGCCCGGTTCGCCCACCCCACCGGTGCCGATGACGAACTCGGTGATGCCGTTCTGCTTCGAAAAGCGCTCGTAATTGTGCTCGTGGCCAGTCAGGACGAGTTCAGCATGGTCAGCGGCGAGGAGACTCCAGAACGATTGGACGGCGGTCGTCCCACCGTGGTCGGTGCCTGACGAGAAGCGAGGGTGGTGCCAGTACGCCAGGGTGCACTGGTGCGTGTCGGAAGCCAGGTCTGAGGCCAGCCACTGGTACTGGTTCGAACCTGGTCCACACCCACCGATGCGGCTGCAGTTCGAATCGAGACTCACGAGGTGCCAGTCTCCGACGTTGAACGAGTACCACGTCGTTCCCGAGATGCCGAAGTAGCTCCTGTATCCCTGGGCTCCCGCGGTCAGGTACTCGTGGTTCCCGGGGCTCGGACGTGTGAGGGCCTTGAACGTGCCCCAGGACTTGTCGTAGGCGTTCTGGTACTGGGACAAGGAGCCCTCGGAATACTGGTTGTCGCCCAGCGTGAGTGCCACAACAGGGTTGATGGTCAGGACGCGGTTGGCAGTCCCAGCGCAGGACTTCGGATCGTTCTTGCCACAGATATCTCCGGCTGCGGTGATGACAACGGAGGTCGCCCTCGGCAGATCAGCGGCCGGCAAGACGAGCGAACCGACCAAGGCCACCAGCGCGAGTAGGCCCTTCGCCATCGAAGCCATGAAGCCTCCTTCCTGCCTCGTCTTTCACTAGCGTCGCCATACCCGATCCTCGAACAGACCGCACCCCGCCTCGCGGGGGATCCTGAGGGGAATGAACGAGCCCGAGCGTTGGCGAATGTCCCTCGGCCCACCCCGACTCACGGTGGCGTGTCGCCCACGTTTGGGAATGATCCCTCGGGGACAGGGTCGAGCTATGGAACATGAGGTCCGCGAAGCATACGAGCGGCTCGTAGGCGCCTTCCGCGAAGGGCGGATCGATGACAAATTTGCGTGCTTCGCTGACGACGCGACCGTGATCGACGGCGGGCGATGGTTCGGTTCCTTGAAGGATTACCGATCTGGATGGGACAGCTGGGTGGCCGAACAGGGCGGTTTCGAACCGCCTCTCTCGGTCGATACGCGCATCTTGAGTCTGCGGACCGGCGACGACATGGCGGTCCTGATCCACTCCATCGACAGCCTTGCGCGAACAGACGCCGGCGAAGAGACGGAGCATGAGATAGAGACCATCGTGTTCGGTAGGCAGCCCGACGGGCGCTGGCTAGTCGTGCATCAGCAGATCGGTCCTCGTCCAGGAGATTGACACCGCCGTGCGCCAACGTGGATGCCCCAGCCGGAGGCTTTGAGCGAGCCCATGTCGACCGGGATACTCCGGGGCGTGTTCAGTGATGACTGCTGGAGAACGTGACTTCGACCCGCAGTGGGCCAGATGCGGGCCCGGACGGATTCCGTGCCGGGGCGGTGTCTTGTGCTCTTCGCTGGTCAAGTGGTGTCGGAGGGGGGACTTGAACCCCCACCCCCATCGCTGGGGACTAGGCCCTCAACCTAGCGCGTCTACCTAATTCCGCCACTCCGACGAGGCCGGGCGATTCTACCAACGGCGTCGTGGCGACCTACGGGTCCCACTTCCAGGACAGCCAGAAGGTGCAGAGGCCGAAGATGACGCCGGAGACGACGGTCAGCTTGTCGAGCGTCCGCTCCAGGGCGGTACCGCCGGACAGCGACGAGGAGCCACCGAACATGTCGGACAGGCCGCTCCCTCGTCCGGAGTGCAGCAGGATCGTGAGGATCAGGAACAACGCCGCGATGACGTCGATGACGATGATGACCGTGTTGAGCATGCCTGGACTCCGTGGGATCTATTCGTCGGGTGCGACGATGATAGGGTCCTCGAGCGGGAAATGACACGCTGCCAGCTGGCCCGTGTTCTGCCGCTCCAGCACTGGGTCATCTTCCTTGCACTTCGGGAACTGCGCCTTCGGACACCTCGGGTGGAACCGGCATCCCGACGGCGGATCGATCGGCGACGGCACGTCCCCTTCCAGGATGATGCGCTGCTTGGCCTTGGCCTGCCTCGGGTCGGCGACCGGCACCGCCGAGAGCAGGGCTCCCGTGTAGGGGTGCTTCGGCGTCTTGTACAGCGCGTCGCCTTCGGCCACCTCCACGATCCTGCCCAGGTACATCACGGCCACGCGGTCCGACACGTGCTTGACCACCGACAGGTCGTGCGCGATGAACAGGTACGTCAGGTTGAACTCGGTCTGGAGGTCGTCGAGCAGGTTGAGGATCTGGGCCTGGATCGAGACGTCGAGCGCGGACACGGGTTCGTCGCAGACGATCAGCTTGGGCCGCAGCGCGAGCGCGCGAGCCACGCCGATCCGCTGGCGCTGACCGCCGGAGAACTCGTGCGGGTAGCGGTTGTAGTGCTCGGGGTTCAGCCCAACGAGTTCCATGAGTTGCTGGACTTCACTCTTGACCTTGTCACTCGGCACCGTCTTGTGCAGGCGGTAGGGCGCTCCGATGATCGTGCCGACCGTCTTCCGCGGGTTCAGCGACGCGTAGGGGTCCTGGAAGATCATCTGCATGTCGCGACGAAGGTCGCGAAGGTCCCCGCCCTGCATGTGCGTGATGTCGCGGCCCTCGAACTCGATCGTGCCGTCGGTGGCCTCGAACAAGCGCATCACGACGCGGGCCAGCGTGGACTTGCCGCACCCGGTCTCCCCCACCAGGCCGAACGTCTCACCCGGATAGACCTCGAGGTCGACACCGTCGACCGCGTGCACGTCACCGACGTGACGCTGGAACAGGATGCCCTGGGTGATCGGGAAGTACTTCTTGAGCCCGGTGACCTTGATCAGCGGGACCTGACCCTCCGGGCGAGCCGGCTGCGGTGCCTCGGTGACCTCGACGCTCATCGGTGGACGAGCACCTCCTCGCGCACGATCCGTTCCTTGTCGGCGAGCGAGAGGTGACAGGCCGCGGCGTGGTGCCCGTCGGACGGGATCAGCGCCGGGACCTCCTTGTCGCATGGTTCGAACCGGTACGGGCACCGGGGGTGGAACGCACACCCCGGCGGCACGTTGATCAACGATGGCGGCAAGCCCTGGATCGGCACCAGGCGATCGAGTTCGTCATCGAGTCGCGGGATGGAGCTGAGCAGCCCCCACGTGTAGGGGTGGTGGGGGTTGTAGTAGATGTCGTCGGTGTTGCCGAACTCCACCGCCTTGCCCGCGTACATCACCTGGATGTTGTCGCAGTGCTCGGCCACCACTCCCAGGTCGTGGGTGATGATGATGACCGCGGCGTTGAACTCGTCCTTCAGACGGTCGATCAGGTCGAGGATCTGGGCCTGCACCGTCACGTCGAGGGCGGTGGTGGGCTCGTCCGCGATCAGCAGGTCGGGGTTGAGCGCCAGCGCCATGGCGATCATGGCCCGCTGCCGCATACCCCCGGAGAACTCGTGCGGGAACTGCTTGGCCCGCTCGTCCGGACGCGGGATGTTGACCTTGGCCAGCATGTCGACCGCGCCCTGGAAGGCCTCCTTCTTGGAGACGTTCTGATGCTGCAGGATCGCCTCGGCGATCTGATCGCCCACCTTGTAGAAGGGATGCAGCGACGTCATCGGGTCCTGGAAGATCATCGAGATCTTGTCCCCGCGGATCGTGCGCATCTCGTCCGGCGGCAGCTTCAACAGGTCCTGACCCTGGAAGATCACCTCGCCGGAGATCTCGGCCTGCGTCGAATTCGTCAGGCCCATCACGGTCAGGGAACTCACGCTCTTGCCCGAGCCCGACTCCCCCACGATCCCCAGGGTCTCGCCGGGCGCGATCGTATAGCTCACACCATCGACGGCTTTGACGACGCCGTCGTCGGTGTGGAAGTGGACCTTCAGGTCCTTGACCTCGAGCAGGGGCTCGGCCACTACGTGTACCTCACTCTCGGATCGAGGAACGCGTACGCCACGTCGACCACGAGGTTGGCGATCGCGATGAACAACGCGCCGAGCACCGTCACGCCCATGACCATCGGGAAGTCGTTCGTGGAGATGGACGTCACCGCGAGCTGACCGATCCCCGGAAGGGCGAACAGCGTCTCGGTGATGAACGCACCGCCGAGCAGCAGTCCGATGTCGAGGCCGAGCATCGTGACGACCGGAGTGAGGGCGCCGCGCAGGCCGTGGCGGTAGATCACGCGGCGTTCCGGCAGGCCCTTCGCACGAGCCGTCCGGATGTAGTCCTCACCCATCGTCTCGATCAGGTTGCCGCGCACCATCCGCGCGTAGAAGGCCGCCGACGTGAACGCCAGCGTGATCCACGGCAGGATGAACTTGCCCTCCGCGATCGATTGCCAGATCGACGCGCCGATCGCCAGGCCGGATGAGGGCGCACCCCACCCGAACCATTCATTGAATTTGAACCAGAAGATGTACAGCAGCAGCTGGCCCAGCCAGAAGACGGGCATCGATACCCCGATGAGGGCGAATAACATGCCCGCCCGGTCCCAGAAGGACCCTCGTTTGACACCGGAGACGATGCCGATCGGGATGCCGAGCGCGAGCCAGATCACCGCCGCGCCCACGGCGAGCGTGATCGTGACGGGGAGCCGCCGCCAGATCTCTTCCTTCACGGCGACGAAGTTGCCGTAGGAGTAATACACGTCCTCGGTGAGGAACCATCCCGGCCAGGGCACGAGTCCCTTGGCGAACCGGGCGTACTGGATGTAGAGCGGCTTGTCCAGGCCGAACGCCTCGCGCGCCGCTTGGATCTGCTCGGGGGTCGTCGTGCGACCCACCGCTCGGCGCGCCGGGTCTCCGGCCGGCAGTTTCACGAAGATCAGGAACGTGAGCAGCGACACCACGAACAGGACCAGGATCAGGAAGAGCACCCGCCTGATCAGGTATCTGCCCATCGTGTCGCCTCCTGCAGCGTCGGGTCGAGGAGGGGGCCGCTTTCACAGCCCCCTCCTCTCTCCCGTTGTTGCTACCGCTGGTCGATCAACCCTCGTCGCCGGATCCTGAGACGGCCATCTGATCGAAGGCCGCGAGTCCCGCGAACTGGTCGAACGAGTAGTTCGTCACGTTCGGGGACAGGATGTCGACGCTGTTGTCGAACAGGTAGGGCACGAACGGCACGACATCTTCCATCAGTTGCTTGTCGAGGTCCGCCCAGCACTGGTAGCGAGCGTCATCGACTGCTGCTGAGCACTCGTCGACCTTGTCGTCGACACTCGGCACCTCGGTGACGTCGTAGCCCCAACCCTTCAACTGATCGGCAGTTGCGCCGAGCAGGTTGTAGTTGCAGCAGCTCTCCCAGAGACCGCTGGAGTCGAACAGCGGACCACCGAACGTGTAACCGTCGGCGTAGTCCTTGCCCCATGCGGGACCGGCGCAGAACGTCGTCTGGGCGTTCGCGTCGTCGCACTTGTTGTACATGACGCCCCGCTCCAGCTCCTTGACGTCGAGCGTCATACCGAGCGGCTCGAGGAACTGCGCCAGCAGCGCAGCCTGCTTCCCGTACGGGTCCTCGCGGTCGGTGATCGTGAGGATGCCCTCGCAGGACGGGTCGTCACAGACACCGTCGCCGTCGCTGTCGTACTTGGATTGGGCCATCTCTTCCTTGGCCTTCTCCAGGTCGCCGGCACCGTTGGGCGTCGGGTACGGGTCGTAGTCCTTCAGGATGTCGTTCTGCAGGCTGTTCACGAAGATGTGCCCAGCCAGTTCACCCGTGGTGGGGCCGCCTCGGAGCTGACGGAACCCTTCCTTGTCGAAGGCCCAGTTGACGGCCTTGCGGACGTGGATGTCATCGAACGGCGCGAGTGCCAGGTTGAAGGACACATAGCGCAGACCGTCGGACGGGTACACGTTCAAGCGGTTCTCGAGCGAAGGATCGCTCTGATACTGCTTGATCTTCTCCGGCGGGACGGCGCCATCGACCACGAAGTCGATCTCGCCGGCCTGGACCTTGTTGTACAGGTCGTCGTTGTCGCCGCCGATCGAGACCGTGATCTCGTCCGGGTACGCCTTCCGCAGGTCGTCGGTGTCCGCGCTCCAGCTCGGGTTGCGAACCAATTCGATCGAGCGACCGGG
>DATLPI010000084.1:0-3647 GCA_035535815.1 Actinomycetota bacterium | reverse complement strand
TCGAGGACATCATCTTCAACCGGCGCCCCGACGCCACCGAGCGCATGGTGATCTTCGCCGAGACGATCAAGGGCGGAGGGCTCGAGCGCCAGGACGACCTCACCTGGCGGGAGGCCTCGGTGCAGGATCGCCTCTCGCACGCGCTGGTGCACGGCATCGTCGACTACATCGAGGATGACACCGAGGAGGCTCGCCAGGCCTACGACCGCCCGCTCGAGGTGATCGAAGGCCCGTTGATGGACGGCATGAAGATCGTCGGCGACCTGTTCGGCAGCGGCAAGATGTTCCTGCCGCAGGTGGTGAAGTCCGCACGCGCCATGAAGAAGGCGGTCGCCTACCTGGAGCCGTTCATGGAGCAGGAGAAGGCCGATGCCGGGCTCTCGATCGCCGACAGTGCTCAGGGCACCCTGGTCACGGCCACCGTCAAGGGCGACGTCCACGACATCGGCAAGAACATCGTCGGCGTCGTGCTCGGCTGCAACAACTACCGCGTGATCGACCTCGGTGTGATGGCCCCTGCCGAGTTGATCCTGGACACCGCGATCAAGGAGAAGGCCGACATCGTGGGGTTGTCCGGGCTCATCACGCCGTCGCTCACCGAGATGGTGAACGTGGCGACCGAGATGCAGCGCCGCGGCATGAACCTTCCCCTACTGATCGGCGGCGCCACCACCTCGCGACAGCACACGGCGGTGAAGATCGCGCCGGCCTACGAGCAGCCGGTCGTGCACGTCATCGACGCCTCCCGCGTGGTCGGGGTGGTCTCCAACCTGCTCGACCCGGGACGTAAGGAGACGTTGAACGCCGAGAACCGCGTCGACCAGGATCGGCTCCGGGCCCTGCATGCCGAGAAGGAGAAGACGCCGCTCCTGCCCTACCGCAAGGCGCTCGCGAACCGCACCCCGATCGAGTGGCGAACCGGCGACGTGGCTCCTCCACCGTTCCTCGGTTCCCAGATGGTGGAACCGTCGCTCGCCGAGCTGCGACCGCTGATCGACTGGACGTTCTTCTTCACGGCGTGGGAGCTGAAGGGCCGCTACCCCCAGATCCTGGACCACCCCCAGCAAGGGGAGGCGGCGCGGGAACTGTTCGAGAACGGCAACGAACTGCTCGACGCCATCGTCGCCGACGGCTCGATCCAGGCGAGGGGCGTGTACGGGTTCTGGCCCGCCCAGGCCGAAGGTGACGACATCGTGCTCGCCGACGGCTCGGTGTTCCCGATGCTGCGTCAACAGGTGGACCACGGCGCCGACGACGACCGCCCCAATCGATCGCTCGCCGACTACATCGCTCCGCCCGAGAGCGGGCTCGCCGACCACCTGGGTGGCTTCGCGGTCACGGCCGGACTGGGCGCGGACGAGCTGGCCAAGACCTTCGAAGCCGACCTCGACGACTACCGAGCGATCATGGTCAAGGCGTTGGCCGACCGTCTCGCCGAGGCGTTCGCCGAATGGCTCCACCGCTCAGTCCGGCGCACCTGGTACGCGCCAGAGGAAGCCGTGCCGGACACGGAGCTCATCCAGGAGCAGTACCGGGGCATCAGGCCCGCGTTCGGCTACCCGGCGTGCCCCGATCACACCGAGAAGCGCACGTTGTTCGACCTGCTAGGGGCGCGCGACCACGGCATGGACCTCACGACGAACTGCGCGATGACGCCCGGCGCCACGGTGGCCGGGATCTACCTCGCCCACCCGCAGTCCCGCTACTTCAACGTTGGCCGGCTGGGCAAGGACCAGGTCGAGGACTACGCCCGCCGCAAGGGCCAGAGCGTGGCCGAGACCGAACGATGGCTCCGCGAGAACCTCGCGTACGAACCCGATTGAGCGTGCTCGACGCCTGCCCGGCCTGACCGAGCAACAGGGCTTGGCCGCGTTGGCGCACGGGTCAGCGAGGACGCGCTGCTAGCCTCGATGGCCATGACGGACTTCTGGCATCCCTTCGCGGACATGGCCCAGGTCGAGGAGCGCGGCGCACTCTCGCTCGTGCGCGGCGACGGCGCCTACGTGTTCGACGACGCCGGGCGGCGCTACCTCGATGCCACCGCATCGCTCTGGTACTGCAACGTGGGCTGGGGCCGGGACGAGATCGCCGAGGCGGCCGCCCGCCAGATGCGCGAGCTTCCCGCCTACTCGACGTTCGGCGACCTGACGAACCCTCCGGCCGAGGCCCTCGCCACCCGGGTGGCCCACATGGCCCCGGTGGCGGGCTCAAAGGTGTTCCTCACCAGCGGTGGTTCCGACTCGATCGACACCGCCACGAAGATGGCGAGGCGTTATTGGCAGCTCCGCGAAGAGCCGCAGCGCGCGATCTTGATCCGGCGCGAGAAGGCCTATCACGGCATGCACACCGCCGGGACCTCCCTGGCCGGCATCCCCGCGAACGCGACCGGTCACGGGGAGCTGATCGAAGACGTCACCGAGGTGCCGTGGAACGACGCCGAGGCCCTGCGCGCAGCGATCGAGCGCGACGACCCCGAGCGGGTGGCGGCGTTCTTCTGCGAACCGGTGATCGGTGCCGGCGGCGTGTTCCCTCCCCCGCCGGGCTACCTCCAGGCAGCGCGCGAGGTGTGTCGCGACATGGACGTGCTGTTCATCGCCGACGAAGTCATCACCGGGTTCGGGCGCACGGGCGACTGGTTCGCCTCGAACCGCTTCGGCCTCGACCCCGACATCATCACGTGCGCCAAGGGCATCACCAGCGGCTACCTGCCGATGGGCGCGGTGATCGCCTCGCCGGCCGTCGCCGAGCCGTTCTTCACGCCCGGCGCCGGTCTCTGGCGCCACGGCTACACCTATAGCGGTCACGCCTCGGTGGCGGCGGCCGCGCTCGCCAACCTGGACATCATGGAACGCGAGGACCTCTGCGGCCGCGCCCTCAAGCTGGAGTCGGCCCTGTTCGACGCGCTCGCGCCGCTGGCCGACCACGAGCTGGTCGAGGAGGTCCGAGGTGGGGTGGGCGTGCTGGCGGCCGTGAACCTCCGCCAGGACCTCGTGGGCGAGGACGCCTCACTGCCCGCGAAGGTGGGAGGCGCGTGCCGCGAGGCGGGGATGTTGATCCGACCCCTGGTGGGCGGAGCGCTCGCCGTGTCGCCACCGCTCGTCATCGACGACGAAAGCATCGCCGAGATGGCCGAGGCGTTCCGGGCAGGGTTGGACGCCGTCGCGGCGGACTAGTCGATCCGCGTCAGTTGGGTCAGCCGGTCAGTGGAAGCTGTTGCCGCAGGCGCAACCACCGGAGGCGGCCGGGTTGTCGATCGTGAAGCCGGACTGCTCCAACGTGTCGACGAAGTCGATCGTGGCCTGCGAGAGGTAGGGCACGCTCATCTTGTCCATCACGAGCCGCACGCCGAACTGCTCCTCGGCCTGGTCCTTCTCGGAGACCTGGTCGTCCAGGTACATGGCGTAGCGCAGGCCCGAGCATCCACCGGGCTGCACGGCGACGCGCAGGGCGATGTCGTTGCGGCCTTCCTCGGCCAAGAGCTCCTTGACCTTGCCGGCAGCGTTCTCGGTGATCGCGATCATCGTTCCTCCGTACCTGGTCGGGGCGGCCCCGAGGGCGGACGATCCTTCCGGACCCCCCCGATTGTAGCCGGAGCCGCGCTCGAACGGGAGCCGCCGGCTCAGGTTTCGACGAAATCGGCCTTGACG
>DATLPI010000083.1:0-6816 GCA_035535815.1 Actinomycetota bacterium | reverse complement strand
CGATCTGAGGATGAGGGATCGATCCAATCCGGGTCTTGGCCTCGGATGGGAAGACGACGCAGCCCTGAACCATCGGGTCTGACGACCCACAGGGAGGTCACGCCGGGCCGTGAGAGACGGCTGCCGGCGAACATGATCGTTCGTCCGTCAGGAGCCCAGACCGGCACGGCACCGATGAGCCCCACCACGATACGGCGCTTCCCTGTCCCGTCCGGTCGCATGATGTAGACGTCCCTGTACGGACCCCCGCCGACGTAGCGGCCCTTGGCATCGTGAGTGGTCGTGAACGCGATCCACTTGCCGTTGGGAGACCATGCGGGCCACCCATCCTCTCCCGGCCATCCGGTCAGCTGCTCTAGGTGCGAGCCGTCGACGTTCACGACGAAGACGTCGTAGTTGGGGTCTGAGCCGTGGGCGTCCGGCTGCGCCGACATGAACGCGATCCTTCCGGCGTCCGGAGCCCACGACGGATACTCCGCTTCGATACCCGTGACCTGCCGGACCCGACTGCCATCCGGTCGCATCACGAAGAGCCGGATCCCGAATCCCCTGCTCGAGTTGAACGCGATCAGCCTGCCATCGGGCGACCAGTCCGGGCCCCAATCGTTGGAGTAGGTCCTGCTGAGGTTTCGCCGCCCGGATCCGTCGACGTTTACGACGTAGATCTCGTCGTTGTTGTTGATCCCACTCCGCGAGTCCCGGTACGCGACCCTCGTCCCGTCCGGTGACCAGGTCGGATCGAATTCAGGACCACTTCGGTGCGTGAGAAACTGAACGTTTGACCCGTCGATGTCTGCTTCGCAGACGTCGTCCCCACAGTCGTAAACGACACGGCCGCTCAGCTCTGAGAGCCGTATCGCTTGCGCTCCTGGACGCGATGAAGGGCCCGACGGCGACTCGACGGTTGCCGGCTCAGCGGTGGATGTCGACGCCGTCTTCTCGACGCCGATGCTGTGCGCAGAGGGCACAGAACCGTTCGATGTGCACGACAGGCTGACCGCGACGAGAGCCAGGAGGATCGGCAAGAGATGGAGGCGCGACCTCATACCCGAAGGTATCCCAGTCGCTCGCGCACGCCTGGTAGGCGGAACTAAACAGGATCTTGGTGCCCCCGGGAGGAATCGAACCTCCGACACACGGTTTAGGAAACCGATGCTCTTCTCCACTGAGCTACGGGGGCGAGGCTGCAGGAGACATCAGGCAACCCACACCCACCAGGAGCATCCAACACCCAGGGTCCGGCCAGCAACCTCTCCCGGCGCCCATCTGCGCGCCGGGGCCGAGCTAGACGGCGATCGGAACCGGCCTTACGACCAGACGTCCCCCGTGATCGGATCCGCGGTCGCGGCGTTGTTCGCGTAGGTCCCGATTCCGAACCCGTCCTCCAGCGTCCGGAGCAAGCCGTAGTGGTTCCGGAGATCGGTGTACGTGCCGGGGACCACCTGTGGCCCGACCATCGCGAGCAGGACGTTCCCGCCGCCGAACTTCGACCCGTTGTTGGCGCCGCCACCCTGGGCCTCGTCGTACGTCACGATCACGAGCGCGTTCGGATATGTCGCCTGGATCAGCGGCACCTCGCGCGCGAGGAAGTCGTCGAACTGCGTGATCGGGTTGCCGGCGGCCGTGCAGTTGTCGTGTCCGTCCTCGCACATGTTCGGGACGACGTAGTTGAACGCCGAGGCCGTGTGGTCGCGGAGGGCGGTATTGAACGCGGTCATGTCGTTCGGTCCGGTTGTTCCCGCCGGGATCACGTTGTCGGTGCACAGGCTCGAGGGGTTCGCGTAGTCGCCGACCACGCCGGTGTAGTACTCAGCCGGGCTGTGCTTCGGACGGTAGGAGTTCAGGGTCTTGTCGGCGCCGGCGTTCAGCAAGTAGCAGGGAGACGGCATCGACTCGTTCCACTCTTTCCAACTGGTTCCCGCGTCCGTGAGCTGGTTGAAGATGTTGGCCGTGTCCTGATGGCAGTCGATCGGCTTGATGTCTTCCTGCTCGCAACGCGTGTACTGCCCGCTCGTCATCGCCACGTAGTTCGAGGTCGAGTAGTGGGAGGTCGCGAAGTAGTTCGTGAACCAGGCCGCATCCGGACGGAGATGCGTTTCCTGATACGGAGCCTTCCCCACCGAGAGCTGCGAGTACGTCGTGTTCTCTCCGATGATCAGGAACACGTTGGAGAACGTCGGGACGCCCTCGAGGCCGGTCCCGCTCGCCTGCGCCGGCGCGAGCAGCGCGGGGACGAGGAGGAGACCGAGGAGCGGGGCGAACAGCAGGACCAAGCGTGACCGACGAAGCATCGCGACCTCCTTGACGGACGGGGGGCGGTTGCGGTTCCGCCTGAAGCTCTGACGAAACCTAGCATCCTCGGCGTCGCGTGGGGTTGCGCCGTAGGGGACCCGGACCTGGTCGTTCCCGTTGTGCGTTAGTTCCTCGGAGCCCATGATGCCCGCCATGGACCGACTCACCCTCCAGGATCTCCGCGAACCCGGCAGCACGCTCGGCGCGGGCGTGAGCGCCGGCTTCATCGCCGGGGTCCTGATCGGCGGGGTGGGCGGACGGCTCGCGATGCTAGCGCTGCGACTCACGTCGGACCCGTCGTTGCACGGCGTCTCGACGGACGACGGCTTCACGATCGGACGCGTCAGCCTTCAGACACTCTTCTTGCTGGGAGTCACCGCCGGCTTGGGCATGGCGGGTGGTCTCTTCTACCTGGTGGTTCTCCGCTGGATCCCGTCGTGGTGGCGCATCCCACTGATGACGCTGTTCTTCGCGTTGGTCGGGGGCGCCGGGCTCATCGGTCCGAGCGCTGTCGACTTCTCAGGGCTTTCGCCGCTGCCGCTGGCGGTGGCGCTGTTCGTCGTGATCCCCGCGGCCTACGGCGCGATGATGCCTTGGATCGCCGAACGCCTGCTCCGGGAGGAGTCGATCCTGCGACGGGGACGCTGGGCCTGGATCGTCGGCTTGGTGCCGCTGCTGTTCGCGAACATCGTCGGTGCGCTTGTCGTGCTGGTTGCGCTCGGCGTCTGGGCCGTCGGTCGCTCGACACCCGAGCTCGTGGGGGCCTGGCGATCCAAGGTCGTCACGTGGCTCGGCCGCGCCGGGCTCGTGGCCATCGCGCTCACGTCCGGGGCCGGCCTCGTCCGCGACGGGATCGAGATCCTCGGCTGACCGATCAGGAGGAGTGACCCGACGGGGTTCCCGACGTCGTGGCGGCCGAGCGGCTGGGTCCGAGCAGCTGCAGGAAGATCAGGAGGCTGCTGACCAGCAAGGCCGGGACGTACATGGTCACGATGACCCAGTTCACACCGAGCGGTTACGTGAACACGCTGAATCGGATCGATTGGATGATGGCGTTCACCGTGTCGAGCATCCCGACCGACACACACACCCAGACGAGCGCGATCGCGAGCGGGAGACGCCGCCGAAGGGCGAGCAATGCGAGGAGAGCGAGGGCCGCGGTCGCCAGATCGCCGTATCCGATCATCTCCCGGAACTCCGTCGGCACGCCGGGCCCGACGGCTCCGGGAGCGAGGATCGTCCCGCCGACGATGCGGAACGCATGGACCCACAACAATGGCACCAGGGCCAACTCCAGCGGCAGACGGGACAGACGCGGCGTGACGTACCAGAGTGCGATCAATGCATACGCCGCCAGGCTCAAGTGAATTGGATCCCGAACAATGCGATCGGTTCGATCATCCTCTCCTCCTCGAGGGCACGATAGAACATGGATCGCAGGAGCTTCCTCCGACGAGCCGGCGCGTTGGTGCTGGCGAGTCCGCCGCTGGCAGCGTTGGTCGCGGCGTGCACGCGAGCCACGAGCGTCTCGACCACGACCACTCCGCTCCCGACCTCAACGGTGAGCGTCTCCGCGAAGCTTCCCTGGGATGAGCTCGCCGCGAGTCTCAACGGCCGGCTGATCCGGCCGGGAACGCCGGGCTACCCGGTCGCAGGCCTGGCCTACGACCCCCGGTTCGACGACGTACGTCCGCGCGCCGTCGTCATGGCGACCACGTCGCGCGACGTCGCGCGGACGATCCTGTTCGCGGGCGACCATGACGTCCCCTTCGCCGCGCGATGCGGCGGACACAGCTACGGCGGGTACTCGCTCTCGGACGGGATCGTGATCGACGTCTCGGAGATGGCGACGGTACGAACCGGACCGGGAACCGCGACGATCGGCGCCGGCGCGAAGGTGATCGACGTCGCGGCGGGCGTCGCGGCCACGGGCGCGGTGATCCCGGTGGGCACGTGCGCGACCGTCGGCATCAGCGGGCTGACGCTGGGCGGTGGCCAGGGGGTCGTCGGCCGGCGGTTCGGTCTGACATGCGACTTGCTCCGGGCTGCGACCGTGGTGCTCGCCGACGGTCGCATCGTGCAGTGCGACGCGGCGAACGAGCCGGACCTCTTCTGGGCGCTCCGGGGCTCGGGCGGCGGGAACTTCGGCGTGGTGACGTCGTTCACGTTCTCCTCCCACGCGCTCGCGGGGATCACGGCGTTCTCCCTGTCGTGGCCGTGGTCGGATGCCGAGGACGTGGTCGCCGCGTGGCAGACGTGGGGTCCGGACGCTCCGGCTGCGCTTTGGTCCAGCTGTCGCATCCGATGGATCCCCGGCACGGGCCCGACGGTTTCCGTGAGCGGCGCCTGGTCGAGTTCGCCGTCGACGTTGGCGTCGCATCTGGACGAGTTGGCGGCCGCATCGCGCAACGCGCCGTCACGGTCGACCGTGACGATGTCGCCCCTCGACGCCGCGAAGTACTTCGGCGGGTGCAGCAGCTACTCGATCGACGAGTGCCGCCTCACGGAACAGGGTGGCCGGCTGGCGCGCGAAGGATCACTCGCGAAGTCCGACTTCTTCGATCGGGCGATCGGCGTCGCGGTCGTGCGAGCGGCACTGGACCTGATCGACGGCCGGGGATCGGCGGCTGCGCTCGCGCCGCAGACGGCCGGGGTGCTCTTCGACGCGTGGGGCGGGAGGATCGCGACCGTCGCCCCGGATGCGACGGCGTTCCCGCATCGGGACGCCGCGTTCCTCGCGCAGGAGTTCGTGACCTTCCACGGTCCGATCACCGACGCGACGCTGGCCGCGAACCGGCGGTGGCTCACGACCCTCTGGCATGCCCTCCGGCCGGCGGCGAGCGGCTTCGCGTACGTGAACTACATCGACCCGGAGCTCCGCGGATGGCTCCACGCCTACTACGGCGACAACCTCGCCCGGCTGGTCGACGTGAAGCGTCGCTACGACCCGGACGACGTGTTTCGATTCGCGCAGAGCATCCCTACGACGATGCCTGCCTGAGCCAGAGGCAGGCAGGCATCGTCGCTGTGTCGAGAACCTCCCTATGTTTGCGTCTCGACGATCGTCGGTGTCCGTGATGGCGCGTTGTTCGGGAACACCGCCAGGATCGACGGATCGTCGCCCGCTCCAGCGGAGCCGACCGAGACGCTGATCGGTGTTGCGTTGTCGCAGTCGCCGCCACCGAAGAACCCCTGGCAGACGAGCGGGTCGATCTGGAGCGCCGGGTCGATCGCGTTCAGCGTCGGTCCGTACGTCCCCGTCCCGCTGTCCAGGTCCCCGGCAGTGTCGCAGAACTGACCGGGGACGTCGCCCGAGAACCGGCCGGTGCACGACGTCACCTGATACGACAGCGTCGGCGTCCCGTCGGAGAGCCCGATCGCGCCGGCGTCGACCACCAGCCCGGTCAGGTTCGTGTTGTAGACGGAATAGTCGGCGAAGTAGTTCGCCACCGGGTTGTTGAACGGGTCGGGGAGCGACAGGTCGTACACGACCACGTTCCCGCCCGCGCCCGGCGGCTTCACGATCAGGTAGTCCGCCTGGAGTGCGTCGTCGGCGAAGACCCCGTCGGCGCCCACGTCGACCTTGACGTCGATCTCGAGCGTCTCGGTCGTGTTCCGGACCCCCGCTCCCTGCACGACGAACTCGACCGGCTCGGCCGGCGTGTCGTCGTTCGTGAGGAACGTGATCCAATCGAGCCCGGCGAGGGGGTCTAACCCCGTCGGCTCGCCCTCGGGGGCGCCGTCGATCGTCGATCCGGTGAACGAGCGAGCGCCGACCGCGACGATGTCCTCCTCGCCGTTGCTTCCGACCGGGTCGGTGGCGCCGAGGAGATACAGGTCACCGTGCGAGACGCCGGCGCCCGTGTTGTCGAGCGTCATCGTTCCCGGGCCTCCCGTCAGATCGAGGGAGGACTCCGACAGCGAGTCGGCAGACGCAGAGAGCGGTGCGGCGTGCCACGCCAGTTGGAGGACGTCCGCGTGCGGTCCGTTCTGGTTGATCGTGACCGTGCCGTCCATGTTCGGTTGGAAGTAGTACCAACCGAACTCTTGCTCGGCATCACTGATGAAGGAGGGGTCGAGGCTCAGCCGCAGCCACACCTTCTTCTGCTTCCCGGGCGCCAGCGAGAACGACTTCGTTGCTGAGAAGGTCGTGCCGTTGAGCGACACCGCGAGGCCCGTCATCCCCGGGTCGAAGTCCGAGTATCGGTCGCTCGCGGACACCCCATACGTGTGCGTCACGCCGTCGTAGTTCTTCACCCAGAAGGCGCGGGTCTGCGAGGACGTCGCCGTCTGGTAGCGCAAGCCGTAGGACAAGCTTCCCGGCCACGCAAGCGATCGCGCGATCGCCGACTGGAAGACGCGGATCCGACCGGACCCCATCACGGTCGCGGGCACCGGCGTCGACAGGTCGTTGTTCTTCATCGCCCGGGTGGCCTGGTCCATCATCAGCGCCTTGATCTGCGCCGGAGCCCACCTGGGGTGGAGCTGCCGCAGCAGCACGGCGGCACCCGACACGTGCGGAGC
>DATLPI010000082.1:0-3317 GCA_035535815.1 Actinomycetota bacterium | reverse complement strand
TGGAGGTCGTCGGCCGTCGAGTAGATGCCACCGTCGCCGCTGCCACGAACCGGCAGGTGGAGGACGTTCGTGCGCGGCCGGTCGTTCTCGAGATAGCCCAGGGCCGCCGTGCCAGGGAGCTCATCCGAGCGGAGGAACGCGGTGTCCACCATCCCGGCCGGCTCGCACACGCGCCGTTGGACCAGGTCGTGGAAGGGCACCCCGCTCGCGCGCTCGGCGATCAACGCCAGCACGACGTAGCCCCCGTTGTTGTAGGCGAACCGCTCGCCCGCGGGGGAGACGGTTGGGTGACCGTCAAGGACGGTGAGGTATCGCTCCGTGGTGGTCAATCGGTGCACGGGCACCGGCAACACGTAGTCGGTGACCGACTCGACCTCGTCCTCATCGACGTAGTCGCCGATGCCCGAGCGGTGCGCCAGGAGGTGCTCGAGCGTGACGTCGTCGGCGATCAGGGGCAGATCCTCCCGAAGCACCGAGCGGGCGGTCGTGGTGAGCTCGAGGGTGCCGTCCTCGACCAGGCTCATCACGGTGAGGGCCGTGAATCCCTTCGTGCAGCTCGCCGTCGCGAACAGGGTCTCGACGGCGTTGGGGATGGCGTGCGCTCGGTCGGCGAGGCCATAGGCCTTGGCGAGCTCCAGCTCGTCACCACGGTCGACGCGCACCACACCGGAGAACCCGGTGCGCGCCGCCGCTGCATCGACCGCATCTTCCAGAGGCTGCATCCTTCAGACTCTATCGGGGCCGTGGCCGTGGATGGGACGGCTTCTCCGGTTCCATTTCACATCTCGCGTCCCCCACGCGTTGTTCAGGGGACAGGGGCGAGATGGATCGCAGGAGGATGACGGTGAGCGACACGCATCGGTCGGGAGCGGGGCGGCATTCGATCCCCCCGTTCCAGACGTTCCTGGAACTGAACCGGGCGCCGGTGTACCGCTTCCTGGTGGTGGCGGTCGGTCCCCAGGACGCCGACGACGTCTTCCAGGAAACGTTCGTGGCGGCGCTCAAGGCGTATCGGCGGCTCACCGACGGTGCGAAGCTCGACCGGTGGATCCTCACGATCGCCTCCCGCAAGGCGATCGATCATCACCGTGGAGCGGCGCGCCGGGCGGTTCCCAGCGAGGACCTGCCCGAGACCGCCACCACCGATCGCGGACCCCTCGACGCCGACGATCCGCTCTGGCAGGCGGTCCGGTCGTTGCCACCACGACAACGGGTGGCGGTGGTGCTCCGCCATGTTCTCGACCGTTCGTACGCTGACATCGCCGAACTCATGGCGAGCTCCGAACCGACCGCCCGCGCGAACGTCCATCAAGGCACGAAACGACTCAGGGAGTTGATGACATGAACGTGCAGCGAGACCTCAAGAAGCTGAGCCCTGGTTCCGACGCCGCCCGCGACTCGCGGGCCGCAGCCCAGGACCTCGCACGCCGCGCCGCCGCCGAGGGCCTGGTCGACGTAGCCGTGGCGACGATGGATTCACCGATCGGTGAACTCATGGTCGCGGTGACACCACGGGGATTGGTGACGGTGGCGTTCGAGGGCGAGGACCGCGACGTGCTGTTCGAGCGCCTCGCTCGCGAACTCTCGCCCCGGGTGATGGAGGCCACCGCGCCCACCGACGAGGCCCGGCGTGAGCTCGAGCAGTACTTCGGCGGTGACCGGCGCCGGTTCGAGATCACGGTCGACCGTTCATTGATCGGACCGTTCGCGCAGAAGGTGCTGCAGGCCACCAGCGAGGTCGGCTACGGCGAACTCGCGACCTACGGCGACATCGCCGGACGGATCGACCGTCCCAAGGCCGCTCGCGCGGTGGGCAGCGCGCTGGGCTCCAACCCGATCCCCATCGTGATCCCCTGCCACCGCATCGTGGGTGCCGGCGGCAAGCTCACGGGGTATGCAGGTGGCCTGCCCCGCAAGGAGACCCTCCTGCGCCTGGAAGGGTCGTTGCTCGAGCGCTGACGCTCTCGCGCTTCGACCCGATCTCCACGCCGGCGCTTGCGCGGCGGGTGGCGCATCTGGCCTTCCCGGGGTCGGACGCCGTCACGGTGGACGACGATCGCAGCAGCGGTCACACGGTGGCGCTGCGTGTGGGTTCCGCGTTCACCCGAGGTCGCCCGGCCACCTACCGGTTCCCCGGTGCCCCGCTCTTCACGGCGTTCCGTGAAGGTGGTTTCACGACCGGCGACCTCACCGTCTGCTGGCCGGACGTGCCCGCGGAGGTTCACAGCGAGGCTCGGGTGACGCCGGTCGACGATTGCCTGCGGTGGTGGGGGAACGCGATCGGCCAGGACATCCCCGCGGTCGAGATCGTGCTCCACCCGGAGCCGTGGCGCTGGGTGGTGGGGATCAGCGCGTTGGTGCTGTCGCTCCTCGCGGCCGCGGCCGGCCTCGTCGCCGCGAAGTCGTGGACGGCCCGGCGGTGGACGTTCCCTTGGCCGGTGGTCGCGGCCACCGTGATGGCCGCCGTGTTCGGGCAGGTGGCGATCTGGGCGGGGGGGGGCGGGGATGATCACGAACCTGCTGCTCACCGGCGTGGGAGGGTTCGCCCAGACGTCCGTGCTGGTGGCGACCCCCCTCGTGGCCACCGCCAGTCTCACGCTCGTCGTGGTCTGTCTGGGGGTCTGCATCCACACCGCCGGCACCTGGTCGAACACGAACCGGCTCGTCCGAGCTGTGCCACCGAGGGCCGACCGGACCTCGGCCTGATCCCTTGCGGTCCCACGGGCGCCCGCGCCTCCAGCCGGTAAACTGACCTCCTCGTGGGAGCCGAATCGCCGAAGGAGGAGTGCGGACTCTTCGGGGTGTGGGCTCCCGGCGACGACGTCGCGCGCCTCACGTACTTCGGTCTCTTCGCCCAGCAGCATCGCGGGCAGGAATCGGCCGGCATCGCGGTCAGCGACGACCACACGATCCTGGTGTTCAAGGACCTCGGCCTCGTCAGCCAGGTCTTCAACGAAGCCACGCTGACCACGCTGCACGGCGACCTCGCGATCGGCCACACGCGGTACTCGACCACCGGCTCCACCACGTGGGACAACGCCCAGCCCGTGTTCAAGACCGACGGCGCCCACACGCTGGCGCTCGGGCACAACGGCAACCTGGTCAACACCCATGAGCTGGCGGCCATGGTGCCCTCGGGCGCCGCCACCACCGACTCCGACATCGTGACCACACTGCTCGTGCAGCAGATGACGGAGACCGGCGGGCTGGAAGAGGCCTGCATGCGGGTGCTGCCGAAGCTCAGCGGGGCGTTCTGCTTCGTGATGATGGATGAGCGAAGCGTCTTCGCGGCGCGAGACCCCTTCGGGGTGCGACCG
>DATLPI010000081.1:0-23520 GCA_035535815.1 Actinomycetota bacterium | reverse complement strand
AGGTCAACCACAGCACCGGCAGGGTGCAGACCACCGCGACGATCAGCCGGGTGCGGAACGAACGAGCTTCCTCGCCCGGATCCCGGGTCGCGACGTGCGGCCCGGCCCCGTACCCCACGCGGCGCACCGCGTCGAACAACGCGTCGGGCTCGTCCGCGTTCCCCCTCACGGTGGCGGTCCGGGTGGCCAGGTTGACCCTGGCCTCCGAGACCCCTTCGACCGAACCGAGGGCGCGCTCGACCGTGGTGACGCACGAAGCGCACGTCATGCCCTCGATGTCCAGCGTGACCTCACGCTCGTCGGTGTCGGCCGCCATGCCCGTCACTTCCCGGCGAACCGGCCCACCGCGGCCATGAGCTCCTCGACCTTCTCATCGCCGGTTCCGTGCTCGATGCTTTCGCGCACGCAATGGCGGACGTGATCGTCGAGCAGCCCGAACCCCACCGCGCGCAAGGCGGCCGTGGCCGAGTTCACCTGGGTGAGGATGTCGATGCAGTACTGGTCCTCGTCGACCATCCGCTGGAGGCCTCGGACCTGCCCCTCGATGCGACGGAGGCGATCGAGGAGGTCCTTCTTGTGCTCGGCGTATCCGTACATCGTGCCTCCTCACATGTGGCGCTCGGATGGGTCCATCCCGAGATAGCGCTCGGGCTCGGCCCGGAAGCGTTCCATGCAGCGCACCGAGCAGAACCGGTAGGTGACGCCGTCGTGCTCCCAGGCCGCCACCGCATGCTCGCGATCGACCTCCATACCGCACACCGGATCGTTTTCCATGCCCGCCAGCATATACCCCCTGGGGGTATCTGACCGACCCTCTCCTCGCTCACCCGAACGGACGTGGATGCAGGCCGTTCGGCCGGTCCTCACGTCCTGGAGCCGGTGTATGCTCGCCCACGTGTCGACTCGGGTAGCGACGACCCCGCACGGCGCCCTCGGTCTCACCACCGAGGACCTGCTGGCGATGTATCGCACCATCCTCACGGCACGCCTCCTCGACGAAGCCGCGCTCCGTCAGAACCGCATGGGTCGCGCTCCGTTCGTCGTTCCGGCCGAGGGCCACGAGGCCTGTCAGGTGGGCACCGCCTGGGTGATGCGCAAGGGCGTTGACGTCTGGGTGCCGTACTACCGCGACGGCGCGGTGGTCCTGGCAGCCGGGATGACTCCGTTCGAGATCTTCCTGGGGATCTTCGCCAAGGCCGACGATCCCTCCTCGGGCGGGCGACAGATGCCGTCGCACTGGGGACACAAGGGTCTGGACATCATCAGCGGCTCATCCCCCATCGCCACGCAGATCCCCCACGCTGCCGGCATCGCCTATGCCATCAAGTACCGGCAGGAAGACGCCGTGGTCGGGTGTTGGTTCGGCGACGGCGCCACCAGCGAGGGCGACTGGCACGAAGGCTTGAATTTCGCGGGGATCCACCGGTTGCCGGTGATCTTCGTCTGCGAGAACAACCAGTACGCGATCAGCGTCCCGCAGTCCAAGCAGATGGCCGTGGACAACGTCGCGGACCGCGCCGAGGGCTACGGGTTCCCCGGCGTGGTGGTCGACGGGAACGACGTGCTCGCGTGCTACGGCGCCATGAAGCAGGCGCACGAGCGTGCCCGCGCCGGCGAGGGCCCCACGCTGATCGAGTGCAAGACCTACCGGTTCCTCGGCCACACCTCCGACGACGACGACAAGACCTACCGTCCGCGCGACGAGGTGGAGGAGGCCCGCCACAACGACCCTGTGCACGTGTTCGGGGAGTACCTGCGCACCCAGGAGGTCCTCGACGACGTCGGGGCAGAGGAACTCCGCCTCGAGATCAAGGGCGAGATCGACACCGCGCTCGCCGCCGCCTGGGACGCCATCGACCCCACGCCCGAGTCCGCGATGCGGCACGTCTTCTTCGAAGGCGAGGCCTGAACCCTTTGAGCGAGAAGAACGTCGTCACCGCGATCCGCGATGCGCTGCACGACGAGATGGCCGCCGATGACCGGGTCATCCTGCTGGGCGAGGACGTCGGCAACCGCGGCGGCGTCTTCCGCATCAGCGCCGGCTGGATGGAGGAGTTCGGCGAGGATCGCGTGATCGACACACCCCTGGCCGAATCCGGCATCGTCGGCGTGGCGATCGGCATGGCCCTGCACGGCCTGCTCCCCGTGGCCGAGATCCAATTCGCCGACTTCATCCATCCCGCGTTCGATCAGATCGTGTCCGAGGCGGCTCGACTCCGGTACCGCTCGAACGGGGCGTTCGGGTGTCCGTTGGTGATCCGCGCTCCCTGTGGCGGGGGCATCCACGGCGCGCTCTATCACTCGCAGTCGATCGAGGCGTTCTACGCGCACGTTCCCGGCATCAAGGTGGTGATGCCCTCCACCCCCGCCGACGCCGCAGGGATGCTTCGCAGCGCGCTCCGCGACCCCGACCCCGTGTTGTTCCTCGAGCACAAGAAGACCTATCGGGCCGTCAAGGGCGAGGTGCCGGACGGGTCCTACGAGATCCCGATCGGTCCCGCCGACGTGAAGCGCGAGGGCACCGACCTCACGTGCGTCAGCTACGGGTACTCGCTCCACACCTGCCTGGACGCGGCCGCCCGTCTGCAGGAGGACGAGGGCATCTCGGTCGAGGTCGTGGACGTCCGGACGATCTCGCCGCTGGACACCGAGACGATCGTGGCGTCCGTCCGCAAGACCGCGAAGGCCATCGTGGTGTACGAGGACAACCGCTCCTTCGGGGCGGGCGCCGAGATCGTCGCGACGATCGCCGAAGAGGCGATGTTCGACCTCGACGCCCCCATCGTGCGGGTCGGTGCACCCGACATCCCGGCCATGCCGTTCGCCACGCCCCTCGAGCACTTCTTCATGGAGCCCGAGCCCGATCAGATCTACCGCCGGATGCGCGACCTCGCCCACCACTGATACGCGGCGGATCGCGCCGCTGATCGGCTCCGCCGCACGCCGTTCCGAGCCCGCCGCTCGTCCCGGTTCAGGAGGCTTCGGAACGCGTCGATACACGGCGTGAGTGGACGAACATCCGACGCCGACGCCCCGACGGGGACGGTCCTCGGTGCCACGCGACCTCGCGGTCGCCGGTGCCGTGCTGGCCGGTGCGTCGGCGTGCGCGTTCGCGGGTGCCTCGTACGGTCTCGTGTGGGGCGCCGTCACGGCGATCGTGCTGGCGGCGATCGCGCTCCTGGTACCGGCCGCCATGCGTCGTGGCGACGCCGCGACTGAGGACCACGACGAGGGCCGGTTCCGGGCCATGGTGGAGCAGGTCCCCGCGATCGCCTACACCTGGGACACCACGCGTCCCACGGGTGAGGCACCGCCCGTCTACATCAGCCCGCAGCTCGAGACGATCCTGGGCTACACCCCGCAGGAGTGGAGCGACCACCCCGAGCTGTGGCTCGACGCGATGCATCCCGACGACCGGGAGCGCGTCCGGCGTTCCTCCGATGAGGCCGATCGAGCCGGTTCGACCTTCCATGAGGAGTACCGGATCTTCGCCAAGGACGGGCGGATGCTCTGGCTCCGCGACGACTCCCTGGTGGTGGCCCGCGACCAGGAAGGCAACGCGATCCGGGCACAGGGCGTCATGTTCGACATCACCCGTCAGAAGCAGGCCGAGGCCCGATTGCAAGAGGCGGAGAACCGCTACCGCACGATCGTCGAGCGGGTCCCGGCGGTCGCCTACGTCTGGGATGCCGCCAACGAACCTGGCGCGGCACCGGCCGCCTACATCAGTCCGCAGATCCACCGGCTGCTCGGCTACACCCCCGAGGAGTGGTTCGACGACCCGAACCTGTGGGCCGACCGGCTGCATCCCGAGGACGTCGGCGGAGTGTTCTCCCGCTGGGACGCCGCTGTGGCCGCCGGGGGTGCGTTCACGGCCGAGTACCGGATCCGTTCGAAGACCGGCGAGCTGCTCTGGATCCGGGACGAAGCCATCCCCGTCGCCGACGGAGCGTCCGGACGACCCCTCTACCAAGGGGTGATGTACGACATCACCGAGCAACGTGGCACGAACGAACGGCTCCGCGAGGCGGAGGAACGCTATCGGACCCTGGTGGAGAACCTTCCCGTCGTCACCTACACCGCCGCGGCCGACGAGACCGGAGAACGAGACCTGCTGCGCTACATCGCCCCCGGGATCGAACGCCTGACCGGATATGCGCCCGAGGCGTGGACCGCCGACGCCGGGTTCTGGGAGTCGTTGATCCACCCCGAGGATCGGGACCGTGTCGTGGCATCGTCCCGGGCGTGCGAGGACACCGGGGACCCCTTCGACGAGGAGTACCGACTGATCCGAGCAGACGGGGCTGTCATCTGGGTGCACGACTCGGCCGTGGTGGTCGAGCACGACGATGAGGCCGCCGTCTGGCAGGGCGTGTTCGAGGACATCTCCGCTCGCAAGGCCGCCGAGCGAGCCGTGATCCAGGCAGAAGGCCGCTATCGCAACCTCGTCGAACACCTGCCGGCGGTGGTCTACATCGACGAGATCGACGAGATCGCCACCGCGCACTACGTGAGCCCCCAGTACGAGCGCCTCACCGGCTACAGCCCGGCCCACCGCCTGGCCACGCCGGACCTGTGGGTGCAGATGCTGCACCCCGATGATCGGGAACGCGTCCTGGCCGAGTCCGACCGGACGAACGAATCCGGTGAGCCGTTCGACATCGAGTACCGGATCGTGCGGGCCGACGGCGAGGTCCGATGGCTGCACGACCATGCCTACCAGGTGGAAGGGCTCGACGGCGGCATGGCCTGGCAGGGTGTGTTGACCGACGTCACCGATCGCAAGGTCGCCCAGGACACCCTGCACCGACGGGACGCGATCCTGGAGGCGGCCGGCTACGCGGCCGAGCGCTTCCTGCAGGCCCCCGCGTGGCGCGACGGCATCGACGACGTCCTGGCCCGACTCGGTGAACAGGGAGGGGCCTCGCGTGCCGTCCTGTTCGAGAACCTGGAGGTCGACGGCGAGCTCCAGGTGCAGCTGCGGCACGCGTGGCTCGCCCCGGAGGCGCCCGCCGCGCTCGACCGCCCCCCGTCGAAGCCCTACCCCTACGGCGAGGACTTCCGCCGGTGGCAACAGGTCCTGGCCTCCGGCGGCGTGATCCACGGCCTCGTGTCCGAGCTTCCCGAACGAGAGCGCCCGATGGTCGAAGCATCGGGGGTCCGGTCGCTGGTGGCGGTGCCCGTGCACGTCGAGGGCTCCTGGTGGGGCTATATCGCCTTCGACCAGTGCGACGCCGATCGCGTGTGGCAGAGCGCAGAGATCGACGCCATCCGCGTGGTGGCCAACACGCTGGGCGCCGCCATCGGCCGGGAGCGCGCCGCATCGCGGCTGGACGAGACGCAGGCGCGGTACCGCGTGCTGGTCGAGCAGATCCCCGCCATCACCTACATCGAGGACCCGGCGACGGGCGACGCGATCTACACGAGCCCGCAGGTCGCCACCATCCTGGGATACGACCCGGGCGAATGGGGCACCAAGGATCAGTGGCTCAGGGCGATCCACCCCGAGGACCTCGAACGGGTCCTCGC
Organism: Actinomycetota bacterium; assembly: GCA_035535815.1. GTDB lineage: Bacteria > Actinomycetota > UBA4738 > UBA4738 > HRBIN12 > JAOUEA01. Next base: position 17,991 of record DATLPI010000081.1, on the reverse strand, counting down.
CGAGGACGATCGCACGGAGGTGACGGGTGAGCCGTTCCGGTGCGAGTACCGCCTGCTCGCCAAGGACGGCCATCCGGTCTGGATGCGCGACGAGGCCGTGCTGCTGCAAGACGAGCACGGGGAGGGCCGGTACTGGCAGGGCGTTCGCTTCGACATCACGACCGAGAAGGCCGCCGAGGAGCGGCTGAAGGCCGCGGAGGAGCGGTTCCGCAACCTCGTCGAACAGATGCCCGCGATCACCTACCTGGACGTCACCGCCACCGACCGTGAGGCGACCGTGTGGGACACCGCCTACATCAGCCCGCAGGTGCAGGAGATCCTCGGCTACTCCCCGGAGGAGTGGATGGCCGACCCGGAGCTGTGGCGCTCGCTCCTGCATCCCGACGATCGCGAACGAGCCGAAGAGGCCGACCGCATGCACCTCGCGCACGGCACACCGCTCGACGTCGAACTCCGCGTCTCGACCCGAGACGGTGAATACCGGTGGCTGCGCGACCAGGCGGTGATGATCCTGGACGAGCAGGGGACGCCTCGATACAGCCAGGGCATCCTGCTCGATGTCACCGAACGGCGGCTCGCCGAGCAACAGGTGAAGGAAGCCGAGGAGCGCTATCGCGCGATCGTCGAACACGTGCCGGCCGCGATCTACCTCGACCTGGCGGACCGCTCGATGCGCACGGTGTACATCAGCCCACAGATCGAAGCCATCACCGGGATCTCGCCGCAGGAATGGATGGACGATCCGGAGGCCTGGCTCAAGGTCGTGCCCGAGGACCGTGACCAGGTGGAGCGCGACTACCAGCGAGCCATCGCAGAGGGAACGGCCTGGAACGCCGAGTACCGCATGCTCACGCGCGACGGTCGCACGATCTGGGTCCACGACGAGACGACGTTCCTGCACGATGAGGACGGCAATCCGACCTACCTCCAGGGCGTGCTGATGGACATCACCGAGCGAAAGCTCGCCGAGCAGGCGCTCCGCGAATCCGAACAGCGCGAGCGCGAAGCGGCCGAACGACTGCGGGCCCTCGACGAGATGAAGAACACCTTCCTCGCCGCCGTCTCGCATGAGCTTCGGAGCCCGCTCACCTCGATCCTGGGGTTGTCGATCACCCTGGAACGCACGCCGGACATGGACGCCGAGGACCGCGTCGACCTGCAGGAACGGGTCTCGTCGAACGCCCGAAAGCTGGACCGCCTGCTCAAGGATCTCCTCGACATCGACCGGCTCAACCGAGGCATCGTGGAACCGCAGTACCGCACCGCCGACGTCGGTGCCCTGACCCGGCGCGCCGTCGAGAGCCTCGATGCGCTCGCCGAACGCACCGTGGTGATCGACGTCGGCGCCGTGGTGCTGCGGGTGGATCCGCCGAAGCTCGAGCGCATCGTCGAGAACCTCGCCATGAACGCCGCCCGGCACACGGCGAGCGACCGCACGATCTGGGTTCGGCTCGAGCCCCATGACCACGGCGCCCTGCTCACCGTCGAAGACGACGGGACGGGGGTCGACGAGCACCTCCGCGAGGCGATCTTCGAACCGTTCCGCCAGGGGCCCTCCGTGTCTTCGCACTCGCCGGGCACGGGGATCGGCCTGTCGTTGGTGGGTCGGTTCGCACAGCTCCACGGTGGGCGGGCATGGGTGGAGGATCGGCCCGGCGGCGGCGCCTCATTCAAGGTGTTCCTGCCGGCCGGCCCCGAGGGAACCGCCGCGGCATCGGCCGAGCCGGCCACCGCTCCCTCCGAGACCCTCGACGGCGACACCGCCGCGGCGGGCTAGGTCTCGGCGTCGGGTTCGTCGTCGTCCTTGTTCATCCTGGCGCGGAGCCGATCCATCACCTTCGGAGACTGGGCGCCGTCCCGCGCGCGCTCCTGCTCGAACGCCTCCTGTGCATCTTCGGCATCGCGCGTGAGGTCACTCTCGACCACCGCGTGACGCTCGACGACGGTGGAGCCGATGGCCTGGACGATGGCGGCGATCGGCAGCGCGAGGAACGCGCCCACGATGCCGGCGATGGTCGCGCCCGCGATGGCGCACCCGAACGCGATCGCCGGGTGCATCTCCATGGTCCGCGCGGTGATGCGGGGACTCAGGATGTAGTTCTCGAGCTGCTGGTACAGCACGAAGAAGATCAGCAGGATCAGCGCATCGACCGGGCTCTGCACCACGGCCACGACGAGGGGCAGCGCCATGGCGATGTACGTGCCGATCGTCGGGATGAACTGGGACACCAGCCCCATCCAGACGGCGAGCGGCACGGCGAACGGCACCCCGAGCGCGGTCAACACCACGAAGGTCGCCACCCCGGAGACCACCGCCAGCAGCAACCGTGAATAGAGGTAGGCGCCCGTCTTCTCGATCGCCACCTCCCACGTCCACAGGACGGCCTCCTGGCGTTTCGGCGGCAGCACCGAACAGATCGCCCGACGGAACCGGGGACCGTCGGCGGTGAGGTAGAAGGTGAACAAACCGATCGTCAGCAGCTTGAACACCGTGCCCAGGATCGAGGTCGCGAAGCCGAACAGGTTGCCCGCGACGTTCGTGGCGAACTGTCCCAGTTCGGAGTCGGCCGACGAGAGCTGCTGCTGCAGCGCCTCGGGCGAGACATCGACGTTGAACCACCTCGTGGTGTACCCGCTGATCGTTCGCAGGATGTCGGGGGCAGCGTCGATCAGCTCACGGAGCTGGGTCACCACCAGCGGGATCATCAGGGCGACCATCACCACGGCGAAGACCGCCAGGCCGAACAGGATCACGCCGGTGGCCACCCCGCGGCGCCATCCCCGCTTGGCCAGCCAGTCCACCGCCGGTTCCAGAGCGAACGAGGCGAACAGGGCCACGACGACCCAGATCAGCAGGTCCTTGACCTGTCGGAAGAACGCGAGGAACACCAGCGATGCCAAGCCCACCGCGGCGATCGAGCCCAGCAACATGAAGATCCAGCGCCATGAGGGCAGCTGCACCTTGACGAGCGTGGGTTCGCGTTCCTCGCTCGGAGACTGGTCGCTCATCGGTTCCCTCGGACCTCACACGGGCGCGGCTCGCCCGACGGCGCGAGGATACCCCGGCAACCGGAAGCCCCCGCGCAGCCACGGCGCTCCGCACGACCGCGGCTAGACTCGAGGTCAATGCCCCAGCGCGACCACAACCCCTCCGGCCGGCGACTGCACCTGCCGATCGTCGGCGTCACGAACGGCCCCGGCGTCGAGCCCGACATGGCCGGGGTGAACGCCAGAGGGGAACGGAAGCCGCCGTGGTTGAAGGTCAGGCTCCAGACCGGGCCGAACTACGGCGAGCTCCGAGACATCATGCGCGGGCGCGACCTCCACACCGTGTGCGAGGAGGCGATGTGTCCCAACATCCACGAGTGCTGGGAGGACAGGGAGGCCACGTTCCTGATCCTGGGCTCGAAGTGCACCAGGCGGTGCGGCTTCTGCGATGTGATGACCGCCAAGCCCGACCCGGTCGATGAAGGCGAGCCCGAGCGCATCGCCGACGCGGTCCGTGCCATGGGCCTGCGCTACGTCGTGCTCACCGGCGTCGCTCGAGACGACCTCCCGGACGGCGGGGCGCGGATCTGGGCAGCGACCGTCCGCGCGGTCCGCCGCGCGGTCCCCGGCTGCCGGGTCGAGATCCTGCCGAGCGACTTCAAGGGGGGCGAGACCGACATCGCGACGGTGCTCGACGCCGCGCCCGACGTCTTCGCGCACAACCTCGAGACCGTCCGCCGGTTGCACGATCGGATCCGTCCGGCCTTCGGCTACGACCGTTCCCTGGACGTGCTCCGGATCGCCAAGCGCCTGCATCCGGGCATGGTCACGAAGTCCAACCTCATCCTGGGGATGGGCGAGCGACCCGACGAGATCGAACCCGCGATGCACGACCTCGTGGAAGCGGGTTGCGACATCCTCACGATGGGCCAGTACCTGCAACCCACCGCCATGCATCTGCCCGTCGATCGCTGGGTCCACCCCGACGAGTTCGCCGGCCACGCCCGCGTCGGCGAAGCGATCGGCATCCGTCACGTGGAGGCCGGGCCGCTGGTGCGTTCCAGCTACCACGCCGGGACACAGTTCCAGCGCGCGGTCGACAGCCGGGTGGCCACCCCGACGAGCTGATATCGCACGCGTGTGCGGGAAGGTCCTCGAAAGGCCTCGAAGGGATGGAGGAGCCGGCCTGTAAGCCGGATCCTGTGCGCGGGCCGAAACCCGCCGGCGACCATCTGTCTCGGCGGCCGCGCCGAAGCGCGACCACCGCCGGTCCGTTCGCCGGACCGGTGCGGCCTACCCGGCAGCTCGGACGGGCCGTCCTCGAACGCTGCCTGCTCGGCCTTGCTCCGGGGTGGGGGTTGCCAGCCGCGACGGTCGCCCGCCGCGCTGGTGCGCTCTTACCGCACCGTTTCACCCTTACCCGAACGGCTCACGCCGCTCGGGCGGTCTGCTCTCTGTTGCCCTGTCCGCGAGGTCACCCCCGCCTGGCTCTCGCCAGCACCCTGCCCTTCGGAGTCCGGACTTTCCTCGAACGGTCCGAAGACCGCCCGCGGCCGCCCGGCCGGCTCCTCCGCTGGCGAGGATACCCGTCGTGGTTCGCGGCGATCAGCGGCGAGCGGCGAGCCACGCGTCAACGCCTTCGTTCGCGAGGCGGTCGGGCTCGGTGTTGCGCTCTCGGCGCACGTGCTCGTAGGTGATGTCGTCGAACCCGGCCGCGAGCTCACGCACCTGCCGATGCAGCGGCACGAGGTGCTGGGTCTTGACCCGGTAGCGTCCGGTGAGCTGGTTGATCAGCAGTTGGGAGTCCGAACGCAACAGGACGCGCGTGGCGCCGAGCTCGTGGGCCTTCTTCAACCCCTCGATCGCCGCGGTGTACTCGGCGACGTTGTTCGTAGCCTCGCCGAGGCCCTCAGCGATCTCGGCCACGACGGCGCCGGAGGCATCGGTGATCTGCACCCCGATGCCCGCGGGCCCCGGGTTGCCCCGCGCCGCGCCGTCGCACGAAACGGTCAGAAGACCAGGATCCGCCGGCAGTGCTCACACCTCCGGACCCCATCGGTCTTCTTGAGCTTGTCGAGCTGCATCGCGGAGAGCTGCTCGTGGCAGCCCTGGCAGACGCCGTCGATCAGCGCCGCGGCGCCCACGCCCTTCTTCTGGGAGCGAAGGTCCTCGTAGAGCTCGAGAAGCTCGGGGTCGATCTCGGCGGCGATCGAGGCGCGTTCGGCTGTCCGCTGTTCGAGTTCGGCGACGGTCGCGGCGAGCTCCTGCGCGGAGGCTCCCGCCACCTGGTCGACCGTGGCACGGAGCTGCTCGGACGTGCCCCGAGCTTCGGCGGCGCCGGCCTCGAGGGCCTCGCGTTGCTCGAGCACGACCAGCAGTTCGTCCTCGCGATCGGCCCGGCGCTTCTTCAGGTTCTCGATGTCGTGCTGGAGCGCTTCGAGTTCCTTGGCGTTGGCGACCGAACCGTCGTACAGGCGCGTCTGCTCGGCGTGCTCCTTCTGGGTCATCGACTCGATCTCGTGCTCGAACCGCATCTGGTCACGCCCGAGCTCGTCGAGCTTCAGCCCGAACTCGCCCAGCCGGCGCTCGGCGGCATCGGCGAGCTCACGAGCCTCGGCGAGGGCACCGCCGCCTTCCAACGCCGCGCGACGGGTGCTCAATCGATCGATCGTCGTATCGACCTCTTGCAACGCGAGCAGGCGAACCGTCGTCATGGCAGGCGAAGCCTAGCCGATGCCGCTTCGTCCGCGTGGTGCGGGTCCTAGCAGGTGGTCGGCGGGAAGCAGTCTCCGACCTTCTCGAACTGCCCATCGGTCTGGGAGCCGAGGAACATCACCGCGGCGAAGATCACCATGGCGATCAAGGCCAGCATCAACGCATACTCGACGGCCGTCGCGCCCCGATCCTCCAGCAGCCGGGTGCGACACTCCGTCATCCAGACCTGAGCCCGTACGAACTGTCTCAGGAACATCTGGTCCCCCAATCACCGTCGCGCGGACCGCCCGCACCGATGCGGGCGGCCCCTCGCGCCGTCTTGGGTGGTGTATCGGCACGAACCAGGCGGAAAGTTGAGCCGCCCGACGGTTGCTCCCGGTAGGCTTCTCGCCTCATGCAGGGTGAATCTCAGGACAAGGTGGCGCTGGTCACCGGCGCGGGCAGCCCCACGGGGATCGGGTTCGCGTGCGCGCGGGTCCTCGCTCGGGAGGGCGCTTCGGTCGCCGTCGCCTCCACCACGGACCGGATCCATGAACGCGCCGCAACGCTCCATGGCGACGGCGCCGATGCAGCGGGGTTCATCGCCGACCTCACGGACCGTTCACAGGCCCGGCGCATGGTGGCCGAGGTGCAGCAGCTCTTCGGGCGCATCGACATCGTGGTCAACAACGCCGGCATGGTGAACGTGGGCATGGACGGCGAGAACTTCCTCGATTTCATCGACATGAACGATGCCGACTGGGATCTGGACATCGCGATGAACCTGCACACCGCCTACAACGTGACCAAGCCCATCGTTCCCGGCATGATCGAGCGCGGCTGGGGCCGGATCGTGATGGTGTCGTCGGTGACGGGGCCGTTCGTCACCAACCCCGGCTCCACGGGCTACGGCGCCGCCAAGGCCGGCATGGACGGTCTGATGCGGGGCCTTGCGCTCGAACTCGGGCCACACGGGATCACGGCGAACTCGGTCGCACCGGGATGGATCGCAAGCGGTTCCCAGGTTCCCGACGAATCAGACGCCGGACGCTACACACCGATCGGACGCTCGGGAACCCCTGACGAGATCGCCGAGGTCGTGGCGTTCCTCGCCTCGGATCGAGCGAGCTACATCACCGGCCAATCGCTGGCGGTCGACGGGGGCAACACGATCCAGGAGGACAAGGGCCCCTAGCCTGCCGCCCGATCTCGGGGCTCTCCGGGGTCGCCACTATGCTCGTTGCGATGCTGCGATTCCTGCTGAAGCCACGGTGGATCGCCTTCACGGTGTTCGCGGTGGTGGTCGCGGGTGTGTGCTTCCGGCTCGCGTTCTGGCAACTCGATCGGCTGGAGGGTCGCCGGTACTACAACGACCTCTTCCGTGCCGGGATGACCCACGCGCCCGAACCGATCGAGCCGCTCCTCGCTGCTTCCCCCGAGGGCCCCCTCACGTTCCGCCAGGTGAGTGCCACCGGGCGTTACGACGCCGCCGAAGAGACGGTCCTGTACGGCCGCCCGCTCGACGGCCGGCCCGGCAACCATGTGCTCACCCCACTGATCCTCGACGACGGGAGGGCGGTGATCGTCGATCGAGGCTGGGTGCCGTTCGAACCGACGTATCCGCCGGTCGAAGCGTCGGCTCCTCCGAGCGGGACGGTCGAGATCACCGGGCTGCTGGGCGCCGGGACGCATCTGGAGGAGAGCCCCGCCGTCCAACGCGACGGCGACCGCATCACCGTGCTCTCACGCGTCGACCTCGAGGCCCTGCAGGAGCAGGTGCCCTACGTGTTGCTGCCGATGTACGTGACCCTGCGCACCCAGCATCCCGAGCAGGGCGACCTTCCGGCCCCGGAACCGCCACCCGAACTCACCGACGGCCCTCACCTCGGATACGCGTTCCAATGGTTCGCCTTCGGCGCGATCGCGCTGATCGGCTGGGTGATCCTGGTGCGACGAGAAGCCCTGGACCGACGCGCATCCACCGCGCAGACTGAGGCGGGATCACCCGAGGGTCACGAGGGGATGGACGGAGCATGATCGTCGCGCTGTTCGGACTGCTGATGCCGCGGTTCATCATGGTCCTGCTGTGGCTGTTCTCCGACTACCTCAGCGAGGCCTACGGCACCTGGGTGTGGCCGCTGATCGGCTTCTTCATCCTGCCGACGACCACCCTCTGCTACGCGGTCGCGGTGCAGGAGCTCGACGGCTTCACCGGATGGGGCGCAGCGCTCACGATCCTCGGCCTGTTGGTCGACCTCGGCGTGCTGGGTCGCGGCCGAGGGGTCTTCAAGGGCTCACGCGAAGCCGTGTGAAGGTGCGTGAAGATCGTCGACGAGGCTCCGAGCTCCGAACCGCACCGCGACCCCTGGTGAGTGGTGCACGAGTGGCGGTCCCGTCGGCGATGGCAGCCCCGTCGCGGCGACCAGGCTCTCGTGCAGCGACTCGACCACAGCCCGCCGGAGTGGCCAGGCCGGGTGCTCGACCTGGGTGGCCAGGAACGGGACCCGTCGCGCCGGCAACGTGGCCGGGCCGGGGCTGTACAGGCGCCACCGGCAGATGAGGAACCGTTCCAGGTCGTCGAGGTCACCGGTGTCGAGCGGGTCGTCGAGCCGCACCTGCAGCGCGAGTGACGCACCACGAGGTCCCGGCCAGCGACGGCGGCTCCGATAGCGAACCTGCGATCCCCGGCGCTCGGCCGTGGTGCGAGCCCACACGTAGGGGATGCGGTACGTGTGCCGCGCCAGCACCACCCCGCCGATCCGGGCCGCATCCAGCGACAGGAACCAGATCCCCCGCCGGCCGTCGGGGCCCCGGACGTAGGTCCGCACGTTCACCTCGGCGAATCGTCCGGCCCACGGGACCGCAGGCATCCCGGGGGCTCGGATCGTCAGGCGGAAGGGCACCACCCCCACCCATGCCGCCCCGTCGATCGTGTCGACCTGCAGGCCAGGAGGCAGAAGCTGGGCCACCGTTTCCGGGGCGTAAGGCCAATGCAGGAAGGTGAGGTCGTCCCACCGCTGGAGCATCACGGGGCGTTCGATCGCTTCCGGCGGCTCGATCGTCGGTTCGTCGGCGGTGTCCCACGCGATGGCTCGGTGCGGCTGCATACCGCTCGCCTCCGTTCGACCGTCGGGTCTCCGACCATCCGGGTCCGACTGAGCGCTCGCTTTGAGCGTCTGCTCAAATCATACGGCGTAGGTTCAGCCACTGTCGATCCCTTGCCCCTGTTCGCCCCTGTACGCGTTGGAGGGCAAGGAACCGGGAGCCTCCGGTCGAACTGCGACCTAGCCTGCCGGGGCGATGGGCAGGTACCTGATCCGGCGGATCGGCTTCACCGTGTTGGTGCTGTTGGTGGTCTCGCTCCTGACCTTCCTGATCTTCGTGAAACTTCCCACCGGGGACCCCGCGAGGCGGGCCACCGGAAGGGCCTCGACGCCCGAACAGATCGCGAACGCTCGGAAGGCGTTCGGCCTCGACCAGCCGCTGTGGGTGCAGTACGGGCGCTTCGCGAAGGGGTTGATCCCGCTCCCCGGCCTCTTCCTGTCCGAGGACGTCTACTACAGCTACGGCAATTTCATCCCGGTCCGCGAGGAGATCGCGCGCCGCCTGCCGGTCACGGTCGCCCTGGCGTTGGGAGGGGCGGCTCTCTGGCTGCTGATCGGCATCCCGGTGGGGATCGCCGCAGGCGTTCGGCGCAAGTCCTCGATGAGTCGCTTCTCGATGCTGATCGCGATCATCGGTGTGTCGATCCCCGTCTTCTGGCTCGGCCAGTTGCTGCTCTACATCTTCTGGTTCCGGCTGGGATGGGCGCCGCCCAGCGGGATGGACGTCGGTGTCGGCGTGTGGGGCTCGGTCCTGGACGGCCGGTTCCTCCTGCCGTGGATCACGGTGGCCGTGGGCTACGCCGCGTTCTATGCGCGCATGGTTCGCAGCAACGTGATCGAGACGATGCACGAGGACTACATCAGGACCGCACGAGCCAAAGGCCTGCCCGAGCGAGGCGTGATCTACCGCCACGGGCTGCGCGGCGCGCTCACACCGGTGGTCACGATGCTCGGGCTCGACCTGGGGACGCTGCTGGGCGGGCTGTTCATCGTCGAGACGCTGTTCGGTCTGCCGGGGGTGGGACAGCTCGCCGTCACGTCGATCGCGACGAACGATTTCCCCATGGTGATGGGGGTGACCGTGTTGGGGGCGCTGTTCATCGCGGTGGCGAACCTGGTGGTGGACGTCGCCTACGCCGCGCTCGACCCGCGGGTTCGCTACACGTAGCTGCCGACGATCAGAACTGGTTCCGCATGCTCTCGGCCGCCATGTCGAAGTACTCGTGCAGCGCCTGGGCGACCGGCTCCGGTGGATCCATCGACGCGATCGCGGCGCGCATCGCCACGAGCCAGTGATCCCGCTCCCGCGGACCGATCGCGAAGGGTGCGTGACGCATCCGCAGGCGCGGATGCCCGCGCTCGTCGTTGTACGTGCTCGGCCCGCCCCAGTACTGCGCGAGGAACAGCGTCAATCGATGCCTGGCGGGGGCGAGGTCTTCGGGTTCCGGATAGAGGTGCAGCAGCACCGGATCGGCGGCCACGCCTTCGTAGAACCGGTCGACCAGTCGCTCGAAGAACGCCATGCCGCCGACGGCCTCGTACAGGGTCTGCTGGGTGTCAGCCACGACCCGGCAGTGTACGAACGTCCCCGCCCGCGTCATCGCTTCCTGGTAGCGTGTTGCGCGAGGGTACCGATCGAAGTTCGCTTACGAGCAGTTCCCTCACACCGGCGGATGTCACGCCGGCGCCTGAAGAGCAGCTCCAAGGCTCGGACGGCGAAGGAAGGAGGGAATGCCAATGGCAACCGGTACCGTGAAGTGGTTCAACCCCGAGAAGGGGTTCGGATTCATCACTCCCGAGGATGGCAGCGCTGACGTGTTCGTTCACTTCAGTGCCATCTCGGGCGAGGGCTACCGCAACCTGGAAGAGGGTCAGAAAGTCGAGTTCGACGTGACCCAGGGCCAGAAGGGTCCCCAGGCTGCGAACGTCCGCGGCGTCTAGCCGCAGACGGAAGCTCCTACCAGTACGAAGCAGAGGTCCGGCGCACCATGCGCCGGGCCTCCTTCGTGTTCCGGCTTCGTACTTCCGGCTTCGTAGTCCGGCTTCGTAGTCCGGATATCGGCCTTTCGGCGATTCACGTTTCGGGCGTGCGCGGACGATACCCCTTGTATGAAGCGCTTCCGGATCGTTCGCCTCCTGTCCGTCCTCGCCGTGTTCGCCCTCGTCCTGGCCGCGTGCTCCTCGGGACCGGGAACCGTCTCCGACGACGGCCCCGAACCGGGCCAAGCGCCTGGCGGACAAGGCGGCGGCAACAACGGTGATGGCGGCGGCGATCCCGTTGCCCTGATCCGTGCCGTGACCGCCAAGGTCGAGAACGCGGGCGCGTACCGGGCGACCTTCGGGATGGCGATCACAGCGCAAGGCCAGACGATCGAGGCCACCGGCGAGGGCGAGTTCTCCGACGACCCACTGCAGGTCCACACCACCTACCGGTTCACGGACATGCCGGGGGTGGAGGGCGACTTCGAGATGGAGATGATCCTGGACGGTTCGGTGATGTACATGCGGTCGCCGATGCTGTCGCGGAGCCCGGGCCTGGACACCGACTGGATCTCGATGGACCTGGACGAACTCGTTCCCGGCTTCAGCGACCTCGCGAGCCTGAGCCAGGGCCAGAACGACCCAACGGCGCAGCTCGAGTACCTGCGCGGGATCTCCGATGCCCAGGAGGTCGGCACCGAACGGGTCGCCGGCGTCGAGACGACGCACTACTCGGGCACCGTGGACCTCGACGCCGCCTACGACCGCCTGCCCGACGACACCCGCGGTGAGCTGAAGCAGGCGATCGCGCAGGCTCGCAAGCAGTTCGGGCACGGCGCGATGCCGGTCGACGTGTGGATCGACGGCGACGGGCTCCTGCGTCGCATGACCATGTCGTTGGAGTCCGGCGGGAACTCGGCCGTCGACTTCGGCATGGAGATGACCATGGAGATCCCCGAGTACGGCATCGCGATGCATCTGCCGATCCCGAAGGCCGGCGACGTCACGGACGTCAGCGACCTCCTGCCCTCGATGCCCTAGGGCTCGGTGAGCCAGCTCCCCACCGCCGGCCGGAACGGGTGGACCTCCACCTGGTCCCACACGCCACCCGTGACGTAGGGATCGGCCGTGATCCAGGCGTCGAGGTCCGCACGCGAGTCGAACTCGACCACGAGCGTCGACCCGATCATGTCCCCATGGTCGTCGAGCATCGCTCCCCCGACCAGAACGTGACCGTCGTCGACGAGGGGCTGGATCTTCTCCAGGTGGACCGGTCGAACCGCAGCCCTCCGTTCCTTCGCATCGGGATCGTCGCCGTCCCATGCCGTCACCACGAACCGCATGTCGCCTCCTTCGCGCCGGCGCACCTGTGAGCGCCGGTCGATCCATCGCCCGCAACGGGGACCCCGGGTCGAGCGTCTCCACGCCATGATGCAACGACGGCGACTCCTCGTGGTGGTGCTCGCGTGGTCGGCGGCCGCCTGTTCACCTCTCGCGTCGGCCGTGCTTCCCGGGCCCGGCAGCCAACCCGTGCGCATTCAGTCCGCCGATCCGCGGCCGCCGATCGAGCGCGATCCGGCCACGGCACCCTGGACCGTTGCCATCGACCGCATCGTGCGCGGCCAACCCGTGTCCGTGGCGGTCGGGAACGGTCGCCGTCTCGTGTATCAGCACCTAGGGGACCGCGCGCGGTTGCCGGCGTCCAACCAGAAGCTCGTGCTGTCGATGGCGGTCCTCGACACCTTCGGCCCTTCGCACCGGTTCGTCACGGTGGCGCGGCCCTCACGGCGGCTCCGTCACGGCGTGCTCGCCGGCGACCTGTGGCTGATCGGCTCCGGTGATCCCGAACTCACGCCGGCCGGGCTGAGCGTGCTGGCCGCCTCACTGCACGATCGCGGACTGCGCACGATCACCGGCTCCGTGGTTGGCGACATCGCAGCGTTCGACCGTCGGTGGTGGGCGCCGGGCTGGATCCGAGGACTCTCCCGTCACTACGTGGCCCGTCCCACCGCGCTCTCGTTGAACGGGAACGCCGGCCTCAACCGTCCCGAGCTCGCCGCTGCGGCGGCGCTCACGGATGCCCTGCGATCGAGCGGGATCACGGTCGCTGGGTCGCCTCGCACCGGACGGGCGCCCGTTGATCTCCGGCCCTCGCTCGCGCAGGTGCGCTCGGCGCCGCTCGCCGACATCCTCCTGCGGCAGAACCACGGTTCGATCAACTTCGACGCCGAGATGCTGACCGAAGCGTTGGGCGCCCGGGTCAGCGGGAGCCAAGGCTCGACACGGAGCGGGGGCGCGGCGATGGAGTCGTGGGCCTCCGACGAGGGCGTCCGCCTGCGGGCCTTCGACGGGTCCGGCCTCTCGCACCGCGATCGGCTCAGCACGGTGGACCTCGTGACGCTGCTGCTCGAAGCGCGGCGCGAACCGTGGGCGCATGCGCTGATCATGTCCCTGCCCTCCGGTGGCGAGGGCACGCTCGGCACCCGGCTCACCGGCCTCCCTGTCCATGCGAAGACGGGCACCCTATTCGTCACGCCCGTGTCGGCGTTGTCCGGCTACGCGCGGACCTCCGAGGGGCGGCTCGTGGCGTTCTCCGTGCTCAGCCGGGGGCTCACCAAGTCGTCGGCGGTGACGATCGAGGACGCGATCGTGCGGACGATCGCGGGTGCCCGGCTGCGCTAGGCTCGCGCCGTGGAGTTCAGCGACGTCGTCCGGCGCCGGCGCATGATCCGGCGGTTCGATCAAGGGCCGGTGGAGCGCGAGACGATCGATCGCATCGTCGACGTCGGGCGCCGAGCCCCGTCGGCGGGGTTCTCGCAAGGGCTGGAGCTGTTGGTGCTCGACACGCCCGAGACGGTGTCGGCGTTCTGGGAGATCACGCGCGATCCGGAGTTCGGGTGGGACCTCGAGGACGTCGCGGTGGGCCCCACCGTCATCGTGCTGCCGCTGCCCGACCCCGCTCGATACCTGGAGCGCTACTCCCAACCCGACAAGATCGCGTTCGGCATGGACGAGGCCGCGCACTGGCCCGTGAAGTTCTGGGAGGTCGACGCCGCGATGGCCTCCATGATGATGCTCCTCGCGGCCGTCGACGAAGGGCTGGGCGGATGGTTCTTCGGCATCACGCACGGCGAGCGCGCGCTGCTCGAGCGGTTCGGCGTGCCGGATGAGCTCCGTCCGATCGGGATCCTGGGCTTCGGGTATCGAGCAGACGACGAGGAGCCCGCCGGATCATGGCGAACCCGCGAGCGACGCCCCCTGGAAGACCAGCTCCATCGCAACGGCTGGTGAACCTCGCCCGGACCCTTTCCTCAGGTAGCGTTGGCCCGTGGACATCTCGACCGCGGACCTGTGCGACACCCATGCCAATGAGCTCCAGATCGCCGAACCCGGCCTCGTGACGATGGGTGGAGCACCGGCGTTCGGCGGCCCGATCGCGACCGTGCAGGTTCTGGAGGACAACGTTCTGGTGCGCCAGGCCCTCGAGGAGCCAGGGCTGGGCCGCGTACTCGTGATCGACGGAGGTGGATCCCTTCGGTGCGCGTTGCTCGGCGACATGCTGGCCACGCTCGCTCGAGACAACGGGTGGGCCGGCGTCATCGTCAACGGCTGCGTCCGCGACTCCGACGCGATCGCCGGGCTCGAGGTCGGCGTGATGGCGCTGGCCACCCACCCCCGCAAGAGCGCGAAGCTCGGGCAAGGAGAACGGGATGTGCCGGTCACCTTCGCAGGCGTCACCTTCCGACCGGAGCACGTGGTCTATGCCGACCGGGACGGCATCGTGGTCGCCGCGAGTCCCTTGCTCGATCCGGCTTGATCGTCGGGTACCGGTCCAGGTCCGAAGTCGCAGAAAGGCGGGCGATCCCCGGGGGGATGCCCGCCTTTCATGATCCCAGCGTGGTCACCGGTGGGTGACCGATGGTGCGCGGTGCTCAGCTGCCGTAGCCGCCGTCACCGGGGTAGCCGCCGCCACCGGCGACGCAGTGCGAGAGGACGAACTGCGGGTTCTTCGGGCTGCCTTCGTACGTGGCAGACGCCGTGGTGCCGGCACCCAGCGCGCCGTTCGAATCGGCAGCGAACGAACCCTTGCCGTTCTGCACCATGGTGTAGGTGACGCCGTTGACTTCCATCGTCGCGGACGTGACACCCTTGCCGGTGAGGACCCAGTGGCCACCGCCGTCGCAGGGGAGGCTCTCTCCACCCTGGCCGGTCCACGGAAGCGTGGTGGCGGCGAGCGCGATGCTCGCCGTCCCGGCAACCGTCATGGCCGTGAGCGCGATCACGAGGAGTTTGCGCAAGACCTGCTCCTTTCCCTGTTTCTCGGAACCGACCGCTCGGCCCCTGTCGGGCCCAGGCTAAGGAAAACGGGTGGTATGCGCATCCCCCGAAGGGTCAGTGTTCCCAGGCGTAAGGCGGAGAAGCGGTCAGACCTTTGGACTAGGTCGAACTGACCGGCTTTCCGTGATCGCCGCCTGACTGGCCGGGATCGGCAGGCTGGCCCGGATCTCCTGGCTGACCTGGGTCGGTGGGGTGTCCGTGATCGCCGCCTGACTGGCCGGGATCGTCGGGCTGGCCTGGATCGGCTGGCTGGCCCGGATCGGTCGGTTGCCCGTGGTCTCCGCTGTTTCCGTGATCGCCGCCGGCCTGGCCGTGGTCATCGCCAGCTTGACCGTGATCGTCGCCAGCTTGACCGTGGTCACCGGCCTGGCCGTGTGGGTCGTTCGAGTGGCCGTGATCGTCGCCCGCCTGCCCGTGATCACCGGCTTGGCCGTGTGGGTCGTTCGAATGGCCGTGTTCGCCCGCGTGGCATTTGCCTTCACTCGCTGCCTTGCAGACGGTTGCACCCTTGCCGCCCTCGGGCGGGGTGGTGTGCGCGACATCGGAGATCTCCCCGCCCTTGTTGTCGGGGATCGACACGCCGACCTTGGCGAACAGTTGATGTGCGATGTGTTGGGCGCCCGCCGGGAGGCCTCCGGCGAATGCGACCCCGCCGGTTCCTACCATGGACACCGCAAGCGCGACGCCCGCCACCTTCGCCCGGATCCGTCGTCGCGGTCGCACGGGGGTGGTCACGGCCGCGGAGGGCACCCTCGAGGGGGTCGGGAGTGCTTCGATCACCGCGGCCATGGCCGCCACCGTGGCCCGCGCGCGCTCAGGATCGAGGTCCTCAACTGGACCTTCGTCCAGGGCATGGATCAGGTCGGCAACGCCTGCGTAGGAAGGCGCTTCCGCTGTGTCCAGCGTGCCCTCGAGCAGGGCGTCGGCGAGCTCAACGTCGGTTGCGGACATCATGTCGTCAGGTACATCGCGGTAGAACGTCATGGCGTTACGGCCTCCTCGCCGAGTCGCGCTGCCAATCTGCGGATCGCGCGGTGCTGGAGGGCGCGAACGGCGCCGGGCTGCTTGTCGAGGATCGACGCGACGTCCTTGACCGAGAGGTCCCCGATCACCCGCAGCAGCACCACATCCGCCTGGTCGGGCGGGAGTTCCGATACGAGCTTGAGGGCCCAGCCTTCACCGAGGCGATCCATCGCGTCGGACTCCGCATCCGCCACCGGCCCCAGTCCTTCCATCGATCCCGGGTCGCTCGGGGCGGTACGCCGCCGCGCTTCCGTCCTCCGGTGGTCCAGGACCCTTCGCCGGGCGACCGTGAAGACGAGGGCGTGGAACTCCTCCTCCCCTCCCAGGAAGCCGGGCACGCCCTTCGCGACGCCGATCCAGGTGTCGGATGCGAGGTCTTCGGCCACGCCGGGCTCGTGCACGCGCAGATACCGCAGCACTCGGGGCTGCAGATCGCGATACAGGGCCTCCAGGGCCCACGGCGCGCCGGTTCGGGCGGCCGTCATCACGGAGTTGAACTGCGTTCCCAGGGTCATGGCACTCACCACCGATGTCGGCAGGTCTCCGATCGACCTGGAGTCCCGGACGAAAGGCTGAGATCGAATCCCCCACCCAGCCTAGATCCGGCGACCATCGGCCGAGCGCTGGCGCGTCGCTGAGGCGATCTCCATGCAGCGACCCTCATGAGCGGGCGCGTTCACCCATGGAGGCCGGGCTGGTGCGAGGAAGGGTCCAGGACGAAGGCGGTGCGATCGTCGTGATCACGGCGCTCTCACTGGTGGCCATCTTCGGCATGCTGGTGTTGACGGTCGATGTGGGAGGACTGCTCCTCCGACGGCGATCGATGGTCAACGGCGCCGACGCCGCCGCCCTGGCCGCCGCGAAGTCGTGCGCCAGCATCGAGGACACCTTCACGCCGGAGAGCCGGGCCGACATCTATGCCGCGGCGAACGTGTCGGACCTCGTTGCCGAGAACGGCGGCGTTACCGACATCGTGGGGTGCGATGACGGACCCGGGTACGTGACGGTCCAGTATTCGACCCCGCAGTCGGTGTTCTTCGCCGGCGTCCTCGGGCTCGGCGACACGGCGTCGGTGACGACCCGCGCCACCGCAGCGTGGGGGCCGGCGGCCAGCGCGTTCGCGGCCCCGATCGTGCTCGACTCGGGGTACCTGCAGGGTGTGTGCAAGGTGCCCGACGGGGTGGAGATCGGAGATACCTGTGCCTTCTGGTACAACAACGGCGACGCCACCCTGGGCGACGCCACCTGGGGGTTCATGAACCTCGACCAGTGGGGCGTCGACCCCAACGACCATTGCAGCAACGCAGGCACGTCGTCGCGCGCTGAGTGGATCGTCGACGGCTACCTGGACGGGGTAGGCCTCAACGGTTCGCCGGCCGGCTCCGAACCGACGTACGTCTGCAACGACACCGGTCACTCCAGCGCCGACTGGTCGACGCTCCACGACGAGATCGGCACGATCAAGTACTTCCCCGTGAACGACTGCGAGGGCCAGCTGGGCAAGGACGGCCATGTGTCGCCGTGCCCCGGTACGCCCGACAAGTACGACATCATCGGCTTCACCGGCCTGATGATCGATCAGGTGTACCGCGGCAACGACGACGCGGCGATCGGCGAACCCGGAGCAGCCGGCACCTGCACCATGGCGGTGAGCTCACTGGCGTTCGGTCAGGTCAAGAACCTGGCCGACTCCTTCGGCGTGAACGGATGTCCTACCAGTCCCGACACGGTCTCGGCCGTCCACATCTACCCGAAGAAGGGAAATGAGTACATCGGCTGTGCCCCCGGTGACCTGTCGATGAACTGCGCCTACTGGTACGACGCCACGCTTCGTCGGATCACATGGCGTACGGCGACCACCACG
>DATLPI010000080.1:0-2643 GCA_035535815.1 Actinomycetota bacterium | reverse complement strand
CAGGAACGAGATGAAGTACAGCGTGTCGCAGTTCGCGGTCAGGAACAGCGACGCCGAGTCCATCAACTCAGGGAACGCCAGTACGTCGTTGTCCTGGACGCCGATGCCCAGGAATCCCTGGCGCATCGCCGCCAACGACGCTCCTGGGAAGCTGTTGATGAACGCCTCGACGCCGTGCATGAAGTCGAGGTTCTCGTACAGCAGCTCTGCGGTTTCCTTGGACGGCGCACCGTCGTCGAACTCCAGGATCCCCAAGGTGGTCTCCACCTTGTCGGGTGTCGAGATCGACTGCAAAGTCTCGGCTGAGACCCCTGACATCGGATCGCTCATCGTGACCTCCATCCATGGTTGTCCGGGCCTTGCGGCCGATCTTCGAGCAGCGTCCCTCGGCGGTCATCACGCAGAACGCATGAAGATCACCGCTCGCGAGCGGGCTAGTCGAGGACGTGGATCGTGAACGCGACCGCGAATCCGAGTGTCGTCAGGACCCCGACCCACTTGCCGGCGTGCTGGTAGGCCTCAGGCATCATCGTGTCGGCCAGCATGGTGAGGATCGCTCCGGCCGCGAACGCGAGCACGAACGCGACGACGTCCGGAGACGAATGCTGGAACAGTGCGTAGCCGGCGAGCGATGCGAGTCCCGAGACGATCGCGATCCCGATCCACATCCACAGGACGCGCGCCTTCTTCCAGCCGCTCGTGACCAAACCGCTCGTCGACGAGATCGATTCAGGGATGTTGGAGATGAACACCGCGATCAGGTAGGCGGCTCCGACCGCGCCACCCTGGAAGATCGTCAGGCCGATCACCATCGACTCCGGGATCCCGTCGAGCACGGATCCGAGCACGATGGCGAGCGCGGAACCGCTCTCCTGGCCACCATCGGCATCCTTGCGTTTGGCCCCTCCGGCTCGGTCGATCAACCAGTCGCCGCCGAAGAAGACGGCGCAGCCCGCGAAGATGCCCGCGATGACCCATCCGTGGCCCGACCCCATCTCGACCGCTTCTTCCACCAGATCGAACGCGACGGCACTGATCAGGACCCCTCCGCCGAACGCCATGATCAACCCGATCGTCCGTGGGGAGATGCGGAACAGGATCGCGATGACGGCACCGATGACGAGCGATGACGCGGCCAGCGTCCCCCAGCCGAATGCCCCTCCCATCCCGGCCTCCTTCAGAGGTTCTGCGTGCTCGATGCGGTCCGCAGTCCCGAGGGTGATTCAGCGTTCAGGTCTTGGAACGCTCGACCTCGCCGACCTGCCGGCCGTGCCTGCGGCCACCCCTCATGGGCCTCTCGGTCGCCTCCCGGAGGATGAAGCCACGTCCGCAGTGTGTCGTCATCCATATTGCGTGAATGAAGGGGATCCGGGTTTCACCCTCTCTGTGTGATGGCGCGTCGACGACCCAGGGGTTTCATAGCCAGAGAGAGAAGAAGTGGCGGATATCCGTCGGTTCTGAAGGAGGCAAGATGGTTGCTGCTCCGGCGCAGATCGAGAACCCGACCGTCGAGGACCGGAAGGCACGTGGCAAGTCGCTACGGGGGGAGGCGGCGCCCTCCAGCCACACGGGATGGGAGCCGGCCGCCGATCGTCCCGACCCGGTAGCGCTCCTCGAGGAGCAGGACTCGTCCCGTGAGCAGGACCTAGTTCCGGTACGGCACGGGAGGATGATGGTCTCACCGTTCACGTTCTACCGGGGCGCGGCGAAGATCATGGCAGCCGACCTGAGGACCACGCCGCGGGCCGGCCTGAACGTGCAACTCTGCGGTGACGCGCACCTGTCGAACTTCGGCATGTTCGGGTCGCCCGAGCGGACCCTGCTGTTCGACTTGAACGACTTCGACGAGACGCTTTCCGGGCCGTTCGAATACGACGTCAAGCGCATGTCCGCGAGCTTCACGATCGCGGGACGCAACAACGGCTTCGCCGAGGCGGATACGCGCGCCGTCACGCTGGCGTCCGTGCGGGCGTACCGCGAGTCGATGGCCGGGTTCGCGAAGATGGGCATGATGGACGTCTGGTACGCGCACCTATCCGAGCAGGAGCTCTTGGCCGCGATCCGGAACCTGTCGCGGACCGCGGATGGCAAGAGCAAGAAGGAAGCGAAGAAGGAGGCGAAGAAGGGCGAGAAGAAGGCCCAGGCGATCGTTACCAAGGCCCGCACGCGCGACAGCCTCCAGGCTCTCTCCAAGCTCGGGGAGCTGGTTGACGGCCGGTACCGGATCGTCAGCCAGCCGCCGATCGTGATCCCGCTCCGAGACCTCCCCGCGACCGCGGAGATGTCGGCCGACGAAGTTCGGCACGTGATCGAGGAGCAGTTCCGCGCCTACAGGTCCACGCTGCAGAACGACCGACGTCATCTGCTGGAGCGCTTCCAGATCATCGACGTCGCTCGCAAGGTCGTCGGTGTCGGCAGCGTCGGCACACGGGCGTACATCGTGTTGCTCCAGGGGCGTGACCAACAGGATCCGCTCTTCCTGCAGGTCAAGGAGGCCTCCGCGTCGGTGCTGGAGGACCACCTTCCGAGAAGTCGGTTCAAACAGCCCGGAGAGCGTGTGGTCCAGGGCCAGCGGTTGATGCAGGCCGCGAGTGACATCTACCTCGGCTGGACGAAGGGGGCAGCGGAGGACCGCCACTTCTA
>DATLPI010000079.1:0-22135 GCA_035535815.1 Actinomycetota bacterium | reverse complement strand
GCGCCCATGGCCTGGAACTTCGCCGGCGCCTGCAGGTACTCCTTGACCTCCTGCAGTTCCTCGATCGCTTCGTCGACGCCGGCGACGTCGGCGAAGGTGGTCTTGGGCTGGTCCTTGTTCACCGTCTTGTGCTTGCTCCGGCCGAACTGCATGACGCGGCCGCCGCCGCCCTGCGAGCGGTTCATGACGAACAGCAGGATGCCGCCGATCAGCAGCACCGGCAGCAGCACGGTGATGAAGGTGGACAGCAGGGCGTTCGGCTTCTGGGGGTCGACCTCGGTGGGCACGCCGGCCTTCTGGAGGATGCCCGCGAGGTCGTCGGCGTACTCCGTGGGGTAGCTGCTGGTATAGCCGGTGCCGTCGTCTAGATCACCGCTGACCGTCTGGTCGGCGTCATGGATCGTGGCGTCCTGGACACGCCCGTCGGCCACCGCGGTCTGGAAGTCCGAGAACGACATCTCGTCCCCACCGCCCTCGCTGGTGAACAACGACAGCGCCAGCAGGAACAGGAGCGTGACGAGCACGATCCAGAGCGTGGGCGTGCGCGCGAAACGCTTCAGCGGGGTCTCGGGTGGCTGACTCAGGGCTGCTCCTTGCCGTGCGGGAAGACGCTGCGAGGCTCACGCGCCGGACGCACGGGAGCCCGGGCACGATGGTAGCACCGGCCTCCGACCGGAGGGAGGCTCAAGTGCCGCCGTACGCCTCGGGCTTGAGCGTGGCGACGTAGGGCAGGTTGCGGAAGCGCTCGGCGTAGTCGAGGCCGTAGCCCACGACGAACTCCGGCGGGATGTCGAAGCCGATGTACCGCAGGTCGAGCGGCACCTTCTGGATCCCGGTCTTGCGCAGCATGGCGGCCACCTCGAGCGAGGCGGGCTTGCGCGCGGCGAGGTTCTTCAGCAGGTACTTGAGCGTGAGACCGGAGTCGACGATGTCCTCGACCAGCAGCACGTCGCGGCCTTCCAGATCGTGATCGAGGTCCTTGAGGATCCGCACCACGCCTGAGGACTTCGTGGCGGCGCCGTAGGACGAGACCGCCATGAAATCGAACTCCAGCGGCAGCCGGATGTGACGGGCCAGGTCTGCCATGACCACGAAGGCGCCCTTGAGCACGCCGACCAGCAGCAGCGAGCGACCGTCGTAGTCCCGGGTGATGGCCTCGCCCATCTCGACGAGCTTCGCTTCGATCTCTTCGGTCGAGATCAGGACCTTCTCGATGTCGGGTTCGTAGGCCTCCACTGGAAGCGTGAGTGTAGCTGCGGGCGTCCGGTGGGTGACGGTCACGGGTCGGTCCCTTCCGTGCGATCGGTCCGAACCGGGGAAGCGATGCGAACATACTCCCGGTCGCGTCGGGCCTTCAAACCGGCCGACAGGTCGCGGCGCCGCCCGGGCCGGCCCGCCGCGAGGTCGAGGACGGCCTCCACGTCGGCTCGGCTCACCGAGCTGGCGCATCGGAAGATCGCCTGGGCGACCAACCGGGTCGCGATGGGCCGCGGAAGCCCGAGCAACACCACGGCCCGCAGGTCGGCGCCGCCTTCGGTCTCTTCGAACGCGTCGTCCCACACGAGGAGCATCTGGCGCGTGAGCTCGGCGTCGTCGGCGGCCAGCAACGCCGCCGAGCGAGCCATCGGTTCCTTCACGCCTCGGCCCACCGCGCGCTCCAGTGCCGGGATCGCCTGCAGCCGGAGGGCGTTGCGGAGCGCGTAGGACGGATCGTCGTTCGTGGGATCGCGGCGAGGGCGGAGCCCGAGGGACCGGCAGCAATCCTCGACCTCGGCGCGCGTGACATCAAGGAGCGGCCGCACGTACGGGCCAGCGTGGTAGCGGATGCCGGCCACCCCCGTGGCACCCGATCCGGTGAGCAACCGCATCAAGACGGTCTCCGCTTGGTCATCGAGGGTGTGCGCCGTGACGATGCGCCCGGCATCGACCTCGCGAGCGACCTCGGCGATCGCGAACCGGCGCCGTTCACGCAGCCAGGCCTCGGCCGAGGCACCGACGGGCGGGGACTCCTCCAGCGTGCGCACGTGGACCGGCAGCCGGAGGCGATCGGCGAGCCGGCGCACATAGGCGGCGTCCTGCCGCGAGCCCTCCCGCATGCTGTGGTCGACGTGCACGATCTCGAGCCGCACCTTCAGGAGCCGGCGCAGGCGCACCATCGTCTCGGCCAGGCACACCGAATCGGGACCGCCCGAGACCGCCAGCAGCGCGGTCTGGTTCGGCAGGAACAGATGATGCGTGCGCGAGGTCGCCGTGGCCCGTTCCAGCACGCGGGCGACGGCGGGCGGGCGCCGCATGGCCTAGCTCGAGATCCGCTCGATCCAGCGCGCGGGTTCGCCCACCTCGTCCAGCGTGGGCAGGTTCGTGGGTGCGACCCACACCTGGTTGAAGGTGTCCATGCCCGCGGTCGCGATCACCTCGCGGACGAACCGTTCACCACCCTCGTACTGCTGGATCTTCTGCTCGAACCCGATCGCCTTCTGGATGCCCCGCTCCATGCTCGATCCACGACGCCGCACGGCGAGCGCCCGACGCATCCGGTCGACGTCCGCGATGTGATCGCGCGCCACCTCGTTCATGACGTAGGACGCGTGGCCCTCGAGCAGGGACATGAGCCCTTGCATCTGGACGAACAACTCCCGCTGCTGGGGCGTGAGCAACAGGAAGATGCCGCCCATGCGGGCGTCGACGCCGCCACGCGCCTCGTCGACCGCGCGCTTGATCTGGTCCACCAATTCCCTGGAGTCGAGGGAGATCCCCTGGAGGTACTGGTCGACGAGGCCTTGCAGGTGCCCGCGTAACCACGGCGCCGAGCCGAACTGCACACGGTGGGTGACCTCGTGGATCGCGATCCATAGCCGGAAGTCCCGCGCCGGGAGCGAGAACCGCTGTTCCACCTCGGCGACGTTGGGACCGACGAAGTAGAGCAGTCCCTCGTCGTCAGGCGGGAGGAAGACGTCGTACTGGCCGAGCACCCGTTTGCCGACGTACCCGAACAGCGCCCCGGCCTGGGCCCCCATCGCCTTGCGCTTGAACTCCCCGCGGCTCGAGCGCTTGCCCGCCAGGAGACGTTCGGCGAGCGGCTCGAGGAGACGTTGCAAGCCGGTGAGGTTGGCCCGGATCCATTCGCTGCGTGCCATCACCCAGGCGCGCGACGAGAAACCGGTCATCGTCATCGAGGTCCGGGTGAGGATCAGCTCCTCGGCGAGCGGCACGAGTTCGGCGAAGTCCTCGCGCATGCGGGCGCGGTCGGCGGCGGCGACCCGGACACCCGGACCGGACACCTTGCGACCGATCTGCAGGGCGGTGTCCCAGTCGGCGAGCCGAGCAGCTGGGGAACCCATGGACCAATCCACCTGGGTGGCGCTCATGGAACGACCTTACTGCGCCGTGGATCGACGCGATCGGTGACTCAGGCTTCGCCGGCGGCCTTCTTGCGCGCCGCGATCATGGCGGCGCGGCGAGCCTTGCCCTCGGCGATCCGGCGATCGGTGCCGGCGTCGAGGAGCTCTTTGAGGGTCGCGTCGAAGGTCTCCTGGTCGAGCGAGACCTCGGGGCGCTCCTCCGTCGCGGCGGGGGCCGGAGCAGCGGCGGCTGGAGCGGCGGCCGGCGCCGGGGCGGATGCGGCAGCTGGCGCGGGAGCGGACGCTGCGGCGGCGGCCACCGGCTCCGGGGCGGCCACGGCGGCAGGTGCCTCGGTCGAGGCCGCCGGAAGCGACGTCGGCACGGCCGGGGGCGCCACGAGCACCGGAGCGGCCTGCGACAGATCGACGTTGCGGCGAGGGAGTTCCTGGCCCAGCACCACCCGGTCGGCCCGAACGATCTTCATGGACTCCTCGTCCTGGGAGAACCGGGGCGCGAAGCGCATGTACCGGATGATGATGACCAGGACCACGAGCACGCCGGCGAGCCCCAGGATCATGGCGATCGAGATCGAGATCCCGAAGGGGTTGATGGGAGCGGTCGCGC
This sequence comes from Actinomycetota bacterium, assembly GCA_035535815.1. GTDB lineage: Bacteria > Actinomycetota > UBA4738 > UBA4738 > HRBIN12 > JAOUEA01. The sequence goes on along the minus strand of DATLPI010000079.1, from coordinate 18,169 downwards.
TCTCGTTCTCGGTCACGGTGGCTGACGGGTCGATGGGCGTCTGTGCGAGCGCGGCCGTGGCAGCGGCGAGGGCCAACAGCAGCGAGGCGAACACGGTGGCGAGCAGCTTGCGAGCCGACTTCATCGGGCCGCATCCTAGCACCAGCCTGCGGTCGACATGGAGGCGGCGTGGGGCGGTGCGGACAGAGCCGGAGATGGGATTTGAACCCATGACCTACCACTTACGAGGCGGTTGCTCTACCCCTGAGCTACTCCGGCGGGTTCGGGCGAGTCTATCAACGGGGTTCGTCCCGGGGATGCAGGCACCCCGCCGCGGGTTCGGGCCTGCGCCGCAAGCTCGACGGGGCGACTTCCTTGGCGCGTGGGCCCTCGAACGGCCATGATGCGTCCATGAGCGCAGCCGAACCGCAGATCTCCGGTCCCATCGATCGCGTCATGGTCGGCACCGACCGGTCCGAGACGGCCGAGCGAGCCGTGCGCTGGGCGGCGACGTTCGCCGACGCGTTCGGCGCCGAGCTCCACATCGTGCAGGTGGTGCTGGCGCCGAATCCCGGGGGCACGCAGTACGGCGCAGCCGAAGCCACACGTGCCTCGGGTGCGGCCGACGACCTCGGCATCTATGCGCGGCAGGTGGCGGGCGATCGCGGCCAGGCCCATGTCGTGATCCACGACGACCCCGCCATGGCGATCGTCGAAGCGGCCGAGGAACACGCCATCGACGTGCTCGTCGTTGGCAACGCCGGTATGGCGGGCCGCAAGGAGTTCCTGCTGGGCAACGTCCCCAACCGGATCAGCCACAACGCCAGATGCACGGTGATCATCGTGAACACCGCGGCGCCCGATGGCAGCCCCACCGTGCAGAAGGCGACCGTCCGGTCGGGCACGGCGATCCGCGGCAGCGCCGCCGACCTGCACGAAACGGAGCCCCGGCTGATGGCGCGCGGCAGCCACATCGCCGCCGTGTTCGCCAAGCACGGGATGAAGGAGCTGTTCGGGCGCCCCGACGAGGACGGCGCGGTGGGTCGGCAGCGTCAAGCCAAGCGTCTGCGTTCGGCGTTGGAAGAGCTCGGCCCGACGTTCGCCAAACTCGGCCAGGTGCTGTCGACGCGGCCCGACCTGTTGCCTCCCGAGTTCATCGAGGAACTCGCGACGCTGCAGGACCATGTGAACCCGCTCTCGGAGCAGGCCGTGGTGCAGGTGATGGAGCGCGAGCTGGGTGTCCCGTGGGAGGACGTGTTCGAGACGATCGACGCGAAGCCGCTCGCGGCCGGCACGATCGCCGAGGTGCACCGGGCCACGCTGGCGACCGGCGAGCGGGTGGTGGTCAAGGTCCAGCGGCCGAACGCCCGCGAGGAGATCGAGCAGGATCTCGCGTTGCTGGAGCTGTTCGCCGAGAAGGTGAGCGACCGCCCCGGCCTCAACCAGGTGATCGACATGGGCGCGGTGTTCGAGCACCTGTCGACGTCGCTGCACCGCGAGCTCGACTTCCGGCAGGAAGCCGGCAACATCGAACGGATGCGCGGCGTGATCGAGGACTACGACCGCCTGGCGGTACCCGACGTCTACGATGACCTGTCGTCCTCACGGTTGCTCGTGATGGAGGAGATCCAAGGGGTCGCCATCTCCCTGGCGCCCGAGGGCGGCGTGCGCAAGGAGGCCGCGCGGCAGCTCCTCGAGAGCTACTACAAGCAGATCCTGGTCGACGGGTTCTTCCACGCCGACCCCCACCCGGGCAACCTGATGTGGTGGAACGACCGCATCTACTTCCTGGACTTCGGCATGGTGGGCGAGGTCGACCCGGAGATGCGCGAACAGCTGATGCTCCTGCTGATGGCCTTCTGGCAGGAGGACGTCGGCTTCCTCACCGATGTGACGCTCATGATGTCGGGCGCGATCGACCGCAACGACCTCGACGTCGATGCCTTCCGCGGCGAGATCGGCCAGCTGATGGGGACCTACCGCACGGCATCGCTGGCCGAGATCCAGCTGGGACCGGTCCTGCAGGAGATGACCGAGGTCTCGCTGCGCCACGGTGTCCCGCTGCCGGCCTCGCTGACGCTGACCGGCAAAGCGCTGGCGCAGATGCAGCTGGCCACGGCCGCACTCGACCCCGAACTCGACCCCTTCGATGTCGCCGGCGGGTTCCTGATGCGCAGCGTGTTCAAGGAGATGGGCGGCAAGTTCGACCTGAAGGCGCTCTTCTATCAGACGCAGAAGTTCAAGGTGCGGGCGCTCCGCGTCGTCGAGGCCGTGGAGCGCTTGATCGGCGCGCGACCGGGTCAGAAGCTCGAGGTCAACTTCCGCGCCGCGACCCTCGAAGAAACGATCCGTCGAGCCGGCCGGCGGCTCGCCCTCGGCCTGATAGCGGGCGCCGCCGTCCTGGCGAGCGGCCTCACCGGCGTGTCGGAGCGCGTCGCGCCCTGGGTGCCGATCACGTTCGGCGTGGTGGGGGGCGTGCTCACCATCGCGATCGTGATCGACATCATCCGCAAGCGCTGAGCGCTACGTCGTCCCGCGAACCGTCACCTCCAGGACGTCCATGAAGTTCGCGTCGCCGTGGTTGGACCGCATCGTGAACCGGACGAACCGCACGCCGGCCGTTCCGGCGGTGGGCGTGTATGCGTGGAGCTGCCCGTCGCTGGCGGCGTTCGCCGTGACAGCGGTCTTCCACGGCGCGTTCGTGTTCTTCCGGGTCTCGATCGTGAAGGCCTTCACGCCGGCTTCGGGACCGTCACCGCAGGTGCCTCCCGAGACCACCCCGAAGGTCGAGACATCGACCGCCTCCGGGAGCTGCACGACGGTCTTGCGCGGCCCCGAGACGCCGCTGCTGCCGTTCGTCACCGAGTCCGACGGCCATCCGGCCCCGAAGCTCAGGTCGAACGCGCCGTTGGCGTTCGTCCCGCAGAACGGGCCGTAGTCCGGCGGCGTGAAGGACTTCAGCGTGGCGCCGCCTTCGAGCGAGGCCCAGTCGCGGGTGAGCGAACGGTCGCGCACGACGTCGCCGACGACCTTCACGTTGCGTGCGACGCTCGGCTCGTAGCCGGAACCGTCGAAGACCAATGACGGATACACATGGAACGGCACGTCTTCGATCGCGTACTCGCCCGAAGCGTCCGTGACATCGGAGAGCCCTCCCGCCGTGTTCAGCCCGGCGATCGTGACCGTGAGTCCTTCGATCGGGTCGCCGTTCACCGAGTCCGTCACCGTGCCCGAGATCGAGCCGCACGCCTGCACGGCGCAGTCCGGCGGCAGCTCGAAGTCCTCCACCACCGCGACGTCGTCGCCGCTGATCGAGGACGCGTAGTAGCCCATGCCGCGTCGCGCGAACACCTGCCAGATCTCATCGACGTGAGCGCCTCCCGAGGCGACGACATCGGCCTGGATGATGGCGTTCCGCATGTCGAGGAACGACGGGTCGGGCGGCGAGAGCTCCATGCCCCGCGTCACGAGACGCTCCGAGACGTTCGTGCCGATCGCCGTGCGGAGATCCCACAGTGCCTGCACCCAGATCTCCCCGTCGGCGTGGACCTCGGGGAACCCGATGATCTCGCCGAGGTCGCCGTAGGTGTAGCCACCGTCGCCGGCGCCCGTCCCGGGGCCGGGGCAGTTCTCGACGCCGCCCTCGCCCACGGGGCAGTCGACCGCGGCCGTCCGGAAGACGAGCTGATCGCCGCTCGAGTACGGGTAGAGGACGACGTCGCCGCTGGCCGGGGTGTCGATCGCGTAGCCGGCCTTCTCGCCGTAGTCGATCGCGTACCAGTCGCTCCAGGCCTCACCCATCGACCCGGCCTGCTGGCTGTTGAGCGCAGGGGTGCCATCGGGGTAGGTGACCAGCCGGTTCGACAGGCCGTGCGTGTACTCGTGGTAGACGGTGTCGGCCTCGGTGCCGGAGTCCCCCGACGGGATCGCCGGCCAGAACGGGGTGGCGCGCTGCAGGAACATCTGCATCACGGGCGGCACACCGTCTTCGGACGTGGACATGTTCGCGTTGTTCACGTGCCCACCGTCGGGCTTGCCATCGTTCAGGTTCGCGCCGTCGAGGGCTTGCCCCTGCACGGGGTCACCGCCCAGTCCCATGCCGCTCTCGTTGTCGACCTCGAAGTTGCCGGCCGCCTGCGTGAACCCGATCGGCGCCGCCAAGAGGTGATCGTGAAAGGTGTTGAGGTAGTGGTAGAGCTGCACCGCGAAGAACTTGCGGTTGCGCTTCCAGTCCTTGGGCACGGTCTTGTCCCACGTGCAATAGAAGTGCGTCGAACAGTTCTGTGCGGTGTTCGTGGTGTCGATCAGCGGCGCGTAGGAGAAGTCCAGGCCGCTGATGGCACCGACCTCGTCCTTGGGATCGGCCGTGTCGTCGTCGTTGACGTCCGTGTACACGTGCGCGTTGTCACCCGACAGCGCCGTCCCGTCGGCCACCGGGAACGTCACGGGTGCCGGGATGCCGCCCGACAGCGGCACGTCGTCGCCGGGGTAGTACTCGACGGCGATCCCGCTCCCGACGGAATCGGACTGGGTCATGCTCTGGTCCCACAGCGAGTCGCCGGTGGCAGCGTCGATCACGATGAGCCGGAGTTCGTCGTTCACCCACACGCTCGTGCGCCAACTGATCCGTAGACCGCTGCGCGTGAGGAAGAGCACCTTCTCGGCACGGTCACCTCGGATGCGAACGGCATCGCCCCCGGCCGACGCGCGGGCGCGCTGGATGGCGCGGGTACGCCCGAGGAGGTCGGCCCCGCTCACGCGGACGCCGTGCACCGGCGCGCCCGTGACGTTGACCAACCGGCCGTCGGCGGTGACGGCCGCCTCCAGTCCGTGCCCGAACACCGAGAGTCCTCCGGCCCGCTGCACGTACGACAGGTGGTGGGTGCCACCGATGTCCACGTAGTCCTTGCGCAGCTTCAGCGTCCGAAGGTCGGCACGCGCCAGACCGAACGCGGTGCGGTTCGCTCGCACGAACCCGAGCGCGACCGAGGTCGGTGCCGCGCCGCTGCGGCCGGTGAGGAACCCGCCGAGCTTGGCCACGATCCGAGGCGTGCCGGTCCGCGCATCCCGCTCGAAGACCGCGGTGGGCCCGAGCGCACGCGTCAGCCGCAGTTGTGCACGTGCCGCGGCGCCGATCGGCAGCGCGGCACGATCCACCGTGGTCCCTGCGGGAGGAGGCGCGGCCGCAGGCCCCTTCGAGGGGATGGCCGCGAACGCGGTTCCGGCGAGCAACGCGCACGCGATCGCGGCGGCCATCGACGCCCGAGCGAGACGTCGACGAGCGGTGGTGGGATGGGACATGGGACCCCCTCGGGAGATGGACAGCGTTTCGGCGCACGCTAACACCGCCGAGCGATGCGCGTGAAGGGAGGCGTATGGTGCCACGACGCAACGGTCGGCCGTTCCGGCGTCGCCCATCCGACCGGCATCCGACAGCGGATGTTTCGACGTGGTGCTACCGTCGGCGCAACGTCTTCTCGAGGGGGGCAATCGATGCATCACGCACCACCGTCACGCGCGGCGATCCCGCGCCGTGCTTTGTCCGCAGTGCTGGCCACCACGCTGGTACTCATGCTCACCGCCTTGACGCTTCCCGCCGGCTCAGCGCCGATCGCGGCACAGCGTGGGGGCGCCCAAGCGCGTCGCGCACCCGCCGACGCGACGTTCGACGTCCGGGCGAAGGCGACGCCGGCCGGTGTCTCGACACGGACCGCAGAGGCCCGCGCGACGCTGGCACGGTCGTTGGGCCGCATGGGGGTCATCTCGAGCGATCCCACCACCGGAACGCTGCGATTCGTGGGGCGTCTCGACGGGTTCCTCACCGGGAACAGCGCTCGGCCGGCGTCCTCGGTCGTGCTCGACTACGTCCGAGCCCACCTCGATGCGTTCGGGCTCCGGAACGCCGACCTGCGGACCCTGCACCTGCGCAAGGACTACGTGGACATCGGTGGCACCCACCACCTGTCGTATGTGCAGCGGGCGGGCGGCCTCACCCTCTTCGGCCAAGGCATCAGCGCGAGCGTCACGTCGGACGGCCGACTCATCAACGTGACCGGCGGCCCGATGCGCGGTCTGAACGCACCATCGGTGCATGCGCGCATCAGCGGCTCGCAGGCGATCGCGACGGCACGCGCGAGCGTGGGCTCGGCGGGCCGAGACAGCCGCGATGAAGCCGACCTGGCACTCTTCCCCACCGGTCGCGGCGCGCGCCTCGCGTTCCGCACGGTGACGCACGTGTCCACCGCGGAGATGGACCTGTCGTTCGTCGACGCGACGACGGGGCGGGTCCTGTACCGCCGCAACATGACGAACGCCGGCACTGCCACCACGGCCGACACCACCGGCGACCAGGTCTGGCCTTTCTACTACAGCTCGATCCCGCCCAACGGCGGCGGCGTGCCCGTCGACGACGTGGACCTCGGTGACATCTTCACCGCGAACCCGTTCTCGGTCGGCGAGCCCGGCCCCCAGCTCCTGGGCCCGAACGCCTGGGTGTTCAAGGACGTGAAGGACGACAGCGTCCCCGACCCCGGCGACGCGGTCGTGCCCACCGGTGGCGACGCCGGTTCGGGCTTCCTGTTCGACTACGACCCGAGCAGCTTCATCGACACGACGACCGCCGGGCAGAACTGCAGTCCCGAGCGTGCCTGCACATGGGAGCGGAAGGTCCCCAAGAGCTGGAAGGATCAACTGGCGCACAACGCCGTGCAGGTCTTCTTCTTCATGAACCAGTTCCACGATCACCTGGCTGCGAGCCCCATCGGCTTCAACGACAACGCAGGCAACTTCGAGTACGGCGGCACCGGGGGCAACGACATGGTGCTGGGCAACGCGTCGGACGGCGCCAACACCGATCACGGGCTGCCCGACCTGAACCACATCGACAACGCGAACATGTCGACGCCGCCCGACGGGACGCCTCCGACGATGCAGATGTACCTGTTCGGCAAGGTGCCGGCCTTCGGGCTCGGCGGGATCCCCTCCGCGAACGGCGGGGACGACGCCGAGGTCGTGTACCACGAGTACACGCACGGCCTGTCGAACCGTCTGGTGATCTACCATGACGGCAACAGCGGCCTGGACAACCAGCAGGCCGGTTCCATGGGTGAGGCATGGAGCGACTGGTACGCGGAGGACTTCCTGAACCAGCAGGGGTACAAGCCGGACACCGGCGCCGTGGGCGACGTCGTGATGGGCGAGCTCACCTTCAACTCCCTGCTTCGGACACAGCCACTGGATTGCCCCGTCGGCACGATGGATGCCGCCTGCCCAGGCGGCTTCGACACCGGACCCGGTGGCTACACCTACGGCGACTTCGGCAAGATCGCCACGTTCGACGGCGTCAACGGCTCGCCGGAGGTGCACTCGGACGGTGAGATCTGGTCCGAGACCCTCTGGGACATCCGTCAGGCGCTGCCTAACACCACGTCGCGGCGACTGGTGACGCGGGGGATGGAGCTGTCCCCGCCGAGCCCGTCGTTCCTCGACATGCGCAACGCCATCATCCAGGCCGACGTCGTCGAGAACGCCGGCGCGAACGGCGACACGTTGTGGCAGATCTTCGCCGACCGTGGGATGGGCTACTTCGCCTCGTCCGTCGGTGGCGGCGACCTGCAGCCGGTGGAGGACTTCTCCCTCCCGCCGGACTGCAGCGCCGATCCCTGCCACGAGGTTTCCGGCACCGTGACCGACAAGGTCACCGGCGACCCGCTCGAAGGAGCGACGGTCGGGTTCAGCGGATTGATGTCCGGATTCGGCTTCGATCTGTCCGACCAGACGGCGAGCGACGGCACCTACACCATCGCCGACGTACCCGACCACGACGCCTACTCGGCGTTCGTGTTCACAGCCGACGGCTATGAGTTGAAGACCGAGCAGGACGTCGTGGTGGCGGGCGACATCTCGATCGACAAGGCGCTGTTCCGGGACTGGGCCGCCCTGTCGGCCGGTGCCACGCTGAAGTCGTTCACGCCGCCCGACTACTTCGACTTCTGCGGCACGAACGCCAACGGAGCGTTCGACCTCAACCTCGGCTCGGGGTGGCCGTCGGACTCGGTCGGCAACGGCGACAGCGGGGTGGCCGGTCCCCGACGGGCGATCGTCCGATTGCCGAAGGTGGTGGACGTCACCAGCTTCGGCGTGGCGAGCGGCGGTGCGTGTGGCGACGACTTCACGGCCGGCGTGAAGCACTTCCAGATCCAGACGCGCACGAACAGCGATGCGCCGTGGAAGACCGCCGTGGACGCGAAGGCCAAGAGCGACGGTGTGCTCCGGACCTTCGACGCCACCGCCGGCAAGAAGAACGTCCGGATCATCCGGTTCGTGATGTTGTCGAACCACGGTGACCCCTTCTTCATGGACGTGCTGGAAGTCACGGTTCGAGGCAGCTGACGGGGCTCTGGAACCGACATGCACCGGGCGGCCGGCCTTCGGGCCGGCCGCCGGTGTCTTCAGCGTTCTTCGACGTCCACCTCGCCGCCCTTGGTGGTGACCACCGTCCCTGCCGAGGCGGGCGACGGTTCCTTGCCGCCGTCCCTGCGGATCGATCGCATCACGACCTTCTCCAGCACGAACGCCACCATGCCCATGACGATGCCCATCAGCCAGCGCTCGAGCCTTCGGAAGCCCTTCGGCTTCGGCCGGTCGGGGGCGGTCACGCCATCACGTCCTCTTTCGCGGGCCGCCCATGATCGACGTGGCTTCGGACACGGCCCCTGACGATCGTGCCGTTACCCGGCGAGCTCTCGAGAGCAAGATCGCCCTCGATCGCGCCCAGACGGTCGGCGATGCCCTGGAGACCGCTGCCGTACGTCACCGTCGACGGATCGAACCCCGAACCGTCGTCGGTGACGATGAACTCGAGCTCGGCGCCGTCATCACGGAGGACGACGGCGGCGCAGGAGGCGGCCGCATACTTCGCGGCGTTCTGCAACGCTTCCAGGCAGGAGAAGTAGACTGCGGCTTCGATCTCCTGAGGGTAACGGCCGACGCCGTCCACCTCCAGGGTCGCGGGAACGGCGGACTTCCGGAGCTGGGCCTCCAGCGCTGCGGGCAGCCCTTTGTCGGCGAGCAGCGGTGGATAGATTCCGCGCGCGATATCACGAAGGTCCTTGAGCGCGGTGGTGGTGTCGGCCTGGAGATCGACGAGCATCGTCTCCGCGCGACCGGGGTCCTTGGCCACCAACCCCTGGGCGAGGCGCAACTTGACCGTCAGGGCGACCAGTTGCTGTTGGGCTCCGTCGTGGATGTTGCGCTCGAGCTTGCGCCGCTCGTGGTCCTGGGCCGTCACGAGTCGCTTCTGGGCAGCGCGGAGTTCGTCCAACCGCGCCCGGAGTTCCGCGGTGAGCCGAACGTTGCGCAGGACGAGCCCGGCCTGGGAGGCCAGGTCGTCCATGAGCGCCTCCCTCGTGGGGTCGAGCCGATCGCTGGGAGGCATCGCGAGCGACAGAGCGCCCAGCAACTCGCCGTGGTGATGCACGTCGGTGACCCGGTCGTCGGGCACCTCCGGCGGGGTCTCGGTCGGCCACGCTGCCACCACCTGGAGTCGGTCGTCGACCGACAGCCACACGCGAGCGTGCTCCGCCCCCACACCGTCGGCGAGGACGCGGGCCATGCGCGGCAGGACGTCCTCCGATGCGTAGGACCCCGCGAGCTGGTCGCCGAAGGTGGACATCACTTCGTACGGGGTCGCGCGCTTGCCGTAGACCAGGCGGTCGGCGAGCCGCCGGGCACGGGCGCGAACCGGCTGGAAGACCAGCGCCACGATCGCGGCCGCGACGGCTGACAGCAGCGGACCGTTGCCCGCGCCGACCAGCGCGCCGACGCCGGCCACCACCGCGACGTACACGAGCGCGATGAACGCCGCGACGGTCGCGAACACGACGGTCTTGCGGATCACGACGTCGATGTCGTAGAGGCGATAGCGAAGGATGGCGATCCCGATCGTGATGGGGATCAGGGCGAAGCTCAACACGGCCACCGTCTGGAACCACGAGGTCCACTCACCGTTGCCGGCTTGTGGCAGGAACGACAGCGCGTAGAGCACGCCGATCACCGCGGCCGAGTAGGCGAGCCAGCGGATCTGGTGGCGCACCACGTCGTCGGTGGTTCGACGGAGCCGCACGATCAAGCCGACGGCCCCGCCGAGCACGAGCAGGGGCGCCGCAACGAGGACGACGCCGAACGCGTCGAGCACCGAACCGAGGGCGTCGATCCCCATGGGGTTCTGCACGTTCGGGTACCCGTACTCGCCCAGGTCGCCCGGGTAGCACCAGATGAAGACCACGACGAGCCCCAGGGCGATCCCGCACCCCCACGCGAACCAACGCCAGCGCCGCGAGGGCAGATGCACGTCGGGGAACAACAGGAGGAGGTACCCGGAGATCGCGATGAACGGCACCCACGTCGGCGAATCCAGCGCCAGCGCCAAGGGACCGAGCGGGAGTCCCCGGCTGATGGCGAAGACCCCGTAGCCCCCGAAGGGCAGCGCGGCGACGAAGCCCATGGAGACCATCAGCCAGCCCAGCGTGTTGCGAGGCCGCCGACTCACCACGAAGAAGCCCATCGCCGGGAAGATCAGGAGCATGAGGCCGAAGCCCCAGTCGCTGATCCCAGCGGTGGCCAGCAGGCTCAGGACGATGTTCAGAGCCGTGCCGCCCACGATCACGATCGCGGACGCCCAGATCAGCCGGTGAAGCGTTCGTTCATGCAGGGTCATCGGCCACCACCAGCACGCGGAAGACCTCCACGGGTTCCTCACGGCCCTTGACCTGCTTCGAACCGATCGATTCGCAGATGACCCGCGGGGCCGCGGCGACGGTGCTCTCCGTCGCGACGATCTCGCCTCCCGCGGCCTCGTTCTGGAGCCGGGACGCGACGTTCACCGCGTCCCCCACCACGGTGTACTCGAGCCGGCCACCGCCGCCGACCGTGCCCGCGATCACGCTGCCCGTGTTCACGCCGATCCCGACGCCCATCTCCGGCAGGTCGACGACGTCCCAGCCGGCGGCGTTGAGCTCGGTCTGCCGTTGCTGCATCGCGATCGCGCATCGCAGCGCTCGTTCGGCGTGGTCGGGCAGCGGCTCGGGAGCGCCGAAGACCGCCATCACGGCATCGCCTTGGAACTTGTCGATCGTGCCGCCGTGTGCGGCCACCACCTCGGCCATCGCCTCGAGGTGTTTGCCCACGACCAAGGCGACCTCACGAGCTTGCAGGCGTTCGGCGATCGTCGAGAAGCCACGGATGTCGCTGAACAGCACCGTGACCACGACCTCTTGCGGCTCGATCGCCGTCTTCGGGTGTGAGGCGAGCTGCTCCGCGAGCTGTCGCGGGACGAACGAGGCCAGCATGCGACGTGATTCGGTCTGTTCCACGACCGCCTCGTGCAGGCGCTTGAGCTCGTCGACCAGGCTGGTGGAGCCGCCGCCGCCGTCCGCCATCGACCGGAACAGATCGGTGACCTGGCGGTCGACCGCCTCCTGGGTCGTGTCGAGTGCAGCCGCGATCTCCGCGTAGCCCAACCCTTTGGCCATCATGTCCAGGAGATCGCGATCACGCTCCGCGGTCTCGCGCCGGCCGGACAACCGCTCGGCGATCGAGGGGTCGACGACGCTGCCTCCGGCGTGCACCTCGCGGATCGCGCGCACGAGTTCGTCGCCCTGGGCGATCCGGTCCTTCAGCAGGTACGCGAGGCCGCTCTGGCCTTTGCCGAGCAGCGCGATCGCGTACTCCTCGTCGTCGTGGGCGCTCAGAACGACGACCCCGGTATCGGGGTGGCTGTCGCGGATCGAATGCGCGCAGTCGATCCCTTCGAGCTGGAAGCTCGGGGGCATCTTGATGTCGGTGACCACGACATCGGGTTCGTGCTCGGCCGCGGTGGCGAGCAACGACGGAGCATCCTCGGCCACGCCCACGACCTCGATGTCGTCGTAGGAGTCCAGGAGCGCCCGCACGCCCTCGCGCACCAGCACGTTGTCCTCGCCGAGCACGACCTTGATGCTCACGCCGCTCGCCTTCCTGGCCGGGGGTGCACGTGTACCATCCGCGCATGATCCGTGTGGTGTTCGCGGAGGATAACTACCTCGTGCGCGAAGGAACAGCGGCGCTGCTGGCGTCGGTCGACTCCGTGGAGCTCGTGGGGACGGCCGAAACGCGCGACGAACTGCTCGCCGCCGTGACCGAATTCGCTCCCGATGCGGTGCTCACCGACATCCGGATGCCGCCCACGAACAGCAACGAAGGCATCGAAGCGGCCAAGCTGATCCGCGAGACGCACCCGCAGATCGGCGTGGTCGTGCTCTCCCAGTTCGCGGACGAGGAGTACGCCTACGAACTGCTGAAGGACGGCGCCGCCGGGCTGGGCTACCTGCTGAAGGAGCGCGTCGCCGACGTGGACGAACTGGTCCGCGCCCTCGAAGAGGTCGCTCGAGGGGGCAGCGTGCTCGATCCCAAGGTGGTCGAGTCGCTGGTGGCCGCCAAGGACCGGATGGCGCACTCGCCGCTGGCCACGCTCACCGACCGCGAGCGCGAGGTCCTCTCGCACATGGCACAGGGTCAGAACAACGCCGCGATCGCGAAGTCGCTCTTCCTCACCGAGCGTGCCGTCGAGAAACACATCAACTCCTTGTTCCACAAGCTGGACCTCACGGAGGAACCCGATGTGCACCGCCGCGTCATGGCGGTGCTGGCGTTCCTCCGCGAGACCGACCAGCCCTAGCGTCACTGCGCTCTCCGCGTGTCCACGATGAACACGCTGCATGGGGCATGGCGCAGGACGAGGTTCGGGACGCTGTCCTTGACGCGCCACCAGCTCCCGTGGACGCCTCGGTTGCCCACCACGATCGTGTCGGCGTGCTCCTCGGCCGCCACCTCCACGATCCGCTCGGCGGCGTCGCCCGTTTCGGTCCGTGTCCGGGTCGCCAGGCCGGGGAACCGCTCCCCCATCCTGGCGAGGTAGCCGGAGGGATCGGCGGACTTCGCGGGATCCACCACCGTGCGGAGGTCGCCGTCCTTGCGGACGTAGAGCACGAGGAGCTCGGCTCCCCGCGCGTGGGCCAGCGCGGCCGCGTCCTCCACCGCGAGATCGGCTGACGCCGTGGTGTCGGTGCCTACCAGGATGGTCGTCATCGTGGTCATCTCCTTCGGACGGTTGTCTGCGATCTCACCGTAGGCCCCCCGACCTGCGGAGACGACCCGGCCGACACCACGGTTGCCGGGGGTGGAGGCACCTGGCGAAGAGGTGGCGTTCTCCCCCTGGCCCTGCGCGCACACGGATGCGACCATCCGGGCATGGAGGCAACTGCCGGACCTGAGCTGTCCCGAAGTGGCGATCGTCCGCCCACGGGCTCACGCACGGCGCGAACGATCGCGATCGTCGCGATCGTGCTGTGTGCCGGCGCCTCGATAGCGGCATTCGCGCTCAGAGCGATCGCCCCGCCCGACCCGTCGCCCGCGACGATCGTCGTGATCGGCGACCCAACGGCGGATCGTGTCCAAGAGGTCAGGAGGGCCTCGGAGGCGTTGATCGCCGACGGTGCGCGATTCGGCCAGACCCAGATGAGCACGGTGATCGGTCTCGTCGCGGTGCTCCTCGCCTGCTTGGGCTGGATGGCGGTCGGCGCCCTGATCGTCTCGAAACAGCCCCGGAACTGGGCGGGATGGATCTTCCTGGCGATCGGTGCGACCCTTCCCTTGGCGAACCTGTTCCAGGTGTTGGTCTTCGTCGGCGCGCGTCGAGATCCCGGCTCGATCCCCTTCCTCGGCTTGATCGCCTTCGTCGGCTTCTACCTGATCTTCCCCATCGCTCTGCTCCCGCTGCTGTTCCTCCTCTACCCGGACGGTCATGTGCCGAGTCCGGGATGGCGATGGGCCGTCCGTGGCCTGCTCGGTGGCACCGGTCTGGCGATCCTCGGCTACGTCGTCTCCCCCGGCCCGCTCAACTCCTACATCTCGGACGGGGTTCTCTACGTCAACCCCATCGGGATCGACGGCGCCGCCCCCATGGCCAACGCGTTGATCACCGCCGGCACGATCGTCGCCCTGATCTCCGCCTTCTCCACGGTGATCGCGATCCGCCAGCGCTACCGCCGATCCACAGGAACCCTGCGGGAGCAGATGCGGCTGTTGGTGCTCGTCGCGGCGACCGCCGGGACGATGTTGCTCCTTGGGTTCATCGGCACCTTCGTCGGAGCACTCCTCGGCAACGACCAGGAGACGCCGCCGTTCTTCTTGGCGCTCTTCGCGTTGCTGGTGCTGACGCTGCTGGTGGGGGTGCCGGGCGCCTACCTCGTCGCGATCTTCCGGCACGGCCTGTGGGACATGGGTCTGGTGATCCGCAAGACGGTGCAGTACGGCGTGCTGGTCGTAGCCTTCATGGTGCTGGGGTTCGTCATCGTTGCCGTCGTGCCGACCTTGCTGATCGGCGTCGGTGGCACCGACTACGTGCCGACGGTCATCATCGCGGCGTTCCTCGCCGGGTCCTTCCTCTGGCTGCGACCCCGCGCGACCCGCTTCGCCAACCGGCTGGTTTACGGCCGACGCGCCACCCCGTACGAGGTGCTCTCGGAGTTCAGCGAACGCGTCGGGGAGACCTACTCCACCGACGACGTCCTGCCACGGATGGCGCATCTGCTCGTGCAGGCCACAGGAGCACGTCGTGCCGACGTGTGGTTGCGCGTCGGTTCCGAGCTGCGCTGTGAGGCGAGGTGGCCCACCGACGTCGAGCCACCGGCGAGCCGACTCATCCGCGGGGACGAGATCGCGGGACCGCGCGATGACTACCTCGCCGAGGTTCGGCACCAGGACGAACTCCTGGGGGCGATCACCCTCGACCTCCCGGCGGACGACCCGATGAACACGTCCAAGGAGGCGCTGGTTCGCGACCTCGCCGCCCAGGCGGGGCTCGTCCTTCGCAACGTTCGATTGATCGAGGAACTGCGCGCGTCACGTCAGCGGTTGGTGGCGGCCCAGGACGAGGAACGCCGCAAGCTCGAACGGAACATCCACGACGGTGTGCAGCAGCAGCTCGTGGCGCTCACGGTGCAGCTTCGGCTCGCCGAGCAGCTCACGGATCGCGATCCGGCCAAGGCGCGCGAGCTCATGGCGACGCTCCAGGGCCGCACGAACGAAGCCTTGGAGGATCTGCGGGACCTGGCCCGCGGGATCTATCCACCGCTGCTGGCGGACAAGGGGCTCGCCACCGCCCTCGAGGCGCAGGGCCGGAAGTCGCCGGTTCCGGTCACGGTTCGGGCGGACGGCGTCACGCGCTACCCGCAGGCGGTCGAGTCCGCGGTCTACTTCTCGTGCTTGGAGGCGCTCAACAACGTGGCGAAGTACGCGGACGCCGAACACGTGACGATCACCGTGGCCCGCCGGGACGGTTCCCTCGCCTTCGACATCACCGACGATGGCCGCGGCTTCGACACCGGCGCCACCGCGCACGGCACTGGCCTCCAGGGCATCGCCGACCGGCTCGACGCGCTCGGGGGCACCCTGAAGGTCGAAAGCGCGGCCGGAGAGGGCACGTCCCTGCACGGGACCGTGCCCGCCACCGAAGGGCAGCGATGAACGAACCACGACCACTGCGGTGGCCTTGGGCGATCTCGATCGTCGCGATCCTCGTGCTCGCCGGGGCGATCACGCTGACGGTCATCAACGACACGTTCGGCCTGTTCGTGGTGGTCGCCGCGATGATGGTGATGGGGTACGGCATCGTCGGCGCCTTCCTGGCCACGCGAGTGCCGCACAACCCCATCGGCTGGCTGATGCTCGTCATCGCCGTCTCGTTCGCGGTCGTCGGGGTGGCGGACGAGTACCTCACGTACACGCTCAAGACCAACCCCGGGGCCCTGCCGTTGCCGGAGGTGGCCGCATGGCTCAACGGCTTCGTGTTCTACGGGGTCTTCATCCCCCTATTGGTGATCCTGCTCCTCTTCCCCACGGGGACCCTGTTGTCGTCCCGATGGCGGATCGTGCTCATCGCGGTCCTGACGAGCGGCGGCCTCCTGGTCGTGTCGTCGATCGTGAAGCCGGGTCCCTACAGCGACTTCCCCACGATCACCAACCCCACCGGGATCGAGGGCCTCCGATCGATCACCACGGTGTTCGACTGGGTCGGAGGGCCGTTGCTCATCCTCGGGGCCATCGGCTCCGTGGCTGCCGTGGTGGTCCGCTACCGCCGTGCCGCCGGCGACGAACGTCAGCAGATCGCGCTGCTGGCATGGGTGGCTGCGACCGCGATCGTGATCCTGACCCTTGGGCTGACGCTGATGGCCGTCTTCCCCGTGGTGGGCTCGATCGGGTTCACGGCCCTGTTCGCGGTGATCGGCATCGGGGTCCCATTGGCGATCCAGAACGCCGTGATGCGTCACCGTCTCTACGACCTCGACGTCGTGATCAAGAAGACCGTGGTGTTCGCGATCGTCGTCGTGCTGCTCGTGGGGCTCGGTGGCATCATCGCCGTGCTCGTCGGCGTCGGCATCGTCCCGTCGTTGTCCGACTCACCCACGCTCATGCTGTTCCTCGGGCTGGCGTACGGGTTGTTGGTCACGCCGGCATACCGGCTGGCATCTCGTATCGCCGACCGGGTGGTGTACGGCGGCCGGGCGAGCCCGTCGGAGGTGCTCAGCCAGTTCTCCGAACGGCTGTCGGAGACCTACGCCACCGACGACGTGCTGCCGCGGATGGCCGCGATCGTGGGCGAAGCCACACGCGCGACAGAGGTCCGCGTGTGGCTGCGGGTGAGCGGCGTGTACCGCGTGGCGGCTTCGTGGCCCGCCGGCCTGCTGCCCGAGGATCCTGTGGCCGACCCCGGGGAGGCCTTGCCCCGGTTCCCGGGCGAGGACCATCGCACCGAGGTGCGAGACCGCGGCGAGCTCCTGGGGGCGATCACGGCCTCGTTCCACGCCAACGACCCGATCGACCCCGCGCGCGAGCGCCTGATCCGCGACATGGCCGCGCAGGCCGGGTTGGTGCTGCGCAACGTGGGGTTGATCGAGAACCTCCGTGCGTCCCGCCAACGGATGGTCACCGCTCAGGACGAGGGTCGACGCCGCCTCGAGCGCAACATCCACGACGGCGCGCAACAACAGCTGGTTGCGCTGTCGGTCAAGACCCGGCTGGCCGACACGTTGATCGACCGCGACACCGCGAAGGCTCACGAGATGCTGGCTCAGATCCAAGCGGACACGAACGACGCACTGGAGACCCTGCGCGATCTCGCACGCGGGATCTACCCGCCGCTGCTCGCCGACAAGGGCCTGGCGGTGGCGCTGGCCGCACAGGGACGCAAGGTCGCGGTCCCGGTGAGCCTCGACGCCGACGGCGTCGGCCGCTACCCCGCCGAAGCGGAGGCGACCGTGTACTTCTGCGTTCTGGAGGCCATGCAGAACGTCTCGAAGTACGCGCGAGCGTCCGGGATCGAGCTTCGACTCCGAACGTCCAACGGCTCGTTGACCTTCGAGGTTCGCGACGACGGGGTGGGCTTCGATCCACAGACGCACACACCGGGCACGGGCATCCAGGGGATGCAGGACCGGCTGGACGCCGTCGGCGGCTCGCTGCTGGTGACCTCGGCGCCCGGCGACGGCACCGTCGTCACGGGAACCGTGCCGATCTCGACCGGCTAGCACGGCGAGGAGCCCGCGAAACGGGTCCGCCATCGCGTGTTACCGTCCGGCGAAACACCCCCGTTGGGAGACCGAACGATGCATCGAGGTTCCCTGCTGCGAGCCGGCGTCGCCGTCGCCTTGATGGTGGGCGCATCGGTCCTGCCGCTCACGCAAGGGTCCGCGCGGACGCACGGACGTCCCACCTCCGCGGGTCGTCCGCCGGCGCGGGTGATCAGCCTCGATCCCGAACTCGGATCGTTGCGGGCCGTCGTCCGACCGGGGGGGTTCCTCAGTGGCCCGAGCACCGCGGCTCCGCAGGCGGTGGCGCTCGACTACGTCCGGCGGCACCGGGCCGAGCTGGGGGTGACGACGGAGCAGCTCCGCTCGCTCGATCCAGTCACCGACTACGTCGACATCGTCGGGACCCACCACCTGGCCTGGACGCAGAGCGTGCACGGCATCCGCATCTTCCACGCGGGGTTGCGAGCCGCGGTGTCGAACGACGGACGGTTGGTGACGGTGACGGGACCCTTGGCGTCGGGCACGTCCCGGGCCCGAACAGCGTTCCGCCGCTCTCCGGGAGT
>DATLPI010000078.1:0-3946 GCA_035535815.1 Actinomycetota bacterium | reverse complement strand
GCGCCGCCGTCTTCTTGCCGCACGAAGGCGATGTGGAGGCCGTCCGGTGACCACGAGGGTGCGAAGTCAGCAACGCATGGGAGCGCGCACCTAGTGAGCTGATTCGGGTCCGATCCATCGGAACTCATCATCCACAAACGGTCGCCGGCCGAGTAGGCGATCAGCCGCCCGTCAGGAGACCAGGCGGGGAACCCTTCAGAACTCGATCCGTCCGTGAGCTGCCGTTCACCGGAACCGTCGGGACGGATCGTGAAGATCGCGATCCGATCGATATTGCCAGGCTTCGGAACGGATTGGAACGCGATCCGCGCTCCGTCCGGAGACCATGCGGGCTTCTCGTAGTACCCGCGCGATCTGGCGATCACGATTCGGTTCGTCCCGTCCGCATCCATCGTCGCCAAGGCCTCGCCTTGCCCGTCGATGAATACAAGTTGTGAGCCATCGGGTGACCACGAGGGATAGGAAACCGCGAGGCCTGTCGTGAGCCTGGACAGTGCCTGCGTCTGAACGTCGAGGACGTACAGATCACCGTCCCCCGCATAGTCGTGCATGTGCTGTGCCGGCCCCATGACGAACGCCAACCGATCTCCATCCGGCGACCAGGCCGCTTCAGCCGCAGCGTCTCCTTGCGGGACGATGCCGAGGGACGTCACCGGCCCTCCCTCGGGCTGGATGAAGCTCAGATCCTCCGGAGCATTCGGATGATCACCCGGCACCAACCCGAACACGATCGCGTTCGGAGGGATGGGGAGTGGACTTGAGGAAGAGATGGGGGGTGGAGCGCCCGACTTGGCTCTCATCACGAACCCGATCCCGGTTGCGGCGATCACGAAGGCGATCACGATCACGCCGACCCGTTTGGCAGGTGAAGGGGCGGGGTCGACAGCCGAGCGCGGTTCCCGATGCTGCGCCTCGGTCCACAGCTCGGGTGGCTCGAGGTGGTTGAAGACGTTGAATCGTTCGCGGATGTCAGGCATCGTCTTCCTCCAAGAGATGGTGCAAGTGTCTCCGTCCTTGGCTCAGGTGGACACGGACCGTCGCGGTCGTGACGCCGAGAACCTGCCCGATCGCGTCGTTCGGAAGGTCGGCGAAGTAATGCAGCACGACCGCGGCCCGCTGTTTCGGTGAAAGTCTTCTCAGCAGGGACACCATCGCGATCGCTTCCTCCGGGAGCTGGTATGAGGACTCCTCGATCTGGGTCGTCCGCCTTTTCCGGTCTTTGAGCTCCCCTGCCGCGACCCGGAACGCCACCTTCCAGATCCAACGCTCGGCGTCCCGTACAGCGGCTCCCCGGCGGAGCGCCTGAGCGAACGCCTCGGCAACCGCGTCGCTCGCTACTTCTGGATCCCCGCTATACGCGACCAGGGCGCGCCAGAGCCTCGCCGCGTGCTGTCGATAGACCTCCTCGACCAGCTCGTTGACGTCGCTCACCCGCACTGGCTCATCGTGGACCACCTGGAGGAAAGGGCGTGTGGATCCGCCAAACGTGTAATCGCCTGGAGCGAATCTTGCATGTTCCTCGGGCGATCCCGAGGCCGAGTGCAGGGCCGGCACGGTATCGGACATCGAAGTCATGAAAAGACCGTCACGGACCCGCGTCGCGAGGTGTTTCATCATCGCGTGATCGATCGAACGTCTGGCGAACGGACGAACATGGCGAGGCGAACGACCTTCGAGGCGTTCTTCGAGGCCGAGCATCGGCAACTCTTCCGCTCGTTCGTCCTGATCACAGGTGACCGTCAGGAGGCAGACGACGTGGCGCAGGAGGCGATGGTTCGAATCCTCGAACGCTGGGACCGCGTGGAACGCATGGAGGACCCGAGGGCCTACCTCTATAGGACGGCTTTGAATCTGAACAGGAATCGGCATCGCTGGACAGCTCGACGGCGGAGCCGGTCGACTGACTCGCGCGACGTGTTGCCCGACGCGGCAGATGCGGTAGCCACCCGCGTCGATGTCCGACGTGCTCTGGAAGGGCTGACTTCAGAGCAGCGCATCGCCGTCGTGCTCGTGGATTTCCTGGGTTTCGACTCCGAAGGAGCGGGGCGCGTACTCGATCTTAACGCGGACGCTGTTCGTGCTCGGGTCCATCGCGGCCGTTCGGCGCTCAGAGAAAGGCTGACCGAGGATGGATGAAAGAACCCATCACCTTCTCGAACGCGCAGTCGTCGACGTCGAGCCGCAACGAGGGCTGGACGATGTGAAGGGCAGAGCGCGTCAGCGTCACGCTCGGGGGCGCCTGCTGGCGGGAGTGACAGCCGCCATCGTGGCCATCGTTGGGGTGGGTGGGGTCATCGCGATCCTCAACGATGAGGCGCCGAGCCGCTACATCGGTGTCTCGCCGTCGCCGCCCGACAACTCCCAACAGGCAGCCGCTCTCCGAGTCAAGATCGAGAGGATCCGCCTGAAGTTGGAAGCCTTGAACGTACGCGTTGCCAGCGACCTCCACAGGCTCCTTGTCGCCAAACAGGATGGGGACCTCTCGGGGGCGCAACGCATCAGCGCACGGCTGCAGGTCGAACGTGCCGAAGTAGCCCAACTCGAAACCTTGATGCGACACCTCATGGATCGGCTGCACCGCCTTCTCGTCGCACCCTCAGGCTCCCCTTCCCCGATTCCGGTAGGCGCCGGAATCTCTGCCGGCGCGTCGTGGTCGCTCGTCGCGATCGAGGGCTCGCAGGGAGTGAGTGTCCTGGAGCTTCGACGAGCGGACACCGGGGAAGTCGTCGCGGCCGTGACGGGTGACGGAAGCGACGTGCCCGTTGTGAGCGGTTACGCATTCGGCGAAGGCGAGCCGACGGATGCCGTCGTGTTCGGGCTCGTGAGTCCGGAGACCACCAGTGTGACCCTCGATCCTGGGTCAGGTTTACCCAAGGAAGAAGGACCGACGGTCGCCGTCCTGGGAACATCGATGCGTGCCTTCGCCCTCACGGCGTATGTGCCGAACGGGATAGTGCGGGCGAAGGATTCCTCCGGACGTGCGATCGCCGACGAGCTTCTCGTCCTTCCAGGCGAGGAGCCCGTGGTGCAACTCGTGGAGCGGTTCCTATCCGCCCGCATCGAGGGCTCAGGGGCAGAGGCGTTCGTCGCTTCGAGCGCACTTCGGGAGTTCGGGCCGCGATTGGAGCTCCAACCCCTTTACGCGACGAGAGACGGACGTCCGTACACGGGCTTCACTGTCCTGTTCATCAGTGCAGGGGGCGACTCGTACTCCGTTGGGGTCCGTCTTACCGTCGATGGACGGCAACCTGTCGAGGAGACGCTGGGGGTCGGCCGCGCGGTGTCGCCGGATGGCGAGGAACGCCTCCTCGTCAACGGGGGTATCCCGGGACTCACAGGGCCGTAGGGTTTGTAGGTGGAGGGCGCAGCAACGCTGGAACCCCTTTGGCTATGTCCCCACCACGTAGCGGAAACCCGACCAGCCGAAGGCCATCGCATCCGGCGTCACACTGATCGTCTTGGCGCCGAGTGAGGCGATGTAGCACCGAACCTCGTCCTCCGATTGCCCCCACATCTCCATGCGTGGGCCATGTCCGAGCCCCGTCACCTCTCGACGCACGCGCCGGTACGGGACGAGGACGAACGACGGCGTGATGGACTTGATGCGTCGCTTGAGTCGCGGCCAACCACCCTTCGGGACGGGAACGGGGAGCGGCGCACTGGGGAGTTGGAAGACGAAGATCCCTCCCGGTGCCAACACGCGAACGAGTTCGGCCAGGTTCCGTCGCTGGTCCCTCGGCTGCATGTGCTGGAGCACGATGTTGGAGTAGATGAAGTCGAAACTCCCATCGTCGAACCGCGCGAGCTCCGTCCGGTCGTTCAGGTAGTAGTGGCACGTCTCGGGGCGACGGTTGTATCGGTTCGCCGCTTCGATCATCGACGGAGCGATGTCGACGCCCCAAACGTCGTCGAACCGGGCGGCAAGGGCCTGGGTGAGCCGGCCGAC
>DATLPI010000077.1:0-6078 GCA_035535815.1 Actinomycetota bacterium | reverse complement strand
ATGATGAACGCATCATTAAGAGTTCTTCCCCGCATGAATGCCAGTGGCGCCACCTCGACGGTGCCGCGTTCCATCAACCTCGGCAGCGTCTCGGCGCCGGTCATCTCGAAGAGCGCGTCGTACAGCGGACGCATGTACGGGTCGATCTTCTCGTAGAGGGTGCCGGGCAGATAGCCGAGGCGTTCACCGGCTTCCACGGCGGGCCGGGTGAGGATCAGGCGTGACACCTGATGTTCCTGCAGGGCCTTCACGGCGGTCGCCACCGCGAGGTAGGTCTTGCCGGTGCCCGCCGGTCCGATCACGAAGGTCACGGTGTTCGAGCGGATCGCGTCGACGAACCGCTTCTGGCCCATCGTCCTGGGGGCGATGCCCTTGCCGCGCGCCGTCAACAAGCGGTCGCCCAGCACCTCGCTGGGCCGGATGTCAGCATCGCCCGGTTGGGCGTCGTCGCCCTTGACCAAGGCGATCGTTTGATCCACCGACGAATCCGTGAGGTCGTGCCCCTTCTCGAGCAGGGCCAGGAGCTCTTCGAAGATGCGCGCGACCTGTTCGGCCTCTTCCTGACGACCGCTGACCGTGATCTCGTTGCCGCGGACCAGGATGCGGCAGTCGAAGGCAGACTCGATGATCTTCAGGAAGACGTCGCGCTGCCCGAGCAGAGCGACCATCGATTGATCGCCAGGGACCAGGATCTTGACCTGTGTGGTGGCACCTGCCACGTGGCTGTTCTCTCGGGGCGGTCGCCCCGTTCCTTCCTGTCGGCGACGGCCGCCTTCACCGGCGGCCGCTCCCATCCTATCGCCGCTCAACCTGGGGGCCACCCCATCGGGCGCCCGCCGAGCAGATGGAAATGGAGGTGGAACACCGTCTGGCCGGCCTCAGGCCCCACGTTCGTCACCAATCGCCAGCCGGAGTCGGCGATCCCCTCGGCGCGCGCGAGCTGAGTGGCTGCCTGCATGATGTCTGCCAAGGTGCCCCCGTGCTCGTCCCCGAGCTCGGCCACCGACTCCACGTGCTCCTTGGGGATGATCAGGATGTGCGTGGGCGCCTGTGGGTTCGCGTCGCGGAACGCCACGACGTGATCGGATTCGCGAACGATGTCGGCCGGGATCTCCCGGGCCGCGATCCGGCAGAAGATGCACGCGCTGTCGACCATGGAGGGAAGGCTACTACTGCTCAGAACTCGGGGCGCCGCAGGTCGGCCTGCGCGGGATCGCGCTTCGAGGTTGCTTCGCCTCGCAGCTCGGCGAGCCGCTCCCAGAGGCCGCGTTCTTCCTTCGAGAGCTCCTCCGGCGTCACCACGTGCAGCGTGATGAACAGGTCGCCACGACCGCGCCGATTCACGTTCGGCACGCCCTTGGACTTCAGCCGGATCACCGTGCCCGACTCGGTGCCCGCATCGACGCGGATGCGCTCCTCGCCCTCGAGGGCCCCCACTTCGACGTCGGCGCCCAGGGTCGCCTGCGTCATCGAGATGTCGAGCACGGTGAACAGGTCTTGGCCGCGCCGTTCGAACGCCGGAGACTCCTGGACGGCGAGCCCGACGTAGAGGTCACCTGCGGGTCCGCCGGCAAGGCCGGCGTGCCCGTTGCCCGTGACGCGGAGCTCCATCCCGTCGGATACCCCCGCGGGGATGTCCACGGGGACCATCGCCGACTCCAACCGGCGGCCCTGCCCTTCGCACTCCTGACAGGGATCCAACACTTCCTGGCCGGTGCCGCGGCAGGTCTCGCACGGCGCCGCCGTCATCACGGTGCCGAACACGCTGCGACGGACCGCCTGCACCTGCCCGGCGCCGCCACACACGTGGCAGGCGACGGGGGCGGTGCCGGGCTCGGCGCCGTTGCCCATGCATCGGTCGCACTCGACCATGCGCTCGATCTCGAGGTCCTTGCGGACGCCGAAGACCGCTTCGGTGAACGCCAGCGAGATCCGCACCCCGAGGTCCTCACCGTGGCGACTGCGCGAGCGAGGTCCCCTGCGCCGAGCCGAGGTGGAGAACCCTCCCTGGCCGAAGAACAGGTCGAAGATGTCCTGGATGTCGCCGAAGGGCGCTCCCTGCGGTCCGCCGGCGGTGCCGAACGCGTCGTAGCGACGGCGCTTCTCCGGATCCGAGAGGATCTCGTACGCGCCCGCGACCTCCTTGAACCGATCCTCGGCGCCGTCGGTGCCGTTCACATCGGGGTGATGTTCGCGGGCGAGCGCCCGGTAGGCCTTCTTGATGTCCTCGTCGCTGGCCCCGCGCTCGACACCGAGGACCTCGTAGAGATCGCGGGCCGTCATGGTTCGGCGTCGATCTCGGTGGCCATCTCGGACAGGCGCTTGGCCACCGCGCGCACCGAGGCCATGGCCGACAGGTAGTCCATTCGGGTCGGCCCAACCACGCCGATCGTGCCGATCGTGGTTTCGCCCGCCTTGAACGGCGCCGTGATGATCGAGGCGTCCCATTCACCGGTTGAGGGGTGTTCGGCGCCGATCGTGACGTTCAACACCGCGGGGTCGGTGCTGATGTCCTGCAGCACGGCGAGCATCTCGGTTTCGCGTTCCAGCGTCTCGAACAGCCGGCGGAGGGTCTCGCGTCGCATCTGCTGGGCTTCGTCAGCGAGGTTGGAGGCGCCGCCCACCACGACGTGGGTAGAACCGTCACCCTGCGTGGCCTCCCGCAACAGCTCGGCGACGTGCAGCAACAGGTCGTGTTGATCGGGCCGGCTCTCGGCCGCCAGTTGCAGGAGGTGGGCCTGCGCCGCGGTGTAGGTCTGACCGCGCAGCGTGGCCAGTTTCCCCTCGGCCTCGGCCAGGCTCGCGGCTTCGATGCTCTCGGGCCGGTCGATGACGCGCTTGTCCACCCGACCGTGCTGGCCCACCGCCAGGATCATGACCGTGGGGCCGAGATCGATCAGCTCCAGGCGCATCACCGGTTCCTCGAGCGCCGATGGGGGCACCGCCAAGCCCGCGTACTGCGTGAGGCGTGAGAGCAGCTGCACGCTGCCCTTCAGCACCTCTTCGAGATCCACGATCGCCTCGGTGAAGTAGCCGGCGATCAGGCGGCGTTGCGCGTCGCGGAGCTTGCCTCCGGCCGGGAGCGAGTCCACGTAATGGCGGTAGCCGGCATCGGTGGGGATCCGCCCGGCGGACGTATGCGGGTGACGGAGGTAGCCCTGCTCTTCGAGCGCGGCCATCTCGTTCCGGATCGTGGCGCTCGAGACGCCCAGGCCCGCTGCCTCGGCGATCGTCTCGCTGCCCACGGGCTCGCCGCTGCGCACGTACTGCTCCACCACGGCGCGCAACACCGCCGACTTGCGTGGGCCCAGCTCCGGTCGATCCCGATCCGCCATGGGTCCATGATACGTAGCACTCACCCCGGCCGAGTGCTAACCGCACAGGAACTCAGCAGGGAAGCGCGCTAACGGCGTCCAGCAGCGCGGCGGTGGCTTCGTCGGTCGGAGCCTGCTCCTGGAGGGCCGTCCGCAGGTCGTCGATCCTCGCGATCAGGACCTTGACCTGCTTCGCGGTCGCGGGGTCACCCGCCTGCTTGATCGCGGCGGCATCCTGCTTGAGCGTGTCCTGTGCACGGCCGAGGGCATCGTCGCGCAGGACCTGGGTCGACTGCTGGACGTCGGTGCACATCGTGGCGATCGCCTCGTCGGCGCTCGGCGCGGGTGTCTCGCTCGGCGTGTCGTCACCCCCACGGGTCAGCAGGAACACCGCGACGATGGCCACGACCACCACCGCGATCACCGCGAACCCCCACCGGGGGAACCCTCCGCGTCTGTCGGCCTGCGGCATCGGGAACGCGGAACCTGGCTCCGGGCTGCCGAAGGGCTGTTGTGGGCCTGCCGGGCCTTCGGGCGGCACGTCATCGAGGTCGTCGCCGGACACCGACATCGCGGTGGCGGGGGCTGCTGGGGGTTGCGGAGCCGCCGCCGTCCCATGGGCGGTCCCGCAGTTCGGGCATGTCCATCCGGTGGCGCCGGGCTTGGCGTGGTAGCGCGATCCGCACGACGAACACACCACGAAGTCCCAGCTCTTGCCGCACGACGTGCAGGTGTAGGACGTGGCCGAGGCGTCGACGCTCTGGCGGGTGGCACACGAGGGACAGCTGACGGTCGGCATCGGGCCACTCTATCGCGTGCTCCGGCGGCGACGCCGGGACATGTAGGCGGCGCCTCCGCTGGCACCGGCGACCCCAACCAGGGCGAGGGCCGCGGGCGTTCCACCCTGCTCGTCCATGCCCGGTGGAGGCGGATCGCAGAGGTGGTCGAGGCGGGCATCGAGGGTGGCCACATCGGTCGACCGGGCAGGATCGTCAACCAGATTGACCATCTCGTCGGGATCATCCGTCAGGTCGTAGAGCTCCCGCTCCCCGGTCGCGTAGCGCACGTACTTCTGCGTCTCGGTGCGGACACCGCAGTACGAGGGGACCGGATTGGAGCCCTCCATGTGCTCGATCAGGAAGTCCTTGCGCCACGGGGCATCAGGGTTCTCCAGGAGCGGTTCCATACTCATCCCTTCTGTTGCGGGGTGCGGCACGGATGCGATGGAGGCGATCGTCGGGGCGATGTCGACGTTGACGATCAGATGGTCGTCGGTGCGCGGTTCGAGCGCCATGGGGTCGTACCGGACCACCATGGGCACCCGTAGCGCCTCGTCGTAGGGGACCTCCTTCTTCATCCACCGGTGCTCGCCCCACAGGAGGCCGTTGTCCGAGGTGAAGACGATCAGCGTGTTCTCCAGGCGGCCGGTTTCCTCGAGGGCGTCGAGGAGGCGACCGATCTGTACGTCGACGCTCTGCAGCGTCTCGTATTGCCGTCGGCGCAGCCCGTCGATCCATGCCATCCACTCGCGGCTGAGCCGCGGGAGCGCCTGCATGTACGCGGGCTTGTCCGAGACGTCCGCCTCGTCGTATGAGGGCGGACGCCACTTCGCGATGTCGCGGAACGATCCGTCGAAGGTTGGCTCGGGCGTCGCGGGATCGTGCGGTGCGGCCGGCGCGAACTCAGCGAAGACCGGCTGGCCCTCGGGCGCCGACAGGATGAACCGCTCCGCGGCGTCGCCCAGCACGGTGGTCGAATAGTCCGTCGACGGATCCTCGCCGTGGAACTCGGGCTCGCCGTCCACGGTGAGCCCGTATGAGTAGTAGCCCGAGTGCACGAAAGCGACCCATCGATCCCATCCCGGCGGGACGTACCCGTTCAACGCCTCGCTCTGATAGGCGTCGATGTACTTGCCGAACAGGCCGGTCCGGTAGCCCGCGTCGTGCATCCACGTGGCCAGCGTCGAGACGTCGTGGAACGAGGGGAACGCACCGTAGGGCGTGGTCTGCCGGTAGACGCCCGTGGTGTGCGAGTAGTTGCCCGTGAGGATGCTCGCCCGGCTCGGACAACACAGCGGGTTCGACACGAACGAATGCGAGAACGTGACGCCGCGGCTGACCAATTCTTGCTGCACCACCGGCATCGCGTCGAGCGTGTCCCAGCGCTGGTCGTCGGTGACGATCAACAGCACGTTGGGACGCTCGGGGGCGGGGGCGGCAACGCTGGCCGGGGTCTGCGCCGACGCGCTCACCGAGGCCACCAGCGGCACCGCGAGCGCGGCGAGAGCCAGCAGCACAGCCAGGACGGGCGGGGGAAGTCTCCTCACGAACCCAAGACGCGCGAGCGTCATCCTTTCGTTGCGGCACCGGCTGGATCCGTCCATCGGGAGGGGACGGAGCGCACCCCAGCATAGGGTGTCGTGAAGGCGAAACCCTGCAGGCCATGTGACGTTCCGTCAACGAAAACAAGGGCTAGTTGCGGCTCGGACGCCCGTCGGCCGTGAGGGCCAGGACCAGTTCGTTCAGCAGCAGCATGCCGCGCTCGGTGGGTACCAGCGTGCCGAACTCGTCGGCGATCAGCCCGCTCTCGATGAACGGGGCCGACACCTGCTCGTGGATCCAACTGGACGGGATCCCTTCGAGGATCCGCATGCGCAGGAACACCTCTTCGAGGTAGGCGTCGGAGGGGTCGAGATGCTCCTCTCCCCCCACCGGGAGTTCACCGCGTTCGACCCGCTCCATGTACTCCTCGGGCGGGCGGGTGT